>NZ_CP118574.1:3750000-4062500 GCF_028898845.1 Streptomyces sp. WZ-12 | reverse complement strand
AACGCGGGGTCTTGGCTGGTTGTGTTGGGCGCGCTGTTGGGTGTCTGAGGGTGCGAGCGTTGCTCGTCCTTCGGTGTGCCGGTCCCGGTGTAGGTCTGCTTGGTGCAGGTTGTGACGGGTGGCTGGTCGTTGTTTGAGAACTGCACAGTGGACGCGAGCATCTGTGGCCAAGTTTTTAAGGGCGCACGGTGGATGCCTTGGCACCAGGAACCGATGAAGGACGTGGGAGGCCGCGATAGGCCCCGGGGAGCTGTCAACCGAGCTTTGATCCGGGGGTGTCCGAATGGGGAAACCCGGCAGTCGTCATGGGCTGTCACCCGCTGCTGAACACATAGGCAGTGTGGAGGGAACGCGGGGAAGTGAAACATCTCAGTACCCGCAGGAAGAGAAAACAACCGTGATTCCGGGAGTAGTGGCGAGCGAAACTGGATGAGGCTAAACCGTATTGGTGTGATACCGGCAGGGGTTGCCAGTGCGGGGTTGTGGGAGCTTTCTTGATCGGTCTGCCGGCCGGTCGGTGAGTCAGAAACCGTTGATGTAGGCGAAGGACATGCGAAAGGTCCGGCGTAGAGGGTAAGACCCCCGTAGCTGAAACGTCAGCGGCTTGCTTGAGAGCCACCCAAGTAGCACGGGGCCCGAGAAATCCCGTGTGAATCTGGCGGGACCACCCGTTAAGCCTAAATATTCCCTGGTGACCGATAGCGGATAGTACCGTGAGGGAATGGTGAAAAGTACCGCGGGAGCGGAGTGAAATAGTACCTGAAACCGTGTGCCTACAAGCCGTGGGAGCGTCGCGCAGAGACTTTGTTTCTGCGTCGTGACTGCGTGCCTTTTGAAGAATGAGCCTGCGAGTTAGCGGTGTGTAGCGAGGTTAACCCGTGTGGGGAAGCCGTAGCGAAAGCGAGTCCGAAGAGGGCGTTGAGTTGCACGCTCTAGACCCGAAGCGGAGTGATCTAGCCATGGGCAGGTTGAAGCGGAGGTAAGACTTCGTGGAGGACCGAACCCACCAGGGTTGAAAACCTGGGGGATGACCTGTGGTTAGGGGTGAAAGGCCAATCAAACTCCGTGATAGCTGGTTCTCCCCGAAATGCATTTAGGTGCAGCGTCGTGTGTTTCTTGCCGGAGGTAGAGCACTGGATAGGCGATGGGCCCTACCGGGTTACTGACCTTAGCCAAACTCCGAATGCCGGTAAGTGAGAGCGCGGCAGTGAGACTGTGGGGGATAAGCTCCATGGTCGAGAGGGAAACAGCCCAGAGCATCGACTAAGGCCCCTAAGCGTGTGCTAAGTGGGAAAGGATGTGGAGTCGCAGAGACAACCAGGAGGTTGGCTTAGAAGCAGCCATCCTTGAAAGAGTGCGTAATAGCTCACTGGTCAAGTGATTCTGCGCCGACAATGTAGCGGGGCTCAAGTACACCGCCGAAGTCGTGTCATTGCGATATTACCCTAACGGGGATCGTGATGGGTAGGGGAGCGTCGTGTGCCGGGTGAAGCAGCCGTGGAAACGAGTTGTGGACGGTTCACGAGTGAGAATGCAGGCATGAGTAGCGATACAAGAGTGGGAAACTCTTGCGCCGATTGACTAAGGGTTCCTGGGTCAAGCTGATCTGCCCAGGGTAAGTCGGACCTAAGGCGAGGCCGACAGGCGTAGTCGATGGACAACCGGTTGATATTCCGGTACCCGCTTTGGAGCGCCCAATACTGAATCAGGCGATGCTAAGTCCGTGAAGCCGCCCTGATCTCTTCGGAGTTGAGGGGAGTGGTGGAGCCGACGGACCAGACTTGTAGTAGGTAAGCGATGGGGTGACGCAGGAAGGTAGTCCAGCCCGGGCGGTGGTTGTCCCGGGGTAAGGGTGTAGGCCGTGTGGTAGGTAAATCCGTCACATGTTAAGGCTGAGACCTGATGCCGAGCCGATTGTGGTGAAGTGGATGATCCTATGCTGTCGAGAAAAGCCTCTAGCGAGCTTCATGGCGGCCCGTACCCTAAACCGACTCAGGTGGTCAGGTAGAGAATACCGAGGCGTTCGGGTGAACTATGGTTAAGGAACTCGGCAAAATGCCCCCGTAACTTCGGGAGAAGGGGGGCCATTTCTGGTGATGACATTTTCTGTCTGAGCTGGGGGTGGCCGCAGAGACCAGCGAGAAGCGACTGTTTACTAAAAACACAGGTCCGTGCGAAGCCGTAAGGCGATGTATACGGACTGACGCCTGCCCGGTGCTGGAACGTTAAGGGGACCGGTTAGTCTGGATTCGTTCAGGCGAAGCTGAGAACTTAAGCGCCAGTAAACGGCGGTGGTAACTATAACCATCCTAAGGTAGCGAAATTCCTTGTCGGGTAAGTTCCGACCTGCACGAATGGCGTAACGACTTCTCGACTGTCTCAACCATAGGCCCGGTGAAATTGCATTACGAGTAAAGATGCTCGTTTCGCGCAGCAGGACGGAAAGACCCCGGGACCTTTACTATAGCTTGATATTGGTGTTCGGTTCGGCTTGTGTAGGATAGGTGGGAGACTGTGAAGCGCCAACGCCAGTTGGTGTGGAGTCGTTGTTGAAATACCACTCTGGTCGTGCTGGATGTCTAACCTGGGTCCGTGATCCGGATCAGGGACAGTGTCTGGTGGGTAGTTTAACTGGGGCGGTTGCCTCCTAAAGGGTAACGGAGGCGCCCAAAGGTTCCCTCAGCCTGGTTGGTAATCAGGTGTTGAGTGTAAGTGCACAAGGGAGCTTGACTGTGAGACTGACGGGTCGAGCAGGTACGAAAGTAGGGACTAGTGATCCGGCGGTGGCTTGTGGAAGCGCCGTCGCTCAACGGATAAAAGGTACCCGGGGATAACAGGCTGATCTTCCCAAGAGTCCATATCGACGGGATGGTTTGGCACCTCGATGTCGGCTCGTCGCATCCTGGGGCTGGAGTCGGTCCCAAGGGTTGGGCTGTTCGCCCATTAAAGCGGTACGCGAGCTGGGTTTAGAACGTCGTGAGACAGTTCGGTCCCTATCCGCTGCGCGCGTAGGAGTCTTGAGAAGGGCTGTCCCTAGTACGAGAGGACCGGGACGGACGGACCTCTGGTGTGCCAGTTGTTCTGCCAAGGGCATGGCTGGTTGGCTACGTTCGGAAAGGATAACCGCTGAAAGCATCTAAGCGGGAAGCCTGCTTCGAGATGAGGGCTCCCTCCCACTTGATGGGGTAAGGCTCCCAGTAGATGACTGGGTTGATAGGCCAGATATGGAAGCATCGTAAGGTGTGGAGTTGACTGGTACTAATAGGCCGAGGGCTTGTCCTCAGTTGCTCGCGTCCACTGTGTTGGTTCTGAAGCCACGAACAGACCAACGGTTGTTCTAAGTTTCATAGTGTTTCGGTGGTTTTAGCGTTAGGGAAACGCCCGGTTACATTTCGAACCCGGAAGCTAAGCCTTTCAGCGCCGATGGTACTGCAGGGGGACCCTGTGGGAGAGTAGGACGCCGCCGAACTTCTTTTATGGCTCCGGCCCTTGAACCTTATTGTGGTTCGGGGCCGGAGCCTTTTTTGCGTTGTCGTTGTTGTGATGGTTGGTGGTTGTGGTGTTGGAGCCTCGTTCCCGGGTTTGGCTTGGGGCGGGGCTTTTTTGCGTTGTGGGGTGGGTGTTGTGGGTGGTCAGGGGGTGGGGAGGGAGGCTGAGGTGAGGAGGAGGGTGGGGGTGGTGTGCCAGTTGCCGAAGAGGGTGGGGTGGTGGGGGAGTTGGAGGCGGGCGGTGAAGGTGTGGGTGGTGGGGGCGAAGGTGATTTCGGCGTCGTCGAAGTCGAGGGGGCGGGGGGAGAGGGGGGCGTAGGTCTTGTAGACCGACTCCTTGGCGCTGAAGAGGAGGCGGTCCCAGGCGATGTCGGGGTGGGTGGCGGTGAGGTGCTGGAGGTGGTGGCGTTCGGTGGGGGTGGTGATGCCCTCGCGGACGGTGGGGGGTAGGGGGGCGTGGGGTTCGGCGTCGATGCCGAGGTGGGGGAGGTCGGTGGTGCGGGTCACGGCGGCGGCGCGGTAGCCGTCGCAGTGGGTGATGCTGCCGGTGATGCCGGGGGGCCAGGCGGGGGCGCCGGTCGGGCCGGGGAGGAGCGGGGCCGGGGGGAGGCCCAGGCGGGCCAGGGCGCGGTGGGCGCATTGGCGGGCGGTGATGAACTCGCGGCGGCGCTTGTCGCCGGCGTAGGCGATCGCGCGTTCCTCCTCCGGGAAGAGGCCGGTGGGGGCGGTGGGCGGTGGGTCACCGAGGGCGTCCTCGCCTACGGCGTGCGGGGGGAGGACGTGCTCGATGAGCATGGGGTGGCTCAACTCCTCGGCGGGGGACGGTAGTAGACGGTCCGTGGGCTGACGACTCTATGTGACGGGGGCGACAATGACGGCCGTTGTGAATCTAGGTCGCGTGACCTAGTGTCTGGGGTGTGGACGATGACCTGCAGCTCGATGTGAATGGTCCGGTGCTCGTGGTCGGCGGTTATGGGACCGTCGGCGGCGAACTGACCCGGCTCGCCGCCCCCTCCTGGCCGTTGCTGTTGACCGGGCGCACGCCCGAGCGCGGGCGGGAGTTGGCCGATGAGGTCGGGGCGGAGGTGCGGCGCTGGGACCTCAGCGATCCGGAGCCGTTCTCGGCGAAGGTCCGGGCCGTGGTCAGTACGGTGAACGACCCGGACGACCGGGTGTTGCTGGCCGCCCTCCGGGGCGGGGTGCCGTATGTGGACATCACCCGGTGGACGGCGCGGTTGCAGCGGGCCGTCGCGATCGCCGCGGTCAATCCGCCGAAGGCGCCGGTGCTGCTGTCGTCGAGCTGGATGGGCGGCGTGACCACGCTGGTCACCGCGGCGCTGGCGGCCGAGCTGGGCGGGGCGGCCGGGGTGCAGATCGCGATCCGGTACGACCTGAAGGACCGGGCCGGGACGGACTCGGTGGAGTTCATGGACCGGCTGGGCCTGGACTACGAGGTCGTGGAGGACGGCGAGCGGCGGTCGATCATGCCGTTGAGCGACGCCGGGTTCGTGGACATCGGCGGGTACCGGACGAAGGTGGCGCGGATCGACACGCCGGAGCAGTTCACACTGCCGTTGGTGTTGGGGGTGGACACCGCCATCACGCGGATCGGGTTCAGCGCCAACTCGTCGACGTCGTCGCTGCTGGCGTTGAAGAAGACCGGGTTCTTCCGGTGGGGGCGGGGCGAGAAGTTCGAGAAGACCCGCCGGTCGATGCTGTACTCGCCGGGCGAGGGCGGCAGCGCGCTGCTGCGGATCGAGGTCCACGGGCGGGGCGGCGAGCGCCGTACCGCGGTGGTCAAGGACGCCGCGGGGCAGGCCCATCTCACCGCTCTGGGCGGGCTGTTGGGGCTGCGGCGGGTGCTCGGGACCGATGGGGCCGAGGCGCCGCGCGGGGTGGTGTTCCCGGAGATGACGCCGGCGCCGCAGGACGTGGTGGCCGAGCTGGAGAAGGCCGGGGTCGAGGTCACGGTGTCATGAGCGAGGAGAGGGACGACGGCAAGCCGCACTTGACCCGGCAGGGCAACCTGCGGCGGACGAGTCTGCTGGATGCCGCCGAGTCCGTGCTCGTCGCCAAGGGCAATGCGGATGCGTCGCTGCGGGCCATCGCCGGTGAGGCGGGGGTCCGGGTCGGGCATCTACAGCACTACTTCCCGACCCGGGCGGACCTGATAAAGGCCGTGTTGGCACGGGCGTTGGACCGCTCGCTGGAACGGCTGGCGGAGACGACCGGGCTGCGGTTGGATCCGGCGGACCCCTCGGTCATCGAGGTGACGGAGGGGAGCCGGGCGGACGCCGCCGAGGTGGTGGCGGTGGTGCTGGCCGAGCAGGAGGACCCGCAACTGGTCCGGCTGTACGTCGAGGTGTGGGCGCTGGCGGCGCGGGACGAGGAGATCGCCGCGGTGGTCCGGGAGTTCTACCGGCAGTACGTCGCCCATGTGGAGGCTTTCGTGCAGCAGGGGCGGCCGGAGTGGTCGGCCGATCTCTGCCGGGCGCGGGCCGAGACGTTCGTGGCGTTGGTCGAGGGAGCGGCCCTGATGCGGTCGGGGATCGCCGGGAGCCGGTCGGGCGCGTTGGATGAGCAACTCGCCCGCCAGGCCGTGGGTTTGCTCCGGGACTGAGGAGTCGTTCCGGCGCGTGCAGTGCCGGCCGCCGGACACATGGGGTCCGGGGCCGGGTTTCTCCGGGGTCGGTCGGCCCACGTCCGTTGCGGGATGCCGCCGGGTGGGCCGGCGCCCGTCAGTCATGGCAGTTCTAGGGGGAGTTCGTCATGTCCGAAGTCATCGATCTGGCCGAGCTGGCGGCCACGCCGGGCCTGGAGCGGGAGCTGGAGCGGCTCGCCGCGGACCACGAGATCATCCGTACGCGGCAGTTGAACCAGCAGGAGACCTGGACGGTGCTGGGTGCGGCGCTGACCCGGGAGCTGTTGAGCGATCCGCGGCTCTCCAACGACGTGCACGTGCACGCGCCGCACGGGGCGCTGGTGCCGGGGCTCCAGGTGATGCTGCTGGAGCAGGACGATCCGGCGCACGCCCGGTACCGGCGGCTGGTGAGCGCGGCGTTCGCGTCCAAGGCGGTGCGGCAGTTGGAGCCGCGCATCGTGGAGATCACCCGGCAGTTGCTGGAGAAGCTGGGCGACAGCGGGACGGCGGACTTCATCGACGCGTTCACCTATCCGATGCCGCTGGAGGTGATCTGCGATCTGCTGGGGGTGCCGGGCGAGGACCGGGACCCGTTCCGGAAGTGGGCGATGGACATCTCCGCGGCGCCGTCGTTGGAGGCGATGCAGGCGTCGGCGGGCGAGCTGTTCGGGTACTGCATCGGGCTGATCCGGGCGAAGCGGGAGCGGCCGACGGAGGACCTGCTGAGCGAGTTGATCGCGGCGCGGTTCGAGGACGGCGGGGCGCTGACGGACGAGGAGTTGTCGTCGTTCGCCGCGGTGCTGCTGATCGCCGGGCACGACACGGTGACGAACCTGCTGGCCAACGCGTTGCACGAGCTGCTGACGCACCCGGAGCAGTTGGCCGCGCTGCGCGCGGACCGGTCGCTGGTGGGTCCGGCGGTGGAGGAGGCGCTGCGGTTCCGCGGGTCGGCGATGACGACGGTCAACCGGGTGGCCCTTGAGGACTTCGAGGCCGGTGGGGTCACCATCCGCAAGGGCGAGTTGGTGCGGTTCCTGCTGAACGCGGCCAACCGGGACGCGGAGGTGCGGGCGGACGGCCACACCTTCGACATCGGGCGGGCCACCGCGCAGCACATGGCGTTCGGGATGGGGCCGCACTTCTGCCTGGGGCAGCGGCTGGCCCGTCAGGAGGCGACGATCGCGCTGAACGAGATCCTGGACCGGTTCCCGACGCTGGAGTTGGGGGTGCCGGCGGGGGAGATGCAGTGGCTGGCCTCGGACGCGATCCGGGGGCTGGCGGAGCTGCCGCTGCGGTACGCGCGGGAGACGGTGTAAGGGCGTAGTGCCCCGCGGTCGGTGGTGCGCCGCCGGCCGCGGGTGGGGGCGGCGGGCCGAGGCCCGTCGCGCAACGGCTCGTTCCATAGGGGAGTTGGGGGAGGCAGGCATGCGGATCAAGGTCGATTACGAGCTGTGTGACGGGCTGGGGCAGTGCGCGCTGGTGGCGCCCGAGGTCTTCGCGTTGGACGACGACGAGCAGTTGGTGGTCGCGCCGGACCCGGCGCCGGAGCTGGCGGGGAAGGTGGCGGCCGCGGTGCGGGCGTGTCCGGTGCGGGCGATCTCGGTCGAGGGGGCCTGAGGGCCGTGCGCGAGGTCGTCGTGGTGGGCGCGGGGCTGGCGGGCGTCCGGGCCGGTGAGGCGCTGCGGGCCGGGGGCTTCACCGGGGCGCTGACGGTGGTGTCGGAGGAGGCGGAACTGCCCTACGACCGGCCGCCGTTGACGAAGCAGTTGGTGGCCGGGACGCTCACCGAGGCGGACATCCGGCTGGCGGGCGCCGAGGACTTCGGCGCTCGCTGGGTCCGGGGGACCGCGGCGGTCGGGCTGGATCGGGAGCGGCGCCGGGTGCGGCTCGCCGACGGGGCGGAGCTGCCGTACGACGGGCTGGTGGTGGCGACCGGGGCGCGGGCGCGGGAGTGGCCCGGGGCGGTGCCGGCCGGGGTGCTGACGGTGCGGGGGCTGGGAGACGTCCGGGCGCTGCGCGCGGCGGTGGACGGCGGGGCCCGTGAGGTGGTCGTCGTCGGGGCCGGGTTCGTCGGGGTGGAGTTGGCGTCGTCGCTGGTCGGGCTGGGGCTCGGGGTGCGGGTGACGCTGGTGGAGCCGTTCGGGCGGCCGTTGCGGGTGTTGGGTGGGACGGTGCCGGACGTGGTGGCGGACGCGGCGCGCCGGGCCGGGGTCGTGCTGCGGCTGGGCGTCGGGGTGACGGGGTTCCGTGCGCAACGGGGTCGGGTCGCCGGGGTCGAGTTGGCCGACGGGGGCGTGCTGCCGGCCGCGTTGGTGGTGGTGGCGATCGGGATGGTGCCGGCGACCGGGTGGTTGCTGGGGTCCGGGTTGGCGCTGCCGGCGGGGCGGGTGCACTGCGACGAGCGGCTGTTCGCGCGGGCGGCGGGGGTGGCCGCGGCGCCGGATCCGCGGATCGTGGTGGCCGGGGACGTGGCCCGGTGCGATGCGGTGCGGTCGGCGGACGGGCCGGTGGCGTTGGAGCACTGGAGCAATGCGGCGGCGCAGGGGGAGTTGGCGGCGCGGAACCTGCTGGCGGGGCCGGCGGGGGCGGAGCCGTATGCGCATGTGCCGTCGTTCTGGACGTCGGCGTTCGGGCTGCGGATCAAGTCGGTGGGGCTGCCGGGGAGCGGGGACCGGGTGGTCGTGGAGGAGGGGGAGCCGGGGTCGGAGAAGGTGGTGGAGGCGCACTACCGGGAGGGGCGGTTGGTCGGTGCGGTGAGTGTGAACCTGGGGAAGCGGTTGGCCGGATATGGGCGGCGGCTCCAGGGGGAGCGGGCGCTTCCGGTGGCGGGGGCGGAGGTCGTCGGGTGAGGGCGACGGTCGGGCGGGTGGCCGGGAAACGTTGCCGTGGCCGGAATTAGGCGGGTCCCTCGCGACGTTTACGCGCGGTAACCCGCCGGCTTCCTGGGCTTTTCCGCGAGGCCGGGCCCGTGTGAATTGCGCGTTAATTTTCGCGTTACCGCGAACCGTTCGTGGTTAACCCTTTCTTGCGTCACTGGGTCACGTGACCTATCGCACAAACGAGTGACGCTCGTATGGGCCTCTGGTAACGTTTTTGTCGTGCCTCCAGTAGTGAGGCGGGACGGGCTTTGTGGGTGTGCCACAACGAGGTGGCCGCCGATGGGAACTGCCCGTTCCTGGCAAGCAGGTGTCGGGGGATCATTTGCTACGGGGGACGGCCATGTGTAGTGCCTACGCAGGCATCTAAATTCAGGGATTCCTAAGCTGGAATGTTCCCTTTCTCTTGTGCCCACGGGGCGAGTCTCTTGCGCCACGGGCCTAATGCGTCGGGTTGACGGCGCCATGTCACGCCCAAGTGGGCAAACCACCACATACCTTTCATTCACCTTTGCCGTGCGGCAGTCTGCCGTGGTGCTCGTCGACTGAAATTCGGCGCGACGTCACCAAGGCTCGCCGAACGGGCTCCTAGTATCGCGCATTCATCGCGCTACGCGTTTTCCGAAGCCGGTGGAACGCGCGTGAAAACACGCTGCCGAGTAATTTCTGCTGCCGTTTTCCGGGAATTTTCATGGCCGGTCGACGGTGGTGTCGAAAGCGCTCAGAAACAAGGAGAGAGCCATGCAGAACCCCTATGCGGCCGAGCAGATCCACGACATCGTGCGGGAGGGGTTGGCCCAGGTCCTGGGCACCGACGTCGACGAGATCACCGCGGACGCCACCCTGGTCGGCGACCTGGGCGCGGAATCCCTCGACCTGGTCGAATTCCGCTTCGAGATGGAGACCAAGCTGGGCGTGACGCTGCCCAAGTCGAATGTCCTGGACCAGCTCGCCAACGCGCTCGGCGGCTCCGAGCGGCTCTACGACGAGCGCGGCGGGATCACCGAGCTCGCCGCCGACGTGCTGCGCCGCAGCGCCTTCGGCTACTCCGTGGAGCAGGTGCACGCCGGCCAGCGGCCGCACGAGGTCGCCGCGGCGGCCACCAGCGCGCACTGGGCCGCCTTCACCCACGCGATCTTCGACCACCTGCCCGAGCAGTGCACCGAATGCGGCGCGGACAAGGCCGAGTTGGCGGCGTCCGGCAAGGCGATCTGCGCCGGCTGCGGCGCCGCGCTGGAGGCGGCCACCGGTGACGAGGTGATGGCCGAGGGCGTGCGGGCCGCGCTCGTCGCCGTCGGGGACGCCCAGCCCGTCGGCTGACCGCAGCGAGGCCGGTGCGGAAGGCGTCGCTCGTCGTGCGAGTCGTGCGAAAGGAAAGCAAGTGACACCCCACTCAACCAACGGGGCCGAACTCCCGACCAACGGGTCCGGGCCCGTGGCCCACGGGGCCGAACACGAGGTCGTGGTGACCGGGATCGGTCTGGTCGCCGGGCAACTCACCGACCCGGAGGCGCTGTTCGAGCACCTCGCGGAAGGACGCACGCTCATCACCGAGCACCCGCTCCACTCGGAGTGGGGCGTCCCCTGCGCCGTCTCGGCGCACCTCGACCCCGAGGTCCAGCGGGAGCTGGCCGGGGCGGCGCCGGCCGAGGCCGGGCCGCTGGGGCCGGCCGGCGTGCTCGCCTGGCACGCCGCCGCCCAGGCGTGGGAGCGCAGCGGACTGCCGCGGCGGCTGGAGACCGAGCGCGGCGGCGTCTTCCTCGCCTGCAACCGCATGGTCATGGAGCCGGCCGAACTCTCCGCGCTGGCCGCCCACGTGGACCACGACGCCGGCGCCCTGGACCTGGACGGCTACCTGGACCGCCTCGACGACGCCGGCACCGACGGCGGGCTCGACCCGCACCGGCACCAGAAGGTCCAGCCGGACACCGCCACCGCCGCGCTCGCCGACTACTTCGGCGCGACCGGCGTGCTGGAGACCCGCGCGGACGCCTGCGCCGCCGGCGGCATGGCCATCGGCAGCGCCTACCGCTACCTGCGCAGCGGCGTGCTCGACGTGGCGCTGGCCGGCGGCGCGGAGACGCTGACCACGCTGGCCGCGGTCACCGCCTTCTACGGGGTGGGCGCCCTCGCCCCGGCCGAGGGCAAGGAGCCCGGCGCGATCAGCCGGCCCTTCGACAAGGACCGTTCGGGCTTCGTCATCGGGGACGGCGCGGCCTTCCTCGTCCTGGAGTCCCGGGCGCACGCCGAGGCGCGCGGCGCCCGCATCCTGGCCAGGGTCGCCGGGTACGCCGGGGTGACCGAGGCCGGCAAGATGACGTCCAGTTCGCGGGACGGCTCGGACTACGCGGTGTGCATGCGGGCCGCGCTGACCGACGCCGGCCTCGCCCCCGAGGACATCGACCACATCAACGCCCACGGCACCTCGACCGAGGCCAACGACACCTGTGAGGCGGCGGCCCTGCACACCGTCTTCGGGGCGCGGGTCGGCGACGTCCCGGTCACCGGCAACAAGTCCGCGATGGGGCACTCGTTGGCCAACAGCGGGGCGGCCGAGGCGGTGCTGTCGGTGCTCAGCCTGCAGCACCAGACGCTGCTGCCGACGCTCAACTTCGCCGAGCCCGACGAGGTCACCGCCGGGCTGGACGTCGTCACCGAGCGGCGCCCGGCACGGGTGCGGGCGGTGCTGTCCAACTCCTTCGGTTTCGGGGGCCAGAACTGCTCCCTGATCCTGGCCCAGGCGGGGTGAGCGCGGCCATGACGACGCACGACGTGCGACTGACCGCGCCCGGCCTCTACACGGCCGCCGGCACCGACCCGGGCGACCTGTGGGAGGCCCTGGTCGCCGGCAAGGACACCCGGCGGCCGGTTGCGGAACTCGCCGGCCCCTGGCCGGAGTTCGATGCCGCCTACTTGGTGGACGACCCCGACGCGGCCACCCTCGGCGTGCACCGCAGGGTGCTGCGCACCTCGGAGAAGCAGGCCCGGATGGCGCTCTACGGGGCGCGGTTGGCCCTGGCCGGCCCGGCGGAGGCCGGTCCGGTGGGCGGTCCCGGTTGGGGGCTCTACCTCGGACTGCCCACGGTGGACGAGGAGTTGCTGCGGTTCAGCGTGCTGGAAGGGCTGCACCGGGCCGCCGGTTCGCCGGCCGAGGTGGCCGCCCTCTACGGCCGGGAGGTCCCGCCGTTCAGCGGGCTGTCCCACCTCAACAGCACCGCGGCCGCGCACATCTCGGCGGTCTTCGGGCTGACCGGGGCGATGGCCGCGTACTCGCCGTTCTCCGACGCGGGCCTGACGGCCCTGATCGACGGGGCGCTGTCGATCGCCGAGGGGGAGAACGAGGCGGCGCTGATCGGGGCGGTGAGTCCCAAGGTGCATCCGCTGCTCTTCGTCCAGTACGAGGAGTTGGGGTGGAACGGGGCCGTCCCCGGGGAGGGCGCGGCCTTCCTGCTCGCCGAACGGGCCGACGGCGGCCCCGACCGCACCGACGGCCCCCGGGCGGGCGCCGCGGCCCCAGGGGCGCGGCTGGCCGGCTACGGGCGGGCCTTCGGCGCCGCGGAGGAGGACCGGGCCGAGGCGCTCGCCGAGGCCGTCCACACGGCCCTGGAGATGGCCGGCACGGACGCCGACGGGATCGGCTGGGTGCTGCCCGACGCCGCCTGGACGCACACCACCGCACGGGCCCAAGAGGCCGCGCTGGACCGGGTCTTCGCCGGCGCCGCGGAGCGGCCCGCCCACTTCACCGGCGAGCGGGCCACCGGGGTGCTCGGCCCCGCCCACCCGCTGGCGCACACCCTGCTGGCGCTGCACGGCCTGGCCATCGGCCGGCGGCTGGTCGCCGACGGCGACGCGGCCCGCGAGGAGCCGCTGCCCGCCCCGCGGGCCCTGGTGCTGGCCTGCGGCGCACGCGGCCAGGTGGGCGCCGTCGTACTGGAAGGAGCCGAGAAATGAGCCGCCGCGTCGTGGTGACCGGGCTGGGCGCCGTCTGCGGACTGGGGCTCGACTGGGAGACCATGTGGGAGGGCCTGACCGCGGGCCGCTCCGCGATCCGCGCCTGGCAGTTGCCCGGCGCCCCGGACTTCCCGGTGCGCTACGCGGCGCCGGTCGACGACGCGGCGTTCGCCGCGCGGTACGGCGCCGACGAGGGCCCGAAGGGGCCGCTGGAGCGGCGCGCCCGGTTCGGGCTGGCCGCCGCCGCACAGGCGCTGGCCGACGCCGGCGTCGCGGACCCGGGCGCGATCGGCCGGATCGGCACCGCCGTCGGCTCCGGCGTGCCCGAGCGGGACCCCTACGAGCTGCTGCACGCCATCGGGGAGGACGGTCGGCCCAGTTGGCGCACGCTCTTCGAGCGGCGCGACCAACTGGACCGCGCCAGCGGCCTGTTCTGCACCAACGACGCGCTGGCCGCCGGGATCGCCGCCCGTCACCGGCTGCGCGGCCCGGCGCTGAACTTCTCCACCGCCTGCGCCGGGGCCACCCACGCCATCGGCCACGGCTACCGGATGATCCGGCGCGGGGAGGTGGACGCGATGCTGGTGGGCGGCGCCGACTCGGTGCTCAACCTGCCGACCATGACCGGGCTGCACCTGCTGGGCGCCCCGTCCACCTCGGAGCTGTTCGGGGACCGGCTGTGCCGGGCCTTCGACCGGGACCGCAGCGGGCTGGTGGCCGCCGAGGGCGCCGCCATGCTGGTGCTGGAGAGCGAGGAGAGCGCCCGCCGGCGCGGCGCCACGGTCTACGCCGAACTGGCCGGTTTCGGCAGCTCGTTGGACGCCTACCAGGTCACCGCCCCGCACCCGGAGGGCCGGGGCGCCGCGCTGGCGATGCGCCGGGCGCTGGCGGACGGCGAGGTGGCGCCGGAGGCCGTGGACTCCATCAACGCGCACGGCACCTCCACCCCCCTGAACGACCCGATCGAGACCCGGGCGATCAAGGACGTGTTCGCGGCCGGCGAGCACTACCGGAAGCTGGCGGTCACCGCCAACAAGACCATGCTGGGCCATCTGATCGCCGCCGCCGGTGCGCCCGAGCTGATCGCCACCGTGCTGTCCGTAAGGGACGGCATCGTGCCCCCGACGCTGAATCTGGAGAACCCGGATCCGGCCTGCGACCTGGACTACGTGCCCGAGAAGGCGCGGTACCAGGAGGTGTCGGTGGCGGTGAGCAATTCCTTCGGCTTCGGCGGCCTCAACGCCAGTCTGGTGGTGCGTGGTTATGAGCACTGACATCGATTCGAGCACCGAGACCCGGCCCGGAGCCGGGCACGGTGCGCCCGACCCCGGCGCCTTCGACCCCGACGCGATCGTCGTCACCGGCATCGGCGCCGTACTGCCCACCGGGCGCGGGCCCGAGGCCCTGTGGACGGCCTGGCGCGAGGGCCGGTCCGCGCTCGTCCCCTACCAGGACCCCTACGTCCGGACGAAGAAGATCACCCACTTCGGGCACGTGCCCGCCGACCTCCAGCAGGCCAGCCGGGACAGCGTCCCCCACAAGCTGCGGAAGTTCGGCACCGCGTTCACCTTCAACGCGGTGCTGGCCGCCGAGGACGCCATGCGGGCGGCCGGCGAGGGCTGGCAGGCGATCCCCGAGGAGCGGCGCGGGCTCTACGTCGCCCAGGACGACTCCACCGAACTGAGCGTCGCCGCCTTCCACAAGGCGCTCGACCAGGCCCGCACCGACACCTCGCCGGGGATGGGCGCGGACCTGACCCGGGTGGTGGCCGAGGCGTTCGGCAACGCCGCCACGTTCAACCCGTTCACCGTCATCCGGGCGCTGAACAACAACACCCTGGCGCTGGTCAGCATCGCCCAGCGGTTCCGCGGCGACTGCGCGGCCTTCGTGCAGGACGCCGGGGCGGCCCTCGGGGCCCTCCAACGGGCCGCGTTCAGCCTCCGCCACGGGGACTGCGACACCGCGCTGGTGGTCGGCGCCGGCAGCTTCAACGAGCCGCTGAAGCTGGCCGCGCAGCACCGCGCCGGCAACCTCACCGCCGGCGGCCGCGGCGCCGCCTCGCTGCGCAGCTTCGACGCCGAGCGGGACGGCACGGTGCTCGCCGAGGGCGCCGTCGCGCTGGTCCTGGAGCGGGCCGGGGACGCCGCGGCGCGCGGCGCCCGCGCCCTGGTCACGGTGTTGGGCGCGACGCTGCGGCCGACCGTGGACAGCGGCGTCGGCCCGGCCGCACTGGCCGAGAGCGCCCGCGGCCTGCTGGCCGCGCACGGCGTGACGCCGGAGAGCCTCGGCGCGGTCCTGGCCGACGGCAAGGGCACCGTCCACCACGACGCGGCCGAGACCGAGCTGCTGCGCGTGCTGCTGAAGGACTCCGGCGTCCCGGTCAGCTCCGTGCGGCCGGTCACCGGCACCCTGGGCGCCGCCGGCCCGCTGGCCGAACTGGCGCTGGCGCCCAGTCTGTTCGCCACCGGTGAGCTGCCGCCGATCGCGCACCTGGAGACCCCGCCGGACGGTGGCACCGACTTCGTCACCGGCGCGCCCCGGAAGCGGCGGATCGACTCCGTCCTCAGCCTGCACAGCAGTTTCAACGGGTTCGCGGGCGCCCTGCTCGCCGAGCGGCCGCACCTCGTCTAGGAGACACCAGTCCATGTCAGCAACACACGCGTTCACCGAGTACGTGCAGCCCCAGATGGGCCGGGTGTTCACCGCCCTGGGACTGGACGTCGAGTACGAGCGGGCCGAGGGCAACACCCTCTACCACCGCGATGACCAGGGCGAGTTGGTACCGGTCCTGGACCTGATGGGCGGCTACGGCTCGCTGATCCTCGGCCACAACCACCCCGAGATCGTCGCGCACGCCAAGGAGCTGCTGGACCAGCAGCGCCCCGTGCACGCCCAGTTCTCGCTGCGCGGCGAGGCCGGCCGGCTCGGCGCCGCGCTCAGCGACGTCGTCCGCCGGGAGACCGGCATCAAGGAGCCGTACCTGGCCACCTTCGGCAACAGCGGCGCCGAGGCCATTGAGGCGGCCGTCAAACACGCCGAACTGGTCCGGGTGACCCGGGCGGCGGCGCTCGCCGAGGAGGCCGCCGCCCACCTGGAGGCCGCCGGCGCCGCGCTGCGCCGCGGGACGGCCACCGTCGATGCCGACGCCTACCAACTCCCGGCCCTCCAGGGCCAGATCACCCCCGCCGCCGGTGTCGAGGCGCTGCTCGCCGCCGTCGGCGCGCACAACGCGGCGGCGCTGGCCACCAAGCCGCTCTTCCTGGCCCTGGAGCGGTCCTTCCACGGCAAGCTGGTCGGCAGCGTCCAGCTCACCTACAACGCCGGCTTCCGCGCCCCGTTCCAGAACCTCGGCACCCGGGTCCGCTTCGTCCCCATGGACCGGCCCGAGCTGCTGGACCGGATCGCCGAGGACGAGCGGGTGGTGCTGCTCGACGCCGAACTGGCCGACGGCCGGGTGCGGATCGTCGAGCGGGACTTCCCGGCCCTCACCGCCTTCCTCGTCGAGCCGGTGCAGGGCGAGGGCGGCATCCACGCGCTCACCGCCGAACAGGGCCGCGCCATCCGGCTGTTCTGCAACAAGGTCGGCACCGCCCTGATCATCGACGAGGTGCAGAGCGGCATGGGCCGCTGCGGCGCCTTCCTGGCCAGCTCGCTGATCGGGCTGCGCGGCGACTACTACACGCTGTCCAAGTCGCTGGGCGGCGGCCTGGCCAAGGTCTCCGCCATGCTGGTCCGACGGTCGCTGTACCAGGGCGAGTTCGACCTGATCCACAGCTCGACGTTCGCCATGGACGACTTCTCCTCGGCCATCGGCCGCAAGGTCGTCGAGATGCTGGAGGCCGACGACGGGCAGGTCTACCGCCAGGTCACCGAGCGCGGCGAGCGGCTGCTGGAGATGCTCGCCGACCTCAAGTCGGCCTACCCCGACGTCATCGAGGACATCCGCGGCAAGGGCCTGTTCCTCGGCGTCCAACTGCGCGAACAGGGCGAGGCCCGCTCCATGGTGCTGCGCGGCAGCGCCTACACCGGCGCGCTGGGCTACCTTCTCTCCGGCTACCTGCTGCGCCAGGAGCGGATCCGGATCGCGCCGACCGGCAGCGCCGGCAACGTGCTGCGCATCCAGCCGTCCGCGCGCCTCACCGACCAGGAGATCGAGCGGCTGCGCGGCGCCCTGGACCGGCTCTGCCGCATCCTGCGCTACGAGGACACCCTGCACCTGGTCCACCCGGCCAGCGACCGGACGATCCCCAAGCCGCGGGCCGAGATCCGCGACTTCCGCGGTGCGATCGAGGGCTACGAGCAGGGCGCGCCGCGCGACATCACCGGCCCGGTCCGCAAGGTGGCGTTCGTCAACCACCTGATCACCCCGGCCCACCTGCGGCAGGTGGACCCCGCGCTGGCCGACCTCAGCGACGCCGCGCTGCGCTCCTTCGTCCTCGGCATGGAGCCGGTGAAGAAGGCCGCGCCGTACCCGGGCGTGCGGATCGACTCGCCGCTGGGCAGCGCCGTGGAGTTCGCGCTCTACCCGCTGATGGTGGGCTCCGAGCAGATGGGCCGCTACCTGGCGTCCGGGGACGTGGCCGGAATCCGGGCGGACGTCGAGGAGCGGGTGCAGGCGGCCCGCGCGGACGGCTGCGAGGTTGCCGGCCTGGGCATGTACACCTCGATCGTCACCAACAACTGCACCTCGCTCAACGTCCCCGGCATCGCCTTGACGTCGGGCAACGCGCTGACCGTCGCGATGGGCGTACGGGCCATGGAGCGCGGCGCGCGCGACCGCGGCTTCGAGGTGGCCGACGCCACGCTGGCGGTGGTCGGCGCGGCCGGCAACATCGCCTCCGTCTACAGCCAGCTCTTCGCCGAGAAGCTCGGCAAGATCGTGCTGGTGGGCAGCCGGCGGGACGGCTCGGCGCGGCGCCTGCGGAACACCGTGCACGGCATCTACCAGGAGTGCTGGGCGCGGATCGCGGCCGGCGGCGAGCTGACCGGCATCCCGGCCCGGCTCGCCGAGGAGCCGCTGATCACCAAGTGGCTGGCCGACGGGGCGTCCGCCGAGGGCGCGGGCGACGCCGACCGCGGCAAGGCGATCGCCGCCTACCTGGAGGAGCGGTACGGCACGGACCCGTTCCTGACCGTCGCCCAGGACACCGAAGCGCTCCGCGAGGCGCAGTTGGTGCTGTGCGCCTCCAACAGCCCCGAACCGTTCCTGACCGGCGAGCACTTCGCGAGGGACGCGGTGGTCTGCGACATCGCGGTGCCCAACAACGCGGTGCCGGACCTGGCCGAGCAGCGGCCCGACCTGGCGTACATGCTCGGCGGCATCGTCGCCACGCCCAACGGCGAGGGCCTGCACCCCTCCGCGCGGGCGTTCCTGGAGGCCGGCCAGCTCTTCGCGTGCATGGCGGAGACCGCGCTGATGGGCCTGGCCGGCATCGACCGGCACTACTCCTACGGGAACATCAGCCGCCAACAGGTCATCGACATCGCCGCGCTGGCCGACGCCCACGGGCTGCGGCTGGCCGACTACAAGAGCGCGCACTCGGTCTGAGCCCCGGGCGCCGCACGCGACCCGTCGCAGGTATCGCACCGCGTGCGGCGCCCGGCCCATGTGCCGTACGCCCCAATGGACTTGAGAGGACCCAAGCGTCATGGAATTCGCAGGCCAGGTGGCACTGGTGACCGGCGGCAGCCGGGGCATCGGGCGCGCCATCGCCGTCAGACTGGCACAGGAGGGCTGCGACATCGCCCTCAACTACCGCAGCGCGACCACCGAGGCGGAGCAGGTCGCCGAGCAGATCGCCAAGCTGGGCCGCAAGGTCGAGCTGTTCCAGGGGGACGTCTCCGACCCCGAGGTGCCGCAGCGGATCGTCGCCGGCGTGCGCGCCTCCTTCGGGCGGCTCGACGTGCTGGTCAACAACGCCGGGATCACCCGCGACGAACTGCTGGTCAACCAGGGGCTCGCCGACATCCAGGACGTGCTGGCCACCAACCTCGTCGCCCCCATGCTCACCGTCCAGGCCGCGGCGCCGGCGATGCTGCGCCAGCGCTACGGCCGGATCGTCAACATCTCCTCGTCGGCCGCCTCCAAGCCGGGCCGCGGCCAGTCCAACTACGCGGCCGCCAAGGGCGGTCTGGAGTCCTTCACCAAGGCGATGGCGGTCGAGCTGGCCTCCCGGGGCATCCTCGTCAACGCGGTCGCCCCCGGCGTGATCACCACCGACATGACCGACACCATCCGCGCCCACGGCGAGGACGAGATCATGAGCCGGCTGCTGCTGAAGAAGTACGCCGAACCCGAGACGATCGCCGACGCCGTGGCGTACCTCGCCAGCCCGCGCAACACCTACACCACGGGTGAGGTACTGCACGTCGACGGCGGCCTGAAGATGGCGTGAGGGGACGACCATGAGCGAACTGGACACCGCTGCCACGGCCACCCCCGGGACCGAACGGCGGCCCGTGCCGGGCGAGTTGGCCGGGCGGACCGCGGTGGTCACCGGCGCCGCCCAGGGCATCGGCCGGGAGGTGGCCCTGCTGCTGGCCGATGCCGGCGCCGGCCGCCTGGTCCTGCTCGACCGGGACGCCGCCCAACTGGACACCGTCGCCAAGGAAGTCCGCGAGCTGGGCGCCGAGGTCACCCCGCTCGTCGCCGACCTGCGCGAGCGGGACGCGGTCCGCGGGGCCCTGCGCAGCTCGCTGCGCGCCGCCGGGCCGCTGCACATCCTGGTCAACAACGCCGGCGTCGCCGACGAGAACGGCCCGGACGACGAGGAGACCTGGCTGCGAGTGCTGGACATCAACCTGCACGGCACCTTCGCGGTCACCGCCGCCTGCCTGGAACACCTCGTCGATCACGGCCGGATCGTCAACGTCTCGTCGATCCTCGGCAAGGCCGGCAAGATGCGCAACACCGCCTACTGCGCCTCCAAGCACGGCCTGATCGGCTACACCAAGGGCCTCGCCCTGGACCTGGCGTCCCGCGGCATCACCGTCAACGCGGTGCTGCCGGGCTGGATCGACACCCCCATGCTGCGCCGGGAGATCGCCGCCTCGGCGGAGGAGATCGGCGCCGACCCGGCCCGGATGCTGCGCCAGGCGCGCAAGTCCATCCCGCTGCGGCGGCTGGTCGAGGCGCGCGAGGCGGCCGAGTTGATCGGCTTCCTGGTGTCGGACCGGGCGGCGGCCATCACGGCGCAGTCGCTGACCGTCGACGGGGGGTACACCCGTGGCATGTAGCGCGCCCGCCCTGCCGCGGCCCCGTACGGCGCCCGCCGCGGACCCGTGGCTGCGCCGGCTGCGCCCGGGGCCGGCGCACCCCGCGGCCGCGGCCGCCCGGATCGTCTGCTTCCCGCACGCCGGGGGCGGCGCCGGCGCCTACCGGCGGCTGGCCACCGCGGTCGCCGCCCGCACCGCCGACGCCCGCCCGCACGAGCTGCTCGCGGTCCAGTACCCGGGCCGCAACGACCGGATCCGCGAGCCCCGCATCGAGGAGCTGACGGAGCTGGCGGCCGGCGCGCACCGGGCGCTGGCGCCCCTGGCCGACCGCCCGTTGGTCCTGCTCGGGCACAGCATGGGCGCCCTGGTGGCCTACGAGACGGCCCGCCTGTTGGAGCGCGACGGCCTGCGCCCCGCGCACCTGATCGCCTCCGGCGCCTGGGCGCCCACCCGGGTGCGCGGCGGCACCGTCCACCTCCGGGACGACGACGGGCTGATCGAGGAGATCCGGCGCACCCAGGGGACCGACCCGCGGCTCCTGGACCACCGGGACGTGCTGGCCATGGCGCTCCCGGTGGTCCGCAGCGACTACAAGGCCGTGGAGACCTACCGGCACCGCCCGGGACCGCCGTTGGCCGCCCCGGTCACCGCGCTGACCGGGGACCGGGACCCGCTGGTGAGCATCGACGAGGCGGCGGCCTGGGCGGAGCACACCACCGGCGGCTTCCGGCTGCGGGTCTTCCCCGGTGGCGACCACTTCTATCTCACCGACCACTGGGCCGAGTTGGCCGACCACCTGGTCTCCGCCCCGCCGCGCCCGCTGGCCGCGCTGGCGGCCCCGTAACCCCCGGCCCGGTCCGTGGAGGGGGCCGGGGGCCGGCCCGTCCCGCTCAGGCCGTCGCGAAGTCCTGCGACCAACGGGCCCGGGCCTGCTCCCGGGAGCGCATCGTGGCCAGCGTCAACAGGCCGCGCTGCCGGCCCGTTTGGAGGAGTTCGGGCAGCGCGGGCAGCGGGGCGAGCGCGGCGATGTCGTCCAGGACGAGGGTGAGTGGTGGGTCGAGCCGACCGGCGGATGACCGTTCGGCCATGCGGCGGCCGTGCTCGACCACGTGCGAGAGGAGTGCGGTGAGCAGCGGCATCGCACCCGGGTCGGTGCGCGGGTCCTCGATGGACTCGCCCACCAGGTACAGCGTTCCCCCTTCGGCGACGAATGATTCGAGGGCGAGCGCATCCGATCGCAGCGGATTGCTGGCGTCCCGGATGTGCACCGAGGACAGCGCGGTCAGTGTGCGCCCCACCAACTCCTTCGCCCTCTCCCGGCGTTCGGTGTGCGCGGTGAGCACCGACTCCAGCTCGCCGGCCTGCCCGCTGGACGCCTTGGGGTTGGTCCGCAGGATGCGCACCGGCTCCTGGGCGCCGCCCGCCGCGTGCGCCCAACGGTGCAACTGGCGGAACGGGCGGCCGTCCAGCGCCGCGGCGTGCAGCCAGCAGCGCAACAGGGTCTGTGCGGCGTCCGCGAGCGCCGCGTCCAGGGTGCTGGCCGGGCGGACCGGGGCCAGCAGCGCGGCGGCCCGGGCGGTGGCGGTGACGATGTCCTCGCAGCCCGCGGTGGGCGACCAGCGCAGCCGGGCCGGGGTGTCCAGGCGGTGCGTGGGGTCGTAGGCCAGCAGCGGCCCCAGCTTGGCGCGGGCGTCCTTGGTCTCGGCCCAGAGCGCGGGATCGGTGGTGGCGACGACCAGGGGGCCGGGCGCCGCGGTGGCGGCGGCCAACGCCGCGGCCACCGCGGCGGCCCGCTCGCGGTCGAACTGCAGCCGGGGAAGGGCCGGTTCGGCGGCCGGGGCCGCCGCGACCGCGGGTGCGTCGGCGGCGCGCTGTTCGGGCACCGGCTCGGCGACCGGCGGTGCCGCCGCCGGAGGGGACGGCGCCGGACTGGCCGGCGCCACAGCGGTCTCCGGGACTGACGGTGCCACCGGGACCGAAGGGACCGCCGGTGCCACCGGAGCCTGCGGGGCGGCGGGTTGCGGCGCGGGCTGCGCCACCGGCGCCCCCGCACCCTCCGCCGCCTCGGGCGCCACCCCGCGCGCCCCCGCCGCCCGCGGCCCCGCGCCGGCCCGTTGAGCCCGCCGCGTCGCCCGTACGGCCCGGTACCGGGTGACCGTCCCCAGCACGAAGATCGCCAGCACCAGCAGCACCATCAACTCGCCGACGAACAGCCCCCAGAACAGGCCGTAGCCGGGCAGTTGGCCCTTCGGCGCGTCGGGCCAGGCCGCCGCGATGTCGTGCGGCGCGGAGACCAGGTGCGGCAGCGCCAGCGGCGTCCCGCCGTAGGTCACCCCCGACGGCCAACCGCCGTGCGCCAGCAGCCCGGCCAGGCCGGTCGCCGTCCACACCACCAGGGTCAGGCCGAGCAGGAAGCCGATCAGCCCCACCAGCAGCGCGTCGGGCACGCCCCGGCTCCGGGGCCGGCCGCCCCCGCGGCCGTGGCCATGACGCCCGCCCCGACCGTCCCCCCGGTCGTCGTACGGACCGTAGCCGCGGCCGTACCCGTCCTCGTCGTCTCCGCGCGTCACGCCACCGTCTCGCTCGACTCGTCCCGCAACTGCCTTTCCATCGCGATCGCTTCGGCCCGCGCCTCGGCCTCGGCGTCCGCCGCCAGCGCCAGCGCGCGCGCCTCGTCCGTTGGCAGCGGCGACGACTCGGTCATCGCCCGGTCCGTGTAGACCAGCGGACGCTCGGCCTCGGTGATGAGGTGCTTGACCACCTGGACGTTGCCGTTGACGTCCCAGACGGCGATGCCCGGCGTCAGCGTCGGAATGATCTCCACCGCCCAGCGCGGCAGCCCCAGCACCCGCCCGGTGGCGCGCGCCTCGTCGGCCTTCTGCGCGTAGATGGTCCGGGTGGACGCCATCTTCAGGATCGCCGCCGCCTCCCGCGCCGCCGCCCCGTCCACCACGTCGCTGAGGTGGTGCACGACGGCCACGAAGGACAGGCCCAACCGGCGGCCGAACTTCAGCAGCCGCTGGAAGAGTTGGGCCACGAACGGCGAGTTGATGATGTGCCACGCCTCCTCGACCAGGAAGATCCGCTTCTTGCGGTCCGGCCGGATCCAGGTGTGCTCCAGCCACACGCCGACGATCGCCATCAGGATCGGCATCGCGATGGAGTTCCGGTCGATGTGCGAGAGGTCGAAGACGATCAGCGGCGCGTCCAGGTCGATGCCGGCGGTGGTCGGGCCGTCGAACATCCCGCGCAGGTCGCCGTCGACCAGCCGGTCCAGCACCAGCGCCACGTCCAACCCCCAGGCGCGGACGTCGTCTATGTCGACGTTCATCGCCTCCGCGGAGGCCGGCTCGGGGTGCCGCAACTGCTCGACGATGTCGGAGAGCACCGGCTGCCGGGGGCCGCGCGCGCCGCCGCCAGCCCCCTCCACCTCCTCGTACTGGCTGAGCACTGCCGCGTGCGCGACCTTCAGGGCGAAACCGGCACGCTCGTCCAGGCCGTGCCCCATGGCGACCTCGATGATCGTCCGGAGCAGGGCCAGTTGGCCGGTGGTGGTGATCGAGGGGTCGAGCGGGTTGAGCCGGATCCCGCCGTTGAGGGCCGCCGTCGGGTCCAGCCTGATGGGCGTTATTCCCAGCTCCTCGGCGATCAGGTTCCACTCGCCGACGCCGTCCTCGCCCTGCGCGTCCAGCACCACGACCTGCCGGTCCCGGAAGCGGAGCTGCCGCAGGACGTAGGTCTTCTCCAGCGCGGACTTGCCGTTGCCGGACTCGCCCAGCACCAGCCAGTGCGGCGCCGGCAGTTGCTGCCCGTAGAGCTGGAACGGGTCGTAGATGTAGCCCTTGCCGGAGTACACCTCGCGCCCGATGATCACGCCCGAGTCGCCGAGGCCGGGCGCCGCGGTCGGGAGGTAGACCGCCTGCGCCTGGCCGGTGGAGGTGCGTACGGGCAGCCGTGTCGTCTCCACCTTCCCGAACAGGAAGCTGGTGAAGGCTTCGGTGAGGGCACCGAGCGGATCGAACATGGCCATGACGTACGCGCCTCCCTGGGCTGTCAGCGGCGTTGGCGGCGTTAGCGGCGGATTCCGGTCGCGAACGGCAGGGTGTTCACGAACGCCCGGTGGTGCTCGCGGTCGCACCACTCCAGCTTGAGGTAGGACTTGCCGGCGGAGGCCCGGATGGTCCGCTTGTCGCGGGCCAGCGCCTCGGGCGAGCGCGACGAGACGGTGAGGTAGCCGACGAGGTTGACCCCGGCCGCGCCGGACGCCAGGTCCTCGCCGCGCTGGTCCACCCGCCCGTGGTGCGCCACGTCCCGCGGGTCCACCACCCGGTTCATCTTCGCCGCCCGGCTGGCCTCCGCATCGTCGTTGGTCTTCTCCGTCAGCATCCGCTCGATCGCCACCTCGGTGGGCTCCAGGTCCATGCAGACCGCGACCGTGCGGATCACGTCCGGGGTGTGGACCAGCAGCGGCGCGAGGAAGTTGACACCCACCGGGGTCAGCGGCCACTCCTTGACCCAGGCGGTGGCGTGGCACCAGGGCGCCCGCGTCGACGACTCCCGGGTCTTGGCCTTGAGGTACGTCGGCTCGGTCGCGTCCAGCTCGGCCGGCCAGGCGTTGCCCTTGCTCATCGCCTGGATGTGGTCGATCGGGTGGTCCGGGTCGTACATGGAGTGCACCAGGGACGCCAGCCGCGCCTGCCCCAGCGGCTGGCGGACCCGGATGTCGGCCTCCGTCAACCGGGCGCAGATGTCGGTCAGTTCACGGGCCATCACCACCGCCAGCCCGGCGTCCCGGTCCAGCTTCCGGCGCAGCAGCCCGCCGCGCTGGGCGGCCGCGGCCCGGGCCATGGTGACCGCCTCGGCGGCCAGCTCCCGGTTGTAGTGCATGCACGCGACCAGATAGGCCCGGTGCTGCTCCGAGGAGGTCGACACCATCGACTGCAACTGGTCGTAGGACTCCTGCAGCCAGCGCGGGGAGTTGACGTCTCCCCGTTGGGTGACGTCCTTGGCGTGCGCGTCCGGGTCGGCGGGCAGGGTGCGCGCCAACATCTGGAGCCGCGTCACGAAGCCGTCCCCGTTGGCGACGTGCTTGAGCAGCGTGCCGAACCGGTCGACCAGCGCCTCCTGGTCCTCGCTGTCGCGCAGCCCGACGCCCGGCCCCTCGATCTCGATCGCCGCGGTCACCGTCCGCCGGTCGGCGTGCAGCAGCACCGCGATCTCGTCCGGCCCGAACGGCGCCGACAGCCAACTGATCCGCCCGATGCCGGGCGGTGGCCCGATCTCCACTTCCCTCCCGTCCAGTCGCACGCCGGCCTCCATCGCCCCGGAGCGGTACACCGCCCCTCCCTTGCGCACGGTACGGCGGAAACTCCGCCGGATCTCGAACCACTTGTAGAAGGTGCGCCCCCGGTACGGCACGTAGACCGCGGCCAGCCCCAGCATCGGGAAGCCCGTGAGGCTGGCGATCCGCAGCGGCAGCGAGGGCACCAGCAGCCCGCACATCATGCCGAGGAAGGCGCCGGCGATGATCAACGTGATCTCGCCGGTCTCCCGGTTCTTGCCGATGGCGGCATTGGGCCGGGCGCGGCCGATCAGATACGTGCGCCGCGGCGCGATCGGCTGGGACGGCGTGCTCAACGCCCCTCACCTCCTGGTGTGTTGCCGGTGCGTGGGACGCCGGTACCGGGGTTGCTGCGGGGCGCCGGTGTGCTCGGGGCCGACCGGGAGCCGTGCGCGGCGACCCCGCCGGCCACCGCGTCGGCCGGCCGGGACTGCCCGCCCTGCGCGCCGCCCCCGCCGTCCCCGCCCGAGCGGCGGGAGCTGTGCGTCTTGATGCCCTGCGACACCAGCGCCGCGGGCGACGAGATCATCGCGGCCGCCTGACTGCCGTCGGTGGCCCGCCCCTTGCTCGTGCGGGCCGACACCATCTCGTCGCCGAAGCCGGGCACGAAGCGGTAGATCACCGCGCTCGCGAAGATCGCCAGGATGATGATGGCGAGCCCGGACACCACGGCCGAGAAGGAGTTCGGCCCCTTGTCCCCGGACAGCGCCCCGGCGATGCCGAGCACGATCACGATCACCGGCTTCACCAGGATCACCGCGATCATGATCCCGGCCCAACGGCGCACGTGCCCCCACATGTTCTTGTCGACCAGCCCGGCGTACACCACGGTCCCGAGCAGCGCCCCGACGTACAGCAGCGCGGCCCGGACCACCAGCTCCAGCCACAGCACACCGGCGGCCAGCACGGACACCAGCGACACCACGATCAGCATGATCGGCCCGCCGCCGATGTCCGTCCCCTTGGTCAACGCCTGCGAGAACGACCCGAAGAAGGTGTCGGTCTGCGCCCCCGTCCCCTTGGCGATGATCTCGGTGACGCCGTCGGTCGCCGACACCACCGTGTAGAGGATCAGCGGCGTGAACGCGGACGCCAGCACCGTCAGCCACAGGAACCCGACCGCCTCACTGATCGCCTCCGTGAGCCGCACCCCGCGCACGGCCCGCTTGGCGACGGCGAGCAGCCACAGCACGAGCGTGAGCACGGTGGACGCGGCGAAGACCACCGCGTACTGCCGCAGGAACGCGGAATTGGTGAAGTCCACCTGCGAGGTCGCCTTCACCGCCTCCGACAATTTATCGACAATCCAGGCCGCAGCTTTGGCACACCCCTTGGCCAGCGAACCCAGGGGATCGAGGGGGTTGTTGTCGAGGGGGTTGTCGGTCGGCAGTTTGGGCCCGCCGGCGCCGGGCTTGTCGCCGGTCTCGCAGAATTGTTTGGCCGCGCCGGGAACGAGGTTGCAGGTGTCGCCGGAGGGCTTCGGGCTCGGGTCGGCGAAGGCCCGGGTCGCGAAGAGGACCGCCCAGGTCTGGAGCGCCACCACCACGGACACGCGGGACAGCGTGCGCCGGCGATGCGGATTACCGGGCATAGGTGAAACCTCCGTACCCTGCGACCGCTCCCGCGATCTCCTTCGCGCCGGACGCGGGAACGTCACCGCTGACCGGCGCCGGACCGTTCTTCTGCGCGTAGCCGACCGTCTTCCAGTCGCTTCCGGTCCAGGACAGCTTCATGGTGAAGGTGACCCAGCTCGTGGTGACCGGCTTGGTGGAACCCTCGCCGGCCAGGCCCAGCAGCCCGGTGCACCACACCTCGACGGTCGCCTCGGAGGCGGAGAAGGCGGTGGACTTGGTGCCGACCGGGATGGTGCGGTAGACGAACGTCGTCCCGGCCGGGGCGGTGCCGTCCGGCTTCAGCCCGGCGTTCTTGAAGAACTGCGGCGAGTAGAGGTTGTCCAACTTGGTCTGGAAGCCGTCCACGACCGACGGCGCCATGACCGTGCCGACGACCTCGTGCCGTTGGTCGTGGTTGAACATCGCGCTGGAGCCCAGCGCCACCACATAGTTGGCCGCCGCCGACTGTGCCCCCTGTTCGGTCTTCGGGAAGCCGGAGGCGATGCTTCCGGTCTTGCCGGAGACCGGCTTGGTGCCGGTGGGGGCGGTCGGCTGGGCGGCCGCGCCCCGGTCCTTGCCGGAGCCGCCGGAGCCGGAGCCCGTCTCGTCGTTGCCGCTGCCACCGCGGTTCGCGAAGGCGATCGCCGCGATCAGCAGGACGACCACGCCGACGACCGTGATGAGGTTGCGGCTGGAGAGGGTGGACCGGGTGCGGCGGGGCGGGCCGTAGGCGTCGCCCTCGCCGTCGGGGAGTCTGGTCCTGGTCTGGCCCGTGCCGGAGCCGTGGCCGTCGCCGTAGTCCCCGTCGTCGCCGATGCTCATCGCTCCCGTGCCCCCTCTGCCGCCATCGCCGCTGCCGCCCTCGCCGTCCCTGCCGTTGGTGTGCCGCCTTCATATGACCGTAGCCGCGTGGGCGCCGGCTCGGGTGAAGTGGTACGAGTACATCTCACCGTGACGGTTCCTCAGTTGCTGAGCGGCGGAGGCGAATGGGGGACTCTGGGCGGTTTGTGCCCGTCCGTCGAACGCCCGCCGCGGGCTGCTGGTCTCCGGAACCACCTGTCCCCGCGACGCGGCCGGCCCAATCGGCCCGCTGGTGGTGGGCGTGGGCACGTCGTGGCTCGGGTCCCCGCGAACCGGGATGAAGGAGCGTCAGCATGGGGCCTCGGACCGGGGGGTGGGACGTGCGGGGGTACGGGAGGGCACGGGACGGCGGAGAGGGGACGGGCGGGGGCGCATGCGGAGCGGCACGGGGACGGGCGCGTGCCGACGTGCGCGGTGTGCCGACCGGTGGTGGCGGGCAGGGCCGGGGTGGTGGCCGGACCGCCGGGCGTCCGGACGGGCCCGCGGCCGGTGGTGCCGGGCCGCCGGGCCGTCCGCGGCGGGCTGCCGGTCGGCTAGACGGCCATGCCGTAGACGATGGTGAACAGCGTGCCCAACGAGCCGATGATGAAGACCCCGGTGAGGCCGGCCACGATCAGGCCCTTGCCCTGCTCGGCGCTGAAGGTGTCGCGCAGCGCGGTGGCGCCGATGCGCTGCTTGGCGGCGCCCCAGATGGCGATGCCGAGGCAGAGCAGGATCGCCACCGCCATGATGACTTCGACCATCACGCGGGCCTCGTTGCCCAGGCTGCCGAACGGTCCCCAGTCCGGGGCGATTCCACCGATGATGGTGGTGATGTCGCCCTTTTGGGCTGCAATGAACATGTGTGAACTCACCGCCCCTTTATGGATAGTTGCCCGACCGTGCCGCACGGCACGGATTCAGTCTCTATCTTCGCTGACAAAGACGCCATCAGATGTCGACTCGGCGGCTTTCTTCGACGGATCCGGTGGGAGTGCCGTGTGTACGGCCCTCTTCGCGCCCCGCCAGGCGCCATTGTCTCACCGTGTGTATCACGGGCGATAACGCTGGGCAACGACTGTCTGTCGTTGATTGTCAAGGATGGTGAGGGGCTGTCAGGGGCGGGGTTTCTGCGGGTGGGGGCCTGGCGGCGGTTGGCGCGGGGGAGCGGTGTCTGCTGGGGCCGGGCGCCGAAGGTAGCCGACGGGTGTCGAAGGCGGCCGACGGAGCGTCAAGGGCCCTGTGGGTGCGCCGATGTGACGCGAATCGCACACCGTTCGAAGCGCCCCGTGCGCCGGTCCGTGCGCCGCGGTGCGGCGGCCCCGCGCGCCGAGGCCGACGAAAGGGCTGTGAACCGGGCCTGAATGGGGGAGGGTTGGGGGGTGCGGAAATTCTGGGTTACCAGCGGGCTCGGGGTGGGGCTGATGCTCTGCCTGGTCGGGCTGCTCGTGATCGGTACGTACGGGGCGGCCGCCGGGCTGGCCGGGGCCACCGGCCGGGCGGTCGGGCTGGCCAAGGGCGCGGTGCCGGCCGCGTACCAGTCGCTGGTGCAGAAGTGGGGCACCCTCTGCCCGGCCCTCAGCCCGGCGCTGTTGGCGGCGCAGCTCTATCAGGAAAGCGGTTGGAACCCGCGTGCGCAGAGCCCCGCGGGCGCCCTCGGCATCGCGCAGTTCCTCCCCGAGACGTGGGCCACCCACGCCGTCGACGGCAGCGGCGACGGCAAGAAGGACATCTGGGACCCGGCGGACGCCATCCCGTCGGCCGCCTCCTACGACTGCGAGTTGGCCCGCTATGTGAAGGACGCGCCGGGCGATTCCACCGCGAACATGCTCGCCGCGTACAACGCCGGCGCCTACCGCGTCATCCAGTACAACGGTGTCCCGCCGTACGGCGAGACGCAGAGCTACGTGAAGAGCATCACGACCCTGGCCAAGAGCTTCGAGGCGCCGACCGCCCCGGTGGCGTCCTCCCAGCAGGCGTCGGCCGCCATCTACTACGCCCAGGAGAAGCTGGGCACGCCCTACCTGTGGGGCGGCAACGGCACGGCGGACGACGGCGGGCGGTTCGACTGCTCCGGGCTGACCAAGGCCGCGTACCACGCGGTGGGCATCGAGCTGCCGCGGGTGGCCAACGACCAGTGGAACGCCGGCCCGCACCCGAGGCGGGACGAACTCCTCCCGGGGGACCTGGTGTTCTTCGCCCACGACCTCAACGACCCGCGGACCATCCACCACGTGGGCATCTACGTGGGCGGCGGATACATGATCAACGCGCCGTACACCGGGGCGGTGATCCGGTTCGACAAGATCGACCAGCCCGACTACATCGGCGCGACGCGCGTGACGTCCGATGGCGCGAAAGCGCTGCCCACCGGGAGCGGTGCTTGACCATGGGTTCTGAACTGCGGTGATGTGTCAAGTTCCGATAACGTCCTGGTGATCATCCCGTGGAGAGTGGAACGCCGGAGGTGGGTGGCGCGTTTCCTTGGCGTGGGAACGCAAGCACCCTGTCGACGGTTCGCGCTCGACGGCCACACAGATCGGCAACGGGGGTTGGTAGCACGTAGGCGGCGCACGCGCGCGCGGAAGATAAGGGGCCACGGCAGATGGCTGGACTCGCATTCGAGGGGCCCAACCCCGATGTCGACGTGCTCGACGGCATCAACGGCCTCGCGAAGCACGCCCCGCAAGGGGTGAACCGCGCGATGGAGTTCATCGGTGAGTACGGCCTGATCGCCGCCCTCGGGGTGCTGTGTCTGCTCGCCTGGTGGTCCGCCCGCCGCAAGCCCGAAGGGCTGGCCGCGATCGCCGGGTTGGTGTGGGCGCCGCTGGCCGCCGGGCTGGCGCTGCTGGCCAACGTCCCGATCCGCGGCTTCGTCGAGCGGCCGCGGCCGTTCAAGGACCATGCCGGCCTTGCGGTGTTGGTCCCGGGCAAGAGCGACTTCTCGTTCGTCAGCGACCACGCCACGCTCACCATGGCCGTCGGCGTCGGCCTGTTCGTCGCACACCGCCGCTTCGGGCTGATCGGCATCGGGCTGGCGCTGCTGGAGGGCTTCTGCCGGGTCTACCTGGGCGTCCACTACCCGACCGACGTGATCGGCGGGTTCGCCCTCGGCACGGCCGTCGCGCTGCTGCTGGCGCCGCTCGCGCAGGCGCTGTTGGTGCCGCTGATGACGGCGGTGGAGCGCTCCCCGCTGCGGTGGCTGGTGCGGGCGCGGGGAGTGACGGCGGAGCCGGCCGCGGACGGGCGCGGCGCGGAGTCCGGGCCGGCTCCGGTGGTCAGCGCCGAGCCGGCGCTGCACCGCCACGACGAGCGGGACAAGGACCTGGCGGCCTGACGGCGACCGACGGCACCGACGGAACGCGGCGCGAGGGCCCGGCCCCTGGAGCGGGGGCCGGGCCCTCGGCGTTCTCGGGCGGGCGGGGCGCTCAGAGGGCCTGCGCGAAGGTGCTGAACAGCCGCTGCGGGTCGTAGGTCTGCTTGACCTTGTCGAGCCGGGTGGCGGCCGTCCCGTAGTAGGCGGACTTCCAGTCGGTCAGGGCGGCGTCGGTGTAGTTCTGGTAGGCGGCGCCCGAGGAGTGCCGGTGCATCGCGGCGTGGAAGCCGTTGAGCCAGGCGGTGCCGGCGGCGCCGGTGCCGGTGGCCGACCAGGACGTCAGGTACTGGGCGAGGAAGCGGGAGCGGCGGTGGACGAAGGCGGTGTCGCCGGTGCCCACGCGGTTGATGGCGCCGCCCAGCGCGGTGAGCGCGACGTTGCCGGCGACGCCCTTGCGGCCGCCGGCCTCTATTTGGGAGAGCAGGGTCTGGATGCCGGCCGCGGACAGCGAGCGGTCGAAGAAGTGCGAGCGGGCGGCGTAGGTCTCCCGGCCCAGGGTGCCGGCGCCGCTGTGGCCGGGGAGCGTGCCCGGCATGTGGCACTGGGCGTTGGACTTCTTCGAGCAGCCCGCGTACGCCTCCATCGCCTCCAGGTAGCCGATCGGGGTGAGGCTGACGCGGCTGGCCGGGCCGGGGCCGCCGGGCTGGTCGGCCAGCTTGTCCACGGCGTTCTGGAGGTCGCGGTGGCTGCCCAGGGAGAAGGCCGCGACGGAGACGCCCGGGGTGCCGCCCGGCCGGGCGTCGAAGTGGGCGGTGGACCATATCTCGTCGGCCTGGTCCGGGCCCCACTTCTGCCAAGAGCCCAGCACCGCCGCGGCCTTGGCCCACGGCCAGGTCATGTACGCCATCACCGCGCGGGGCGCCGGGTGGGTGCGGAAGCGCAGTTCGGTGACCACGCCGAAGTTGCCGTTGCCGGCCCCGCGCAGCGCCCAGAAGAGGTCGGGGTGGTGGCCGGCGTCGCAGTCGACGGTCTTGCCGTCGGCGGTGACGACGGTGGCGCCGACGAGGCTGTCGCAGGTCAGCCCGTACGCGCGGGAGACCACGCCGTGGCCGCCGCCGAGGGTCAGGCCGGATATGCCGACGGTGGGGCAGGAGCCGCCGGGTATCGTCACGCCGTGCGCGCCCAGGCCCTCGTAGACGTCGATGAGCTTGGCGCCGGCGCCGATCCGGGTGGTGCCGCCGGAGGGCGCGCCGACCTTGTTGAGCGCCGAGACGTCGATGATGAGCTTGCCGTTGCCGCTGGAGAAGCCCGCGTAGGAGTGGCCGCCGCTGCGGATGGCCACGGGGGTGTCGTAGCGGCGGGCGAAGGCCAGGCACTCCGCGATGTCGCCGGGGTGCTTGACGTAGGCGACGGCGGACGGCTTGAGGGCGTCGAAGCGGGTGTTGTAGAGGCGTCGGGCGGTGGCGTAGGAGGCGTCGGAGGCGCGTATCAGGTCGCCGTCCAGGCCCTTGCCGAGTGCGCTCCAAGCGGCCTGTGTGGTGGGGGACTTGGCGGCGGCCGCGGTGTTGACGGTGCCGCCGGCCGCGCCGCCGGAGGAGGCCGCGGCGAAGGCGCCGCCGGGCCCGTCGCAGCCGGTGGTCCAGGCGAGCGAGGCGGTCGTGAGTCCGCCGCCGGCCATCAGGAGTGTGCGCCGCTTCACTGGGATGAATCCCCCTTGGTTGTCGTACGGTCCGGCCCCTGCCCGGCCGGTCCGGCCGGCCGGTGGTCGCGGGGCGTGTGCGCTGGGGCGCCGTACCTGGCGGGACCGGCCGGGGTGCCCCCGTGCACGGGTGGCGTCCGGTTTGCGAGTGAAGTCCGTTGCCCAGTGGTGCTGTTGCGCCCTCACTCCTCAGATGCGGCGCGAGGGGTGGTGGGTTCCCGGAACGGACCGGGTCATTCCACGGGGCGCCCGGGACCGGCGTCGTCGGCGCCCCGCACCGAGGCCAGATGGCGCTCGGCGTCGGTGCGCGCCTGGGAGCGGGCGCGGCGGGCCATCCCGGTCCAGCCGCACGCGCAGCGCGCCAGGCAGAAGGCACCGCGCTCGGTGGTGGAGGTCTGATGCGGGACGCGTTCGGGCACCCGGCCACGCTACGCGCCCCAGGTGGCGTTGCGTGACGAGGCCCCGGAACGGTCGTTGAACGGATCGGTCGACGCACCGTCAGACGAGCCGGCGGCGGGACGTGTGACCGTCCCGAGCGGACCGGCCGGCCCAGGCGGTCCCGAGCACGAGCGGCCGAGGGGGCTCGTACGCATGGTGGTGCAGGACAGGCGAGTCGGCGCGGTCGCCGCGGCCGTGGCGTGCGGGACGGGGCTGATGGCGGGGCTGCTGGCGACGACGGGCTGTTCGTCGGAGGGGGCCGCGGCGGACGACCAGGCGCAGCCGGTGCGCGCCGCGGTGCGGGCGACGGGCGCGGTGGAGCTGCGGCGTGGCATCGAGGAGCTGGTCCGGGCGGGCACCGCCAAGGTGCGGACGGCGATGGAGACGGTCAGCGGCGGGACGCGGGTGGCGATCCGGGGTACCGGGGGCTATGACTTCGCCGCCGGCAGCGGGCAGTTGAGGGTGGTGCTGCCGGATCTGAAGGGCAAGCCCAGCGGCGGTCACCAGCCGATCACCGAGATCCTGGCGCCCGGCGCGCTGTTCATGAAGAACCGCGGGGCGGGGGTGCCGGCCGACAAGTGGGTGCGGGTGGACACCGCGGCGCTGACCGACGGGAATCTGGTCACCGGCGGGGCGACCGATCCGCTGGCCGCCGCCGAACTGCTGCGCGGCGCGCGGGAGGTGACGTACCAGGGGCAGGAGCGGCTGGGCGGGGTCGTGGTGCGGCACTACCGCGGGACGACCGATCTGACCGCGGCCGCCGGGGCGGCGTCGGCGCGCACCCGGCCCGCGCTGGTGGCGGCGGAAAAAGGGTTCACCACCGCGCTGGTGCCGTTCGACGCGTATCTGGACGACGCCGGGCGGCTGCGCAAGGTCCGCCAGCGGTTCCGCTTCGCCAACGGGGCGCCGAAGGGGGCGGCCGTGACGTCGACGACCGTGTTGTACGGGTTCGGCAGCAGGGTCGCGGTGCGGCTGCCGGACCGGCGCGACATCTACACCGGGAAGATCGCCTCGGCGCCCTCGTAGGCCGCGGCGTCCGCGCCGGCCCTCCCGCCGGAGCGGAAATGGTCCTTCCGTGCCATGTGCGGGGCGGGCGGCCCTCCTTACGCTGTCGGGTAGCCACCACGGCGTGGGAAGGCGCTCGAAGGAGGAGGTGTCGGACGTGCCGGCCCATCGCCATCCGACCGTTCAGGACCAGGTGGCCCTCGTGGAGATCGACCTCACCGGTGAGTTGATGATCGCGGCGGCGGCCGCGAGCGAGGACCGGCTGAGCACCGACCGGATCGACGAACTCCTGCACGTGGTCGGGGTACCACGGGGCGAGGGGGCCGACCGGGAGACGCCGGACCCGCGCTGACGGGCCCGCTGACGGGTCGTGGACCGCCGGACGTCAGCTCCGCAGCATCCGCTCGATGGCCTTGGTCGCCTCCTGGACCTTGGCGTCGATGGCCTCGGGCCCCTTGGTGGCGGCGTCGGCGACGCAGTGCCGCAGGTGCTCCTCCAGCAACTGGAGCCCGAAGGACTGCAGGCCCTTCGTGCTCGCCGAGACCTGGGTGAGTATGTCGATGCAGTAGACGTCTTCTTCGAGCATCCGCTGAAGGCCCCGGATCTGACCCTCGATGCGGCGCAGTCGCTTGATGTGCGCGTCCTTTTGCTTGGCGTAGCCGTGGCCGCCGGGCGCGGAATCCTCCACAGCGGTATCGGTCACAGATCCGGTGCCGCCGGCGGGGTCGGAATGCGCTTGGGGGCCGTGGCAGGCCGCGGCGGGTGCGGTCCCGCCGCTGGTGTCCGCGTCCGTGGTCGTCATGGCCATCTCCCGTGGTATTGAGGCGATCCGTATACCCCCGGCGGGTATATCGTACCGAAGTTTTCGGGCCCTCGCGGTACCCCGTGCAGAGCATGCTGCCCGATAGGCGACACTGAAGGAATGCCGGTTAGCTGGGTTAGCTGTGGCTGGATGATGCGCCTAGCATCAACTCGACCGAATCCGATGTACCCCGAGGATTTCACGTGCGCTTTCGTCTGACCCCCAGGGAGACGAGCTTCTACGACATGTTCGCGGCGTCCGCGGACAACATCGTCACAGGCTCCAAACTCCTGATGGAACTGCTCGGGGCGGACGCCTCCGCACGGGCCGAGATCGCCGAACGGATGCGAGCGGCCGAGCACGCCGGGGACGACGCGACGCACGCGATCTTCCACCAGCTCAACTCCTCGTTCATCACGCCGTTCGACCGCGAGGACATCTACGCGCTGGCCTCGTCGCTCGACGACATCATGGACTTCATGGAGGAGGCCGTCGATCTGGTCGTCCTCTACAAGATCGACGAACTCCCCAAGGGCGTCGAGCAGCAGATCGAGGTGCTGGCGCGGGCGGCCGAGCTGACCGCCGAGGCGATGCCGAACCTCCGCACGATGGCCAACCTCACCGAGTACTGGATCGAGGTCAACCGCCTGGAGAACCAGGCCGACCAGATCCACCGCAAGCTGCTGGCCCACCTCTTCAACGGCAAGTACGACGCCATCGAGGTGCTCAAGCTCAAGCAGATCGTGGACATCCTGGAGGAGGCGGCGGACGCCTTCGAGCACGTCGCCAACACCGTCGAGACCATCGCGGTCAAGGAGTCCTGAGCCCACCGCCATGGACACCTTCGCGCTCATCGTGACCATTGGGGTCGCGCTCGGATTCACCTATACCAACGGCTTCCACGACTCGGCGAACGCGATCGCGACCTCGGTCTCGACGCGGGCCCTGACCCCCCGGGCCGCGCTGGCGATGGCGGCCGTGATGAACCTCGCCGGCGCCTTCCTCGGCAGCGGCGTCGCCAAGACGGTCAGCGAGGGGCTGATCGCAACTCCCCACGGCAGCAAGGGGATGGGCATCCTCTTCGCCGCGCTGCTCGGTGCCGTGGTCTGGAACCTCGTCACCTGGTACTTCGGTCTGCCGTCGTCCTCCTCGCACGCGCTGTTCGGCGGCATGGTCGGCGCGGCGCTGGCCGGCGGGACGCAGGTGATCTGGTCGGGGGTGGTCGAGAAGGTCGTCCTGCCGATGTTCATCTCGCCCGTCATCGGGCTGGTGCTCGGCTACCTCGTGATGGTCGTGATCCTCTGGCTGTTCCGGAAGGCCAACCCGCACAAGGCGAAGCGCGGCTTCCGCATAGCGCAGACCGTCTCGGCGGCCGGCATGGCGCTCGGGCACGGCCTCCAGGACGCCCAGAAGACCATGGGCATCGTGGTGATGGCGCTGGTCATCGCCGATGTCGAGACGGCCGACGACGCCATTCCGCTGTGGGTCAAGCTGGCCTGCGCGATCACCATGTCGCTCGGCACCTACGCGGGCGGCTGGCGCATCATGCGGACGCTGGGCCGGCGGATCATCGAGCTGGACCCGCCGCAGGGCTTCGCCGCGGAGACCACCTCCGCGTCGGTGATGTACCTGGCGTCCTTCATGTTCCACGCGCCGATCTCCACCACCCACGTCATCACCGCCTCGATCATGGGCGTCGGCTCGACCAAGCGCCCGCGCGCGGTGCGGTGGGGCGTGGCCAAGAACATCGTGATGGGCTGGTTCATCACCATGCCGGCCGCGGCGCTGGTCGCCGCCCTGGCGTTCTGGTTCATCAAGCTCACCTTCGCCTGACGCCGCTGGGCGCACGACGGTGAAAGGGCCCGTCCCCGGGTTACGGGGGCGGGCCCTTCGTCCTGCGGTGGCACCGCCATGCAGCACCGCGGGACACCGGGGGCGGCCGACGGACTCAGCCGAAGCGGCCGGAGATGTAGTCCTCGGTGGCCTGGACCGACGGGTTGGAGAAGATCCGCTCGGTCTCGTCGATCTCGATGAGCTTGCCGGGCTTGCCGACGGCCGCCAGGTTGAAGAACGCGGTGCGGTCCGAGACCCGCGCGGCCTGCTGCATGTTGTGCGTGACGATGACGATCGTGAAGCGCTCCTTGAGCTCCCCGATGAGGTCCTCGATGGCGAGCGTGGAGATCGGGTCGAGCGCGGAGCAGGGCTCGTCCATCAGCAGCACCTGCGGCTCGACCGCGATGGCGCGGGCGATGCACAGCCGCTGCTGCTGGCCGCCGGACAGGCCCGAGCCCGGCTTGTTCAGCCGGTCCTTGACCTCGTTCCAGAGGTTGGCGCCCTTGAGGGAGCGCTCGACGATCTCCTTGAGCTCGCTCTTCTTGTAGCCGCCGTTGAGCCGCAGGCCGGCCGCCACGTTGTCGAAGATCGACATCGTGGGGAACGGGTTGGGGCGCTGGAAGACCATGCCGACGGTGCGCCGGACGGCCACCGGGTCGACGCCCGCGCCGTAGAGGTTCTCGTCGTCGAGCAGCACCTTGCCCTCGACGCGGCCGCCGGGGGTGACCTCGTGCATCCGGTTCAGGGTGCGCAGGAAGGTCGACTTGCCGCAGCCGGAGGGGCCGATGAAGGCGGTCACCGAGCGCGGCTCGACGGTCATCGAGATGTCGTCGATGGCCTTGTGGGAGCCGTAGTACGCGTTCAGGCCGCTGACGTCGATGCGCTTGGCCATGTCAATCACTGCTTCTTTCTGCTGCGGCTCGGTCAGCGGCCGCTGGCTGGATGGTCGGACTGCACTGTGCTTCCGCTCCGGCTGGGGGTCAGCGCGTCCTTTGCGGGGCCTTCCAGCGGGCGATGCCGCGGGCCACCAGGTTCAGGACCATGACGAAGGCGATCAGCACGAGTGCCGCGGCCCAGGCCCGGTCGTAGGAGGCGTCGGAGCCCTGCTGCCACTGCTGGAAGACGTAGAGCGGCAGGGACTGCTGGGCGCCCTCGAAGGGGTTGTTGTTGATCGTCTTGGCGCCCCAGACCAGCAGCAGCACCGGGGCGGTCTCGCCGGCGATGCGGGCGATGGCGAGCATCACGCCGGTGGTGATGCCGCCGATCGACGTCGGCAGGACGACCTTGAGGATCGTGCGCCACTTCGGGACGCCGAGGGCGAGCGATGCCTCACGCAGCTCGTTCGGGACCAGCTTGAGCATCTCCTCGGTGGAGCGGACCACCACCGGCATCATCAGGATCGCCAGCGCCATCGAGCCGGCGAAGCCGGACGGGCCGAAGCCGAGGATCAGGATCCACACGGAGAGGACGAACAGGCCCGCGACGATGGAGGGGATGCCGGTCATCACGTCGACGAAGAAGGTGACGACCTTGGCGAGCTTGCCGCGGCCGTACTCGACGAGGTAGATCGCGGTCAACAGCCCGAGCGGGGCGGCGATCAGCGTCGCCAGGCCGACCTGCTCCAGGGTGCCGATGATCGCGTGGTAGACGCCGCCGCCGGGCAGCGCGTCGGGCAGTGTGCCCATCGAGTGGGACAGGAAGTATCCGTCGAGGACCTTGGTGCCGCGGTCGATGGTCTCCCACAGCAGCGAGGCCAGCGGCACCACCGCGAGCAGGAAGGCGGTCCACACCATGCTGGTGGCCAGCCGGTCCTTGGCCTGGCGGCCGCCCTCGACGGCCGCGGTCAGCACGTAGGTGACGACGAGGAAGAGCAGCGCGGCGATCAGACCCCACTGGACCGTCGAGTCGAGGCCGGCGGCCAGCCCGATGCCACAGCCCGCGGCGACGGAGACCAGGGCGAGGACCGGCAGCGTCCAACGGGGGAGCCGGGACTGCTTCAGGGCGAGCGGGGTGCGCGGCTCGGCGACCTTGCGGTGGCGGTGGCTGGTGGCGACGGTCATGAGGAGGCCCCCGAGTACTCCTTGCGGCGGGCGATGATCAGCCGGGCGGCGCCGTTGACGAGCAGGGTGATCACGAAGAGGACGAGGCCGGAGGCGATCAGGGCGTCCTGGCCGAAGGTGTCGGCCTCGCTGAACTTGCTGGCGATGTTCTGGGCGAAGGTGCCGCCGCCCGGGTCCAGCAGGCTGGCGTTGATCAGGAAGCTGGGGGAGAGGACCGTGGCGACCGCCATCGTCTCGCCCAGCGCGCGGCCCAGGCCCAGCATGGAGGCGCTGATGACGCCGGAGCGGCCGAAGGGGAGCACCGACATCCGGATCACCTCCCAGCGGGTGGCGCCGAGGGCCAGCGCGGCCTCCTCGTGCATCCGCGGGACCTGGAGGAAGACCTCCCGGCTGACGCTGGTCACGATCGGCAGGATCATGATCGCGAGCAGGATGCCGACGGTGAACAGCGAGCGGGCGGCCCCGTTGCTGTAGCTGAAGATCCCGGTCCAGCCGAGGTAGTCGTTCAGCCAGCCGTAGAGGCCGCTCAGGTGCGGGACGAGGAAGAGGGCGCCCCACAGGCCGTAGACGATGCTGGGGACGGCGGCGAGCAGGTCGATGACGTACCCCAGCGGCGAGGCCAGCTTGCGGGGCGCGTAGTGCGAGATGAACAGCGCGATGCCGACCGCGACCGGGACCGCGATGAGCATGGCGATCACCGAGCTGACGACCGTGCCGAAGGCGAGGACCGCGATGCCGAACTTCGGCTCGGTGCCGGTGGCGTTCCAGTCCAGGGTGGTGAAGAAGTTGGCCTTGTCGCCGGATATGGCGAGGACCGAGCGGTAGGTGAGGAAGGCCGCGATGGCGGCCATGATCACCAGCAGGGTTATGCCGGAACCCCGGGAGAGTCCGAGGAATATGCGGTCACCGGGGCGGACCGCCTTGCCGGAGACCGATGCGGTGGCCGGTGGCGGTGTGTCGGATAGAGGAGGGGAGTAGTCCATGGGTTTCTCCGGTCTGCGGAGCCCGGGGGGGCTCCGGCGCGGCGGTGCACCGGACGGGCGGCGGCCGGGCCGTGCGGCCCGACCACCGCCCGGTGGGTCAGGAGAGCGTGGCGACGGTCTTGCTGACCTTGTCGGCGATCTCGGCCGGGAGCGGGGCGTAGCCGAGGGCCTTGAGGGCGTCCTGGCCGTCCTTGCTGGAGATGTAGGTGAGGAAGGACTTGGTGGCCGGCAGGGTGTCGGCCTTGTTGCCCTTGTCGCAGACGATCTCGTTGGTCACCAGGGTGATCGGGTAGGCGCCCTCGTCCTTGGTGGTGTAGTCGAGCTTGAGCGCGAGGTCGTTGCCCTGGCCGGCCGGCTTGGCCGCGGCGATCGCCTTGGAGGCGTTGTCGACGGTGGCCTCGACCGGGGCCTTGGCGCCGGTGTTGATCTTGACGGTGGGGATCTTGCCGGCGGTGGCGTAGGACAGCTCGAAGTAGGAGATCGCGCCGCTGGTCTGCTTGACCTGCGAGGAGACGCCGGCCGAACCGGACGCCGCCTGGCCGCCGCTGCCCTCCCACTTCTTGCCCGGCTCGTGCTTCCAGGCGCCGCCGGAGGCGCCCTTGAGGTACTTGGTGAAGTTGTCGGTGGTGCCGGAGTCGTCGGAGCGGTGGAACGCCTGGATCTTCAGGTCCGGCAGCTTGGCGCCCGGGTTGAGCTTCTTGATCGCCGGGTCGTTCCAGTTGGAGATCTGCGAGTCGAAGATCTTCGCCAGGGTGGGCGCGTCGAGGACGAGGCTGTCCACGCCGGGGACGTTGTAGCCGACCGCGATCGGGCCGCCGACCATCGGCAGGTCGATCGCCTGGCCGCCCTTGCAGACGGACTTCGACTTGGCGATCTCCTCGGGCTTCAGCGGGGAGTCGGAGCCGGCGAACGCGGTCTGGCCCTGGAGGAAGGTGGTGATGCCCGCGCCGGAGCCGGTGGGCTGGTAGTTGATCTCGGTGCCCTGGCAGGCGCCGGCGTAGTTCTGCACCCAGACGTCCATGGCGTTCTTCTGCGCCGAGGAGCCGGAGGCGAGCAGCTTGCCCTTGCCCTCGCACTTGATGTTGGCCGCCTTGGCGGAGCTGCCGCCGCTGCCGCCGCTCCCGCCGCTGGTGTTGTCGGAGCCGCACGCGGAAAGGGCCAGGGCACCGGAGACGGCGAGAGCGCCAACGGCGAGGGCGCGAACCCGGTTTTTGCGCTGAAGCTGCTTCACTGTCGAGAGTTCCTTCCTGGTGCGCGCCGTTTCCTCGGCGTGCGGGTGGTGGCGTGGTGGGCGGCGCCGTCGCCTGACGGCGCACCGCGCACTCGGTACGGCCGAAATTAGGCAGATCAGGTGAAGCAGCCGATGGAGCGGAGTGAACGCACGGTGAACCTCGGCCGTCGGCTGCGTGCGGCGCGGGCCGGCGCGACCGCCGGCTCCGGGACGCCCGCCCGGTCGTGAAGCGCCACTCCGGAGCGCCGCGTTCGGGGCGCGGGCGCCCGTCTTCCGGCGAAACGGCCCGTCGCCCTGTTGGATTACCGGTCGGTATGGCAGCATCCGCGCCGAAGCGCGCACACGAATCGGTGCGGAACGAGCCGGAGGTGACCGGTGGGGAGCCAGGGGGCACAAAGGAGCGTTCGGGACGTGGCGGGGGAGCGGGACGCACGGGGCGTACGGGGTCTGCGGGGCGGCCGGTTGGCGCTCTGCACCGCAGTGGTGCTCTGCGCGACGGGGCTGCTCGGCGGGACGGCGACGGCGGCGCAGCGGGCGCCCGCCCCGAGCCCACCGCCCGACGGCGGGGCGCGCCATCTCGACGAGGTGCGCAAGGAGATCGAGGGGCTCTACCGCGCGGCGGAGCGGGCCACCGACGCGTACAACGCCGCCGAGGAACAGGTCCAGCTCCAGCAGAAGAAGATCGTCGAGCTGGCCCGTACCATCGTGGCCGCGCAGGGCCGGCTGGCCGTCCTCAAGCGGCAGGCCGGGGCGCTGGCCAGCGCGCAGTACCGGGCGGGCGGCATTCCTCCCGAGGCGAAGCTGGTGCTCAACGCCGATCCCGAGGCTTTTCTGGCCAACGCCGATCTGGTCCGCAAGGGGCAGCAGGCGGTCAAGGGCGTGATCGGCCAACTCACGCACCTCAAGAGCGACTTGGACGGCTACGCCCAGGACGCCAGCCACCGCTGGGAGCAACTGGAGGCCGATCGCCAGAAGAAGGACGCCGCCCGCAAGCAGATCAACGACAAGATCGATGCGGCGAAAGCGCTGGAATCCCGGCTGGCCGCCAAGGAAAAGGACCGGCTGCGGAAACTGGAGGACGAGCAGGCACTGCTGACCCAGCAGAAATGGCTCGACTCCGGCGCGCTCCGGGACATCCGCGGAAAAGCCACCGAGCAGGGCAAGAAGGCGATTTCCTACGCCACTTCGCAGATCGGCAAGGATTACGTCTGGGGTGCGGTCGGCCCCAACACCTTCGACTGCTCCGGGCTCACCCTACGGGCCTGGCAGGCGGCCGGCCGGACCATTCCGCGCACCTCGCAGGAGCAATGGCGACAACTGCCCCGGGTGCCGCTCAAGGAGATGCGCCCGGGCGACCTCGTCATCTATTTCTCGGACGCCAGTCACGTCGGGATGTACCTCGGCGACGGGGCGATCGTGCACGCCCCGCGCCCCGGCCGGCAGGTGACCATCACGGGCGCCGGCTCGATGCCGATCCTGGGGGTGGTCCGGCCGGACGGCGAGCGGACCGGCTGACGGGGCGGGGCGGGGCAGGGCGGCACGGAATGATTCCGGACATTCTCCGGCCGCCCCTTGCCGCCCGCTTACCGCCGATTACCCCCCTTTCTCCGTGCGTTCGGCGCCGCGTTCCGCACTGCGTTCCGGGTGGCATCCGTTACTCGTGCCATGCCGCGTTCGCCGCCGTCGGGGCGGAATCGACGGCGTTACCGGAAGTCAACGGGCGAACGGATGGGGCAATTTCTCCGGTATCGGTCGCGGGTGGCGCGGGGCTGGCTTTCCGTAGTGATCCGGTAGCGGATTGCGCTCGGGTGGGGTGATGTTCGTCATTCCCCTCGCCGGGCTCCCCAGGTGAAGTGCCATATCGGCGTTGGCATATGACGAAGGCCGCGTGCCAAAGGGCATTCCGCGCCCGGTGCTCCGGACGCTATGGTCGCCATTCGATGCCCGGTAGCGCCCTGCTCAGCCGACCGACGAGCGGGGTCGAACCGGGCACGGTGGTGCGCCGGTCGGTGCGCCGCCGCACCCCTCGGGGGGAGGGAAGGAAGCAGACCCATGCCCGTACCCGTGCCGCACCCGCGGACGGCCGTGCTGCCGCACCAGGCAGGACCGGTGAACGCAGGCTGCGCGGAGACCCGCGCGGCCGCCGCCGGCATGCCCGCGCACGGGGGCTGCTCCGGGGCTTCCCCCGCTCCGCAGGACGCGCCCCATGGGCCCGCCGGTTCCGCCCCGCTGCCCCGGGATCTCCCGGAGGCCGGTCTGCCGCGGCCCGCCGACCCTCGCATTCCGGCCGGCCGGAATGCTGCCCACCCGGTGACCGGCCATGCGACCACCACGGGGACCCGGACCGTGTCCTCCGTCACACCGCCCGCCCCCGTGGCCGAGCCCGTCGCCGCCGTGGAGCCGGCGCCCGAGCCGCCCGCCCATGGGCTGACGCTGCTCCTCATAGGCGAGGACCCGAACAACCACGTCCCGGAGATGTGGGACTGGGCCGGCCGCAAGGTCCGGCTGCGCACCGCCCGCAACCTCACCGAGGCCGAGCGGCTGCTCACCGACGACGTGGACTGCATCCTGCTCGACCTCACCCCGGCCGAGCCGGCCGGCCGCGAGGACCGCGACGGGACCCGCGCCGGCGACTCCGGCGACGAACTGGCCGCCGTCCGGGCCGTGCTGCGCATGGCGCCCGCGCAGGCCGTCCTCGTCCTCACCTGCGAGACGGATGCCGAGCGGGCCGCCGACGCGGTGCGGGTGGGCGCCCAGGACTACCTCTTCCGCGACGAGTTGGACGGCAAGGTGCTCAGCCGCGCGGTCCGCTACGCCGTGGAACGCAAGCGCGCCGACCTCGCCCAGCGCCAGCTCACCGAGTCCCGGCTGCGCGCCCAGGAGAACGCCCGCCTGGAGCGCGGCCTGCTGCCCACCCCGCTGCTCGACGGCTCGGAGCTGCGCTTCGCCGCCTGCTACCGGCCCGGCCGCAGCCGCGCCCTGCTCGGCGGCGACTTCTACGACACCGTCCGCACCCCGGACGGCACCGTGCACGCGATGATCGGCGACGTCTGCGGCCACGGCCCCGACGAGGCCGCGCTCGGCGTCGAACTGCGCATCGCCTGGCGGGCGTTGACCTTCGCCGGGCTCTATGGCGACGAGTTGCTGGCCACGCTCCAGAAGGTGCTGGAGAACGAGCGCCCCGACGACGAGATCTTCGCGACGCTGTGCACCGTCGACATCTCGGAGGACGGCCACCGGGCCGGGGTCTGCCTGGCCGGCCACCCCGCGCCCCTGCTGGCCCGCGCCGGACAGCAGCCGGAGCTGCTGCCGTACGAGTTCGGCGGCCCGGCGCTCGGGCTGCTGCCGCAGGCCCGCTGGCCGCGCCACCAGGTCGAGTTGGGCGCCGCCTGGAGCCTGCTGATGTATACGGACGGCCTGATCGAGGGCCGGATCGGCGAGGGCACCCGGCGCCTGGGCCAGGAGGGCATGACCGAACTCGTCACCCGCCAGATGGCCAGTGGCCTCCAGGGCGAGGAACTGCTGGAGGCGTCGGTGCGCGAGGTGCGCGCGCTCAACGGCGGGGAGCTCACCGACGACGTGGCGGTGCTGCTGCTGGACCGGCGGTAGCCGGCGGGTCGGCGAGCTCCGGGCCCGCCCGGGCTCAGCGGCCGCCGTTGTACGGCCCGTAGGGACCGTCCGAGCTGGAGCCCTTGTGCCAGCCGCGGCCGCCGCCGCTCACCGCGCGCAGCGCCGGTCGGACGTCGACGGTGTAGACGATCACCGCGATCACGCCGATGATCGGCAGGAACGACAGCAGCGGCAGCAGGAACAGCAGCGCCGTGGCGATCCCGAGGAAGACCAGCCACATCGCCTTGTTGTTCTTGTCAGCCGCGCGGTAGGCGGCCTCGCGGCGGGTGGCCGCATCGACGAGCATCACGGCGGCGTACACGCCGAGAGCGAGCTGAACCCAGCTCAGTACGCTCTGGAATCCGTAAATCAGCACGCCGTCCACCACCCGTTAGCCGTTCACCCAGGAAACTCGGTCTGTCATCTCGGTCCGTGCGGCCCTTTCCGCCCCACCGTACCCGGACAACGGGCCGGGCACGTGAGGAGTGCCCGGCCCGCCGATGGATCACCGCTCACCGGTGGCTCACTTCGCCGACGGCGGGGTGCTCTTCTTCGCCGGGCCCGCGGCGGGCTTGCGCGGCGGGGCCGGCTTCTTCGCCGTGGCGGTCTTGGGCTCGGTGGAGGCGGTGGCCTTCGCCTGGGCGGGGGTCCCGTTGGCCGGCACGGTCTTGGCGCGGCCGTTGCCCGGGACGTCGCCCGCGCCGTCCTTGCCCGGCTGCGGCTCGATCGCCACCGCCAGCTCCTCGACCTGCTCGGCGGCGCCGCCGCGCCAGTTCTGCACCGCGCCGCGGCCGCGCTCGGCCAGCTCGTCGTAGGTCTCGCGGGCCTGTACGGCGACCTCGGCGGCCCGGCCGACGCCGCGCAGTGCCAGCTCCTGTGCCTGGTCGCGGAACTTCTTCAGATCCCCGTCGAGCGAGCCCAGCAGCTCGGTGAGCTTGTCCTGGGCCTCCTTGGCCTGCTTGGTGACCAGGGCCTGGATGTCCTTGGGGTCGGTGCTGCGGACGGAGTCGAAGCGCTTGGGCGCCTCGGCCTTGAGCTTCTCGACCAGCTGCGGCACCTCGCCCAGCTTCTCGGCGGCCAGGTCGGCGGTACCGGCCAGGGCGTACAGCGGGGTCGCGTCGGTCAGGGCCTTGCGGAGGTCATCGGTGGTGATGGCCATGACGTGGTTCCTCCTGGAAACGATGGGGTTGCTCAGGTGGCGTGCGGGCCGCCGTCGGCCTCTGTCTCATGGGGGCGGCCCCCGTCCTCGGACCCGTCGCCGGCCCGGTGCGCGACGCCGTCGGCCGCGGCACCGCCGAGCCCGTTCTCCTTGCGGAAGGACTCGTAGATCTGCAGCAGGACCTGCTTCTGCCGCTCGTTCAGCGACGGGTCGGTGAGTATCGCGGTCTGCACCCCGGCGCCGTCCGGGGCGCGCCGTTCGTCCAGGATTCCGGCCTGGACGTACAGCGTCTCGGCGGATATCCGCAGCGCCTTGGCCAACTGCTGGAGGATCTCCGCGCTCGGCTTGCGCAGCCCGCGCTCGATCTGGCTGAGGTACGGGTTGGACACCCCCGCGGCATCCGCGAGCTGCCGCAGGCTGAGCTGCGCGGTGCGCCGCTGCTCCCGCAGGAACTCGCCGAGATTGCCGACATTGAGTGATGCCATGACTCGATACTGCACGGTAGTGCTAACTATTGCAAGCAAGTGCTAGCAAGAGTGACGCGGTTTTGGCGGGGGCGGGCGTCGACCTCGGTTCGTCGATGTCCTGTCTCTGTGATGTCCGGGCAGTCTCAGTCGTCCCCGGGCAAGTGAGCTGACGTCTCAGTCATCTCCGGGCATTTAGTGGAGCGTCTCGGTCTTCTCCGGGTACGTCATCGCCGCCTTCCGTACGGTCTTCGCGACTGGTCGGCGTCGTACCGGAGGCCCGGATGGATACGAGCGTGTTGTCGGCGGAAGACGTCGAGCTGGAGTACGTCAGCGCCGCCGGGTTCCGTGAGCGGGGTTCGCTGGGGCGGCTGTGGCCGGTGCCGTTCGAATCGGTACGGCCCGAACGCCGGTTCCCAACGTTCCGGGGGCAGACCAACCGGTGCGGCTGGTACTGGTCGGCGACCTGCGGCGGGCGTGTGGGCCACGAGTCGTGGCTGGAGCGGGACCATCTGATGCTGCTCGACTTCGATCCGCTGGTGACGGGCATGGCCTCGCAGCCGTTCCGGCTGTCGTGGACGGGAACGGAGGGAAAGCGGATCCGGCACACACCGGACTTCTTCGTGCGCCGCGCGGACGGCACTGCTCTGGTGGTCGACGTCCGCCCCGACGAGCGGATCAAGCCTCCCGATGCGGTGAAGTTCGCCGTGACGGCGGCGGCGTGTTCGCTGGTGGGCTGGGATTTCACCCGGGTGGGGGCGCCGGATGCGGTGCTGATGGGGCTGGCGGGGTATCGGCATCCGCGGGTGCACCGCGCCGGGGTCGCTGCCCGGCTGATGGCAGCTTTCGCCGAGGGAGGCGGGCTGCTGGACGGGGCTCGCCACGTGGGCGATCCGGTCGCGGTGCTTCCGGTGCTGTTTCACCTCCTCTGGCGGCAGGTCCTGATTGCGGACCTGGGGGCCGGACTGTTGGCCGCGGACGCGGAAGTCCGGCTCGGCGTGGTGCGGGAAGGGGGCCAGGATGCCTTTGCGTCCGCGGCTGTTGCGAGCGGGTGACCTGGTCCGCTTCGACGGCCGTCTGCAGACGGTGGCCGCGCTGGAGGGGACCGCGGTCCGGCTGGTCGACGAAACCCAGTCGGCGAGCGTCGTGATGCTCGCCCATCTGCTGACCGGTGAGGACTTCGAGGTGGTCACGCCGGTCTCGGTGCGCGCGGTGGTGCCGGCGGCCGGGGTGCTGGAGGGACTTCCCGCCAAGGCGGTTGAGCGGGCCGAATGGTGGCAGCGGCACCTGGTGGAGATGCTGACCGGCCGCCCACTCGATGACCCGCACGGGCCGGTGAAAGACGAGTACGACCCGGCCGTCCGTTCTCTGCGGCAGCGAGAGTTGACGAAGGTCGCTGAGCTGGAGGCGGCGGAGACGACGGTGTCGTTGACCATGTTGCAGGACATGCGGGCCAGATTCGAGCGGGAGGGTGTGCTCGGTCTGGTCGATCCGCGACTGCGTTCGGCCCCGGACGGCACGGGCCGCGCCGACCGGCGGGTGGTGGCCGCCCTGCGGAAGGTCGTGGAAGAGCAAACCGCCAGGTCCACGGTCTCCGCACAGGTGCTGCGGCGCCGGATGGAACGTCTCCTGGAGGACGAGCACGGGGCCGGGGCGGTGCCGTTGCCGTCACGGGCGACGTTCTACCGGCTGCTCAAGGCGATCTCCTCCGGCCGGCACACGCTGGGCTCGGCCCGCACCCGCCGTTCGCTGGCCAAACAGCCCGAGGGCATGTTCGGCCAGCTGACCGCCATCCGGCCGGGTGAGGTGATGGAGATCGACTCGACTCCACTGGATGTGCTGGTCGTGCACGACGACGGCACGGTCGACACCGTGGAGCTGACCGGCATCGTCGATATCGCGACCCGCACATTGGCCGCGGCGGTGCTGCGGCCCTCGACGAAGGCGGTGGATGCCGCGCTGCTGCTGGCGAGGGCGATGACTCCGGAGTCGATGCGTCCGGGCTGGCCGGACGCGCTGCGGATGTCCCGCTCGGTGCTGCCGCACGTCTCGCTCACGGCGCTGGACGAGCGGCTGGCCCAAGCAGCGGCGATCCCGGTGATCACGCCGGAGACGATCGTCTGTGACCGGGGCAAAGCTTACATCTCCGACACGTTCCGCTCGGCCTGCCAGTCGCTGGGCATCTCCTTCCAGCCCGCGCACCCCGATACTCCGACGGACAAGCCGCACATCGAGACGACGCTGGGCTCGGTGGCCACGATGTTCGTCTCACACCTGCCCGGTCACAAGGGCCGCAGCACCGAGCACCGCGGCACCGATCCGGCAGCGCAGGCGGTCTGGTCGATGCATCAGCTCCAGGAACTGCTCCAGGAGTGGATCGTGATCTGGCAGAACCGCCCGCACGACGGCCTGCGCGACCCGCTGATGCCAGGCAAGGCTCTGAGTCCGAACGAGAAGTACGCCGCGCTCGTCGCGGCGGCCGGGCATGTCCCGGTCGCGCTCAGCCCGGACGAGTACATCGAGTTGCTGCCCCGCTGCCGTCGGACGATCAACTCCTACGGGATCCGGCTGGGCCACCGCACCTACGACAGCACGGAGTTGACGCCGTTCCGCCGCCAGCCGTCCGGCGCCGGCCCGGACGGGAAGGGGTGGGAGGTCCACTACGACCCATACGACATCTCTCGCATCTGGGTACGCAATCATCGTGAGGGCGGCTGGATCACCGCGATCTGGCGGCATCTGCGCACCGCTCCGATGCCGATGGGTGAACTGGCCTGGGACCACGCCCGCCGGGTCCTTGCCGAGCGGGGTGCCGATCCAGTCACCGAGGAGGAGATCGCGCAGGCCGCGGTCGCGCTCCTGGACCGGGCCGCCGACGGCCCCCAAGGCACGGCGGGCAGGCCCTCTGGCCGCAGCCGCAAGGACCGCAAGGTCGCCGCCCGGACCCGGACCACCAGCGCTCCCTCCTGGCCCCGGCCGGCTCCTGCAACGCCTGCTGAGCCGCCGCCTCCCGACGCGGAGGAACCGGAGGAAGGCGAGGGCGCCCTCGCCGACGTCGTCCCGCTCGGAATCTTCGACGCCCGCAAGGAGGCCGAGAAATGGTGGTGAACACACCGGACCCGGACACTGGTGGCACCGGCGGGCTGCTGGAGACGCGGCGTGATCCCACCACGCAGCTCACCGGCTGGCGGCAGTTCGTCGAAGCCGACCAGACCAGCTTCGATCTGCTGCCCGAAGACCGGTGGCGTTCGCTGAGCCCCGCCGATCAGGAGTCCTACGACGATGCCCGCATCCTCTACCACTCCGAACTTCAAGTCGTACGCACCTCGGCCGTCCGGGAGATCGCCCACCAGGGGCGCCTGCTGACTCTGCTCAACCAGCGTGAAACCGGAGCCCGGCGCGGCCTGATCGTCTCCGGTCAGCAGACCACGGGCAAGACCACGGCGCTCAAGCAGCTCGGCCGTCTCCACGAACTGCGCGTCCGCCAACGCCATCCCGACAGCGACGGAATCCCGGTCGTCTATCTGACTGCCCCGCCCAAGGGGTCGCCCAGGAAACTCGCCATCGAGTTCGCCCGCTTCCTCGGCCTGCCCTCCGTCTCGGCCCGTCACAACACGATCGATATCACCAACGTCGTCTGCCAGGTGATGATCGAGGCCCGCACGGACCTCGTGCTCGTCGACGAGATCCACCTCCTGAACCACGGAACCACCGCCGGCGAGGACCTGTCCGATCACCTGAAGTACTTCACCGAACACCTGCCCGCAACCTTCGTCTATGCCGGCATCGACGTCGAGCAGTCCGGCGTTTTCACCGGCATCCGCGGCCGGCAGATGGGCGGACGCTGCACCCTGGTCCGCACCGGCGCCTTCCCCCGCAACGCGGAGTGGCGATCACTGATCGCCACCTTGGAGGACACCTTGCGCCTCCACCGCCACCAGCCGCAGACCCTGGTGAATCTCTCCGACTATCTGCACCAGCGCACCGGCGGCATGATCGGAAGCCTCTCTCACCTGATCCGCGCCGCGGCCATCACCGCGATCCTCGACCAGAGCGAACGCATCACCCAGAGCTTGCTGAAGAAGACCCGGATCGATCACAACAGCGAGAACGCCTCCCGCCAGAGGGCCGGATGAGCGAACCAACTGATTACTGGCTGACCAGGCGTCTTCCCCGCCCCGTCACCCCGTTCCCGCAAGAGACGGAGAAGTCCTACCTCCGCCGCCTGGGCGAGGCCAACGGAGTCATTCCCACACGAGCACTCGCGCAGAGCAGCTGGCTGGAGTCCCGGCAGGACTACATTGACCGACTCAGCCTGGCCAGCGGCCAGTCCCGGAAGAGCCTGCTGCAGGCGATCCCCTATCTCGGTCAACAGCCGAAGATGTTCCACCCCTCCCGCCCGGACTTTCTTCCGGGCGTCCCCTGCCATCTCTGCGTCGCCCGTCGCACCGGAACCTACAACCGCGTTCATCAGGTCACCGCCTGGCGCTCGCGCTTCCACCACCAGGTCTGCCTCCGCCACAGACTCTGGATCGGAGAACCAGCAGGGCACTACCAGATCCAGGCCGATCTCACCGCTCTACCTGACGTCCTGCAGGCACAACGACGTCACCACCGCCTTCTCCACAAGCACGGGCCCGTTGTCCTCACCACCTGCTACGAGCGCGGAGCCAAGCTCTGGCACGACCTCGCCGGTCGCAGCTTCCGCCACGAGGACACAGCGCGACGCGTCCAAGCCCTTCCCCCACTCCGGCACGGCAGCAACCGTGACCACCGCCGTCTCATCGCCCACTACCCGGAGACCGTCACCATCACCGCGCTCTACGCCTCACCTCACTGGCGCTCACTCGCCCTCGCGTAAGGACACGGCTTCCAGCAGTTCATCGACGAGTTCAACAACCGACTCCAAGTCGAGTTGGTCCCCCGATTCGACGGAGGCATGTGGTTCGTCCATGCCTTACGGGATGCCGCCGACGGGATCGAAAGATCCCTCGCCGCATATGCCCAACGAAGAGCTACCCGGCGCAAGCTGAGACGCCCCCAGGACCCGTCGTCTCAGACTTCTCCGGGCATCCCAGATCCGAGGCCCTACACCACTCGGACTTAACTGCGACAGGACAGTCGAGGTGGCCCGCGCGTCGCCCTGTCGCGTGGAGGGGCCGCGGGGTTGTCGGCGGGCGCTGTCGGTGCGGCGTCGGCGGTGCGTCGGTGGGCTGTTGGTGGTCGCTGCGAGTGTGGGTGAGGACCGGGGGCGGGGGCGGCGGGCCGTATGCCGTGGCTGTCCCGTCATCCCGTCACCCGTCGTCTCGTCCCGTCTTGATCGTCGCGCCTCGTGCCATAAGGGAGCCCGCATGTCGTCCGTGCCGCCCGTGTCATCCGTGCCGTCCGTCCCGCGCTGGGACGTGCACCGGTTGCCGTCCGCCGACGGCAGTACCGTCCTGGTCACCGGCGGCAACGCGGGCATCGGGTACTTCGTCGCCGAGCAGCTCGCCGCGACCGGGGCCGTCGTCATCCTGGGCAGCCGGAACCCGGCGCGGGCCGAGGACGCCCTGGGGGCGCTGCGCGCCCGGGTCCCCGGCGCACGGGTACGGGCCGTCCGGATGGACCTCGCCGACCTCGCCTCCCTCCGGGACGCGGTGGAGTCCCTGGAGGTGACGCGCCTCGACGCGGTGGTCCACAACGCCGGGGTCGCGCTCGACGGGCCGGCGCGCCAAGAGACCGGCGACGGACACGAGTTGATGTTCGGCACCAACCACCTCGGGCACTTCGCGCTGACCCGGTGGCTGCTGCCGCTGCTGTCGGCCGCGCCGGCGGGCCGCGTGGTGACCATGGGGAGCTTCGCGGCCAAGACCGAGCGGCTGGATCTGGACGACCTTCAGTCCCGGCGCGACTACCGGCCCAAGCGCACCTACGGACGGTCCAAACTGGCGCAGATGCACGTCGGGTTCGAGCTGGACCGTCGACTGCGGGCCGCCGGCAGCCCGGTGGCGAGCGTGGTGGTCCACCCCGGCGGCGCCCTCGACTCCCGCACCCCGACCCGCCCGCCGGTGCACGTCCGGACCGCCGGCGCCTGGCTGCGCGGGCTGCCCGCGGCCGCCGTCCTTCAGGGCAAGCACGCCGGGGCGTGGCCGGCGGTGCGCGCGGTGCTCGATCCGGGCGTGCGCGGCGGGCAGTTGTGGGGTCCTCGGGTCCTCGGCCTGCGCGGCCGGCCGCGCAACGAGCCGCGGTGGCGCAACCTGGCCGACACCGAGGTCGCGGCCCGACTCTGGGCGGCCAGTTGCGCGTTGACCGGGGTCGAGCCGGTTGTCACGCCGTGAACGGGCCGGGCGATCGGAGCCGCCGCCCGGTCACCCGCCCTACGGGAGCGGAGGGCGGCGCCTTGTCCGATCCCCAAGAGCCCTGCCGCTCATGGGCGTTGGCCCCGCCGGCCGACGCCCCGGTGCGCTGACTGCCGGTCCGCCCACGACCACCGCCGAACCGGCCGCGACCGGGGCCCGTTGGGCATCGTCCCCCTGAGAGGTGCCGGGCCGCGTAACTGCCCTGCTCCTGCTACTCCTTGAGCCAGAAGCTGACGGCGTCCAGCCAGGCGTCGAGGAGGTCGAGGTCGCCGGTGATCTCGACCGGGCCGGTGTGCGCGCCGACCGGCCCGGGGGTCGGGCCGCGGGTGGGGAGGCGGCCGTAGACGAGCAGCAGGAGGTCGCTCAGGGCCCCGCGGACGGTGGTGGTGGTCGGCGTGGCGAGGGTGCCGGTGGCCGGGCGGTGCCAGGTGAGGGCGTCGGCCTCCAGGCTGATCAGCCAGTCCGCCGCGGCCTCGGGGGCGGCGTCGGTGGCCCGGAAGCGGAGGCTGTGGCCGGCGCCCATGAACGCGCATATCCGCGGCTTGGGTTCGAGCACGACCGGCAGTGAGCCGAAGGACATCCACTCGTCGAGGGCGTCGATGGCGACGTCCTCGACGACGGCGAACGGGCGGTCGGCCGGGGCCGGGCCGGCCGGGGACCGCGCGGTGGCGAAGGTGGCGTCCGCACGGTGCACCACCGTCTCGTGCGTCATCCGGCGGGCCCAGAAGGCCGGCGTGCCGCCCGGGGCCACCGTCCAGACCGCGGTGTCGGGCCCGGCGGCGCGCAGGACGTCGGCCAACTGCTCGGCGCCCTCGGTGAGCCAGGCGCCGAGCGCGGCCGCGTCCACGTCGGCGTAGCCGGTGACGTCGTTGACCAGGTCGTCGGGGACCGGGCCGGTGGCCCTGGTCCGGATGATGGTGTCGACCCAGCGGTGCGCACCGCCGAGGTGGCGCACCAACTGGGCGAGCGTCCAGCCGGGGCAGGAGGGCACCGGCGCCGAGAGGTCGGCATCGGACAGGCGGGTGCTCAACAGGGCGGTCTGAGCGACGATTTCGGCACAGTGGCGGTCATAGCTCATCGAAGCCATGCGCCCACCGTACGGTGCCCCACTGACAACGGCGAAGGAGTTAACCGCTACGGAGTCGTGGCGGGCTCGGGGTCGGCCGGGCGGGTGCCGATGACGACGGTGGCGAAGAGTTCGTCGGAGGTGGCCACGTGGGGCAGCAGCCCACTGCGCCGGAAGGTCCGCACCGCCCGGGCCGCCTGGCGTTCGCCGGTCTCCACCAGGAGGTGGCCGCCCGGCGCCAGCCACCGGGGCGCGGCCGTGGTCACCCGTCGCAGCACGTCGAGCCCGTCCACACCGCCGTCGAGCGCCACCCGGGGTTCGTACTCGCGGGCCTCCGGAGGCAGCAGCTCGACCTCCTCGGTGGGCACGTAGGGCACGTTGGCCGTCAAGACGTCGATCCGGCCCTGGAGTTGGACGGGGAGCGGGGCGAACAGGTCGCCCTCGTAGACCAGGCCGCCGGCGGCGGCCACGTTGCGGCGGGCGCAGCGCACCGCGGCCGGTTCGATGTCGGCGGCGTGCAGCTCGACCTCGCCCAGCGCGGCGGCCAGGGCCGCTCCCACGGCGCCGGAGCCGCAGCACAGGTCGACCGCCACGGGGCGTCGGTCGGCCCGCCCGGCGGCCCGGCGCCCGAGGGCGACGGCCTGGTCGAGCAGGAACTCGGTGCGCCGGCGCGGCACGAAGACCCCCGGGCCCACCGCGATCCGCAGGCCGCCGAACTCGGCCCAGCCGAGGACGTGTTCCAGGGGGTGACCGGCCGCCCGCCGTTCCACCATGGCGGCGAGGTCGGCCGGGGTGCGGGCGGTGTCGATCAGCAGCGCGGCCTCGTCCTCGGCGAAGACGCAACCGGCGGCGCGCAGACGGGCGATGACCGGGGCCGGCGGTGCGGCGGTGGTCCGGGGTGACGGGTGGGACGACATGGTGGTGAGCCTTTCGGGATGCCGTGCGGCGCGTCCCGGGTCACGGATGTCGGGCGGTCACCTGGAGCCGGTGGACGCACGGACGCGAGACGGGAGCACCTGCCTGGACTGGCGGGGAATCGGTCTCACCTCCTCGGTGCGGCACGGGCGGGCGCGCTCCGGCGCGACGGTGCGCGCCGGTGGCCGGGGCAACAGTACCCGACCTGGTGAGCGGGCCCGGCGCGATCGCCGATGGCCTCGGGCGGTGTCTGCCCGCCCCGCCCCGCCTGCACATCAAGTGCCGGAAAGTACTTGTCAGTTCGGAAAGTTCTTGTCAGCATGGTGAGTGTCGAAAGCATGAGCGATGAGGGGGAGTGTCATGAGGGAGTGTGCGTCCCACGACGCCGCGGCCACGCTGGCCCGCGCGGCGCAGTTGGGTTCCACGGTCCGCAAGGGCACGCGGTGGTACGTGCGGTATCAGTTCGTCCACGGCGCCGCGGCCGGCCTCGCGGTGCTCGCGATCGGCCTGCTGAGGGCCCCGTACGGAGTGGCGGTCGGCACCGGATTCTTGGTGGTCGTGGTGTCGTGGCTGTCGGTCTACGCGGCCCGACAGCCCGTCGCCCGCCGGGGGTTCGGCATCCGGCACGGCATCATGATCGGCACCTGGGGTCTGCTGTACGCCGCGGTGCTGACGCTCGGCGTGATCTTCTTCCCGGGCGTGGCCGCCTGGTGGGTGCCCGGAGCCGTGGTGGTCGCCCTGCCCGGGCTGATAGGCGGATATCTGGAGGCCCGCCGGTGACGGGGCGGCGCGAGACGACCCGCGAGACGGGTGCGGAGCGCGCGGCGTCGGCGGACCCCAAGTCCCTTGGCGGTGCCGCCCAATGCGCCGGCAGCCATCCGCGCCACGGGCTGGACGAGGTCATCCACGCCCCGGTCCGCTTCTCCATCGTGGCGACCCTGGCGGCCGCCGAGAAGGCCGAGTTCGCGTTCGTCCGCGATACCGTCGAGGTCAGCGACTCGGTCCTCTCGCGGCAGGTCGCCACGCTGGAGAAGGCCGGCTATGTCGCGGTCACCAAGGGGTACATCGGCAAGCGCCCGCGCACCTGGCTGGCGCTCACGCCGGACGGCCGGGCGGCCTTCGCCGCGCACTGCCGGGCCCTGCGCGCCATAGCGGGCGACGACACCTGACGACACCTGACGGGGGCGGATGACCGCGGCCGGCGAAGTGCCGCCGGGCAAAGATCGGTTGACTTGGAGCGCACTCCAACTCCTACCGTCTGAAGCGGGTTGGGGGCCGCGGCTCCCGGGGTCGGTCACGGCCGGTCCGCCCGTTCCGTTCGCCGTACGTCCCAGGAGGTAGCAGACATGACCGAGATTCCCACCCGCCACCTCGGCGGCCTCGCGGTGTCCGTGCAGGGCCTCGGCTGCATGGGGATGAGCCACGGCTACGGCGCCTCGGACGACGACCAGTCGATCGCCACCCTCCGCCGCGCGCTCGACCTCGGCGTCTCCCTGCTGGACACCTCCGACTTCTACGGCTCCGGCCACAACGAGGAGTTGATCGGCAGGGCGATCGCCGGCCGGCGCGACGGGGTGGTGCTGGCCACCAAGTTCGGCTTCGCCAACCGGCTCGGCGAGCCCATCCAGATCCGCGGTGACGCCGCCTTCGTCCGCCAGGCGTGCGACGCCTCGCTGCGACGCCTCGGCGTCGACCACATCGACCTCTACTACCAGCACCGCGTCGACCCCGACGTCCCCATCGAGGAGACCGTCGGCGCGATGGCGGAGCTGGTCGCGGCGGGCAAGGTGCGCCACCTCGGCCTCTCCGAGGCGGGCGCGGAGACCATCCGGCGGGCCCACGCGGTCCACCCGATCGCCGCGCTGCAGAGCGAGTGGTCGCTGTGGACCCGCGACCTGGAGGCGGAGATCGCGCCGCTCTGCCGCGAACTGGGCATCGGCCTGGTCCCGTTCTCCCCGCTCGGCCGCGGCTTCCTGACGGGGCGTTACACCTCCGTCGAGGGCCTGCCGGAGTCCGATGTGCGCCGCACCCAGCCCCGCTTCGCCGACGGCAACCTCGAACAGAACCTCGCGATCGTGGCCAAGTTGGAGGAGCTCGCCGCCGAGAAGGGCGTCACCACCGGCCAGTTGGCGCTGGCCTGGGTGCAGCACCGCGGCGACGACGTCGTCCCGATCCCCGGCACCCGCCGCGAGAAGTACCTGGAGGAGAACCTCGCCGCGCTGGAGGTGACCCTCTCCGCCGAGGAGCTCGCCGCCATCGACGCCACGGCCCCCATAGGCCAGGTCGCCGGCACCCGCTACGACGCGGTGAGCATGACCTACGTCAGCAAGTGACCCCACGGGCACGGCCGGCCGGCGCCGCGGGGTGCCGGCCGGCCGCCGCCCCGGCTCACGCCGGCGACATCACCTCGTAGAGGTTGCGGTCGGCGTCGACGAAGAACAGCCCTCGGGGGCGCAGCGGATGGTCGATGCTGCCGTTGTCCGGACGGCCCGGGTCGTTGCCGTAGGGGACGCCGGCCGAGCGGAGGCGGGCGAGGATCCCGTCGAAGGTCTCCGGGTCGACGTCGAAGGCCAGATGGTGGCCCTGGGGGTCCGGGACGGCCATGAAGTCCAGGGTGAGCGTCCCGTTCACCCGGACCGGGGCGAAGTGCCCGTTCCGGCCGGCCGGCGGCAGCTCCGCCAGGCCCATGACCGAGGCGAAGAAGCGGGCCGCCGCGCGGTGATCGGTCGCCGGGACGACGGTGTGGTTGAGGCTGACCGGCATTAGGCGCTCCCCGGCTCGGCGAGGGTGCCGTGCAGCAGCACGGAGATGAGTTCCTCGGGGGCGAGCGGCGCGTCGGTCGGGTCGGCCGGCGCGGGCAGCCGGCTGAAGAGCAGGCCCAGGAAGGCGGCGGCCACCCGCTCGGGGCTCAGCCGCAGCGCCGCCCGGTCCGGCTCGATCAGCTCCTCCACGGCCTCCCGCAGCGCGGCGAAGGACCGGGCCCGCCCGTCCTCCGGCGGCTCGCCGCCCGCCCGCGCCCGGTCCGGTCGCCCGCGGTCGCCGCGGTGCCCGGTGGCGTAGAGGCTCCGCAGCACGGTCCCCATGCGCTCCATGTGGGCGCAGAGGGCCTCGGCGGCCTCGGTGAGCCGCGCGGTCAGCGGTTCGTCGAGCGGGATCGAGGCCAGTTCGCGCAGCACGTGATCGACGCCCGCGGCCTCGGCCAGGCAGGCGTCCAGCAGGGCGTCCTTGTCCTTGAACGCGCGGAAGACGGTGCCCTCGCCGATTCCGGCGGCGCGGGCGATCTGGCTGGTGGTGACGGCCGTCCCGTGCACGGCGACCAACGGCAGCGCGGCCGCGACGATCATCGCCCGGCGCTGTTCGACGCTCATACCGGGAGCGCGACGACGAGAAGGCTTCTCCGCTAAGGGAGTTGAAGGTTTCGTCATGCTCCCGACGCTACGGAGTGAGCGCTCACTCCGTCAATGCCCGGGGCGCAACCCGAAGCCCCCGTCCCGTACGCAGGAGGCGCCCCCGCCCCGCCCTCCCTAGACTGCGAAGGGAGCGGGCCGCCCCGGCCGCGGGCCGGCCGACCCGCGGCGACGACCGGTGCGACCCGAGGGCGGCGAGCCATGCGGTGGAAGCTGGAACTGGTGCCCATTCCGGTGCGCGACGTGGAGCGCGCCAAGCGGTTCTACAGCGAGCAGGTGGGGTTCACCGTCGACCACGACCTCCGCCTCGGCGACGGCGTGCGCATCGTCCAGTTGACCCCGCCGGGCTCGCACTGCTCGATCGTCCTCGGCGCCGGCGACGGGGTGACACGGGTGCGCCCCGGCTCGGTGCGGGGCGTGCAGTTGGTGGTGCCCGATGTGGTCGCGGCCCGCGGCGAGTTGCTGGCCCGCGGGGTGCCCGTCGGGCCCGTGCAGCACGTGGCGGACGGCGCGCTGGCCGACGGCCCCGGCGGGGCCTGGAACACCTTCGTCTACTTCGACGACCCCGACGGCAACGGCTGGGCGATCCAGGAGGGCGCCGCGGACCCCACCGCCCCGGGGGACGGGGCGTGACCCGGGATCAGCGCGGGCGGCCCGACGCCCACCGGGTCACCCCGTGTCCGGATGCCGCTGGGTCCAAGCGGCCTCCAGGTGGGCCATGTTGGTGCGCCCCCAGGCACCCAACGGGGCCAGCGCCTCGGTGAGCGACGTGCCCAGCCCGGTCAGCGCGTACTCGACCCTCGGCGGCACCTGGTCGAACACCCGCCGGTCGACGATGCCGTCGGCCTCCAACTCGCGGAGCTGCTGGGCCAGTACCTTCTCGCTGATGCGCGGCAGCTCGCGGCGGAGTTGACCGAACCGCCGGGGCCCCTGGTCGAGCGCCCACAGCAACAGGACCTTCCACTTGCCGCTGATGACGTCCACCGCGGCGTCCAGCCCGCACTCGTAGGGCCCCGTGCGCCCGCCCATGCCGCTCCCCTCGCGTTCCCCGCACCCGTCCGTGCGTCAAGTATCGACGATCACGGGCGGGTGCGGGGCGGCTCAGTTGCCGTACGGGCGGGCGGTGCGCGCCTCCCGCAGCGCCACGGCCCACCAGCCGAGTTGGCGCAGCAGGGCGTCGGCGGCCTGGGCGGGCGGAGCCGGGTCGTGCAGGTGCCCCTCGTCGTCGAAGGGGCCGGCGGGGAGCGCGAAGCTGACCGTCTCGCGGACCGTCGTGGCGTGCAACTCCGCGAAGACCAGCCGCAGTTGCTCGACCGCCCGCAGGCCGCCGGAGATCCCGCCGTACGAGACGAAGCCGACCGGCTTGGCCTGCCACTCGGAGCGCAGCAGGTCGATGGCGTGCTTGAGCGGGGCCGGGAACGAGTGGTTGTACTCCGGCGTGATCACGACGAACGCGTCCGCCTGCTCGACGCGCTTGGCGTAGGCGAGGAACTCCTCGCTGCCGGGCCGGAGTTCGTACGGGCGGACGGTGGCCAGATCGATGACGTCGAGGAGGAGGTGCGGGTGCGAGGCGCCGACGTGCTGGGTGAACCACTCGGTGATGACCGGGGCGAACCGGCCCTCGCGGGTGCTGCCGACGAGGACGGCGAGGGTGAAGCGCTCTGCGGACATGGGAGGCCCTTCGGGACGGAGCGGGTGTGACGCCCCAGACGCTAGAACCTCAACTAAACTTGAGGTCAAGTGGCGGAAGGGCGGGGTGCGGCCCGCCCCGGCGCCGACCGTCAGGAGCTCCGCCCGTCACTCCGCGCCGAACAGCTTCAGCAACTCCGTCTTCTGGAACATCCGGGCCGTCTCGATCGCCGACGGCGTGCCGGCCGACGGGTCCGCACCGTGCGCCAGCAGGACCTTGACGACCTCGTCCTCACCCTTGAACACCGCGCCGGCGATGGGGGTTTGACCCCGGTCGTTGGGCCGGTCGGCGTCGCCGCCGCGCTGCAACAGGGCCTCCACCGTCGTCGGGTGGCCGTGGTAGGCGGCCAGCATCACGAGGGAGTCGCCCTTGTCGTTCGTCAGGTTGGCGGGCACGCCCGCGTCGACGTAGGCGGCGACGGTGTCGGTGTCACCGTGGCGTGCCAGGTCGAACACCTTGGCCGCGAGCTGGAGCACCTCGGGGTCGTGCGCGTGCTCGACCGCCTCGGGGCCCTGCTGCGGGGAATGCGCGTCGCTCATGGTGGCCGGCCTCCTGTCGTGGTGGGTGAGCGCGCCTGTGTTGCGGCTCACCGCCACTCTAGATTTACCCGGCCCCGCGCGTGACGGATGCGGGGGCCCGGATTCCGCGGGAGCCACCGGGCGTCCCCGCCGGCGGGGCCCGGCGGAGACCCACCCCGCCGGGAACCCCTACGGGTCCGGTCAGAACGCCGCGCGGATCTCGCCCACCCGGCTGCCGCCGCCGTGCAGCGGCACGTCCTCGATGCGCGCGAGCACCGGGTCGTCCACGCCCAGCTCGCGCAGGACCCGGGCCAGCACGGGGCCCAGCGTCCGGGTCGCACCGTCGTCGATCTTGAAGGCCAGCGCCCGGCCGTCGGGCAGCGCCAGCGCCTGCACCGCCTCGGCGCCCATCTTGGACAGCGTGCCGGGCAGGGCCTGCATCAGCCAGGTGTCGGGCCGGCGGGTACCGGCCACGTACTCGGGGTGGGCCCGCATCGCGTCCGCCACCCGCCGCTCCGGCGTGCCCGGCTCGGCCAGCACGAAGTGGCGGTAGGCCCGCGCCAGCCCCGCCAGCGAGAGCGACATCAGCGGGGCGCCGCAGCCGTCCGTGCCGATGTGGGTGACCTCCTCGCCGCCCGCCGTGCGCACCACGTCGAGGACGAGCTGCTGGAGCGGGTGGTCCTGCTCCAGGTACGTCGGGAGCGGCCAGCCGTTGAGCGCGCAGGCGGCGAGCATCGCGGTGTGCTTGCCGGAGCAGTTCATGGTGAGCCGGTCACGGACCTTGCCGGCGGCGAGGTAGTGCTCGGCCTCCTCCGGGTCCAGCGGCAGGTCCGGCGGCGTCTGGAGCTGCTCGGCGGTCAGCCCGTGCTCGGCGAGCATGGTCCGGACCAGATCGAGGTGGAAGCGCTCGCCGGAGTGGCTGGCCGCGGCCAGCGCCAGCCGCTCACCGGAGAGGTCCAGGCCGGCCCGCAGGATCGCGGCCGCCTGCATCGGCTTGTTCGTGGAGCGGGGGAAGACCGGGGCGTCGACGTCGCCGAGCGCCCACTCCACGCTCCCGTCGGCGGCCAGCACCACCAGCGAGCCCCGGTGCCGCCCCTCGACGAAGCCGGACCGGACGACCTCGGCGAGCACCGGCGACGGCCCCGCGGGCGTCGCCGACGCCGCGGACGGCGACTGCTCGGGTATCGGGGTGGGCGAGGAGGAGGTCTTCGACGGGGTCACGGCCGGCCTTCCGGGGACGGGACCCGCGGCCCCGGAGGCGGCTTGTGGCCGATCAGGACAGCAGGTCGTCTACTTGCGCTTCGCCTTCACGGTACCTGCGGGCGATTTCCGCACTGCAATCGTCGGTGGTGCGCTGCAGGGACTGACGGCGCTGTGAGATCCCCCGCTCGTGACGGATCAGCCGCCCCATCGCGTCCTGCAACTCCTCGTCCGTACGGGCCGTGAGGTCCGAGAGCTCCACCTCGCCGAGCATCTCGTCGGCGAGCCGACGGCACTCCTCGCTGTGCGGGGTGCCGAGGGTCACGTGCCGGGCCGACGAGCGCTGGCGGGACGGCAGGTCGGTGAGGATCTCGGGCAGCCGGTCCAGCAGCGCCGAGTGGGCCCCGGTGCGGCGGGCGATCTCGGCGCGGAGGATGTCGATCCGCCCCTGGAGGAGGCGGCGCAGATAGCTGAGGTCGGCCTCCTCCTGCTGGCAGTCACGGCGCACCCCCCGCAGCTCGGGCAGGCTCAGCCCGGACAGCTCGGGGGAGCCGGTCGGGCGGAAGCGGTCGCGCTGCTGCGGAGGGCGGGCGGTGGGTGCTGCCTGGCCGGCCTGGAGCATGGGGTCGTCCTTGGTAGGGGCGGGCTCGATGGGAGCCGGCGCCGGGGTGGTGGTCAGCGCGTGCGGGGCCTCCGGGGCGGTGGGGGACTCCGGGGCGACGGGTCTCGTACGACCGGACGGTGGGGTGGGGAGCGCCGGCGGCGGGCTGCCCGCCGGTGCCGTCCGGGCGGCTGGCACGGGGCCGGGTGTCTGTCCGGCGCCGAGTGTCGTCATGAATCGTTCCGTCCCCTCGTACCGGTGCCGCATCCAGGGCATGTGTCCGTGAAACGCACCGCGTGCACGCATCGTGCCACTCTGTGCAGTCCATGTGCAGGGGACACGGCATGCGAACGGCCCTTGTGGGGGTACCGGCCCGGGCGGCGCGGCGGCCCGGCATCATGGCGGGTATGCGAGCTGTGGTGCAGAGGGTGAACGGCGCACGCGTCGACGTGGCGGGCGAGACGGTCGGGGAGATCGTCGGGGAGGGGCTGTGCGCGCTGGTGGGCGTCACCCATGACGACACCCCGGAGAAGGCCGCGCAGCTCGCCCGGAAGCTGTGGTCGGTGCGGATCCTCCAGGACGAGAGGTCCTGTTCGGACGACGGGGCGCCGCTGCTGGTGATCAGCCAGTTCACTCTCTATGGTGACGCGCGCAAGGGCCGTCGTCCCACCTGGAGCGCCGCCGCGCCGGGCCCGGTCGCCGAACCGCTGGTCGACGAGGTGGTGGCCCAACTGCGCGCGCTGGGCGCCAAGGTCGAGACCGGCCGCTTCGGCGCGGACATGAAGGTGTCGCTCACCAACGACGGACCGTTCACGGTCCTGCTGGAGGTCTGAGCTCCGGGCCCGCCGGGGCCTTAGGGGCTGGGGGAACACTTCCCCTAGGGGCCGCAAGCGCCCCCTGCGGGGCCTCAACGCGCCACGCCGGTACGGGTATTCCCGCGGAGACACACCGCGCCAGAGCCGGGTCCCCCGCGGAGACACACCGCGCCGGAGTGGGGTCCCCCGCGGACACGCACCGGGCCAGAGGGGGGTCCCCCGTGGATGCGCACCGCGGCGGAGCGGGGTCCCGCGCGGAACGTCGCACCGGGCCGAGGCGGGTCTCCCCGCCGAACGCGCCGCGCCCTGGCCGGTGTTCCCCGCGGAAGGCTCCCCGCCCGGGCGGGTACTCCCGGTGGAACGCAGCGAGCCCGGACGGGAGTTGCGCGCGGGAGCCACGCAACCGGGCGGGAATCCGCGAGAGCCACGCAGCCGACGGGAATTCCCCGCGAGACCCCCGCAGTCAGGCGGGGACTCCTCGCCGGGAGCCACGCACCCGGCGGGAATCCCCCGCGAGACGCGCCGCGCCCTCCTGGGTGTTCCGCGGTGCGGTGGGGCCCGGCCAGCCGGCCCGGTCCCGCCGCACCACCCTCCCTCACGGCTCGACGACGACCTCCTGGGCCGCCGCGGTGTCGCCCGCGATCAGTGGGGCGTCGGTGGGGACGTTGCGCTTGACCAGGGCCAGGGCGATCGGGCCGAGCTCGTGGTGGCGGGCCGAGGTGGTGATGAAGCCCAGTTGGCGGCCCTCCGGGCCGTCGGCGGCCAGGCGGACCGGCGTGCCGTGCGGGGGCAGGTGCACCTCGCTGCCGTCCAGGTGCAGGAAGACCAGGCGGCGCGGCGGCTTGCCGAGGTTCTGGACCCGGGCGACGGTCTCCTGGCCGCGGTAGCAGCCCTTCTGGAGGTGGACCGCGCCGCCGATCCAGCCGACCTCGTGCGGGATGGTGCGGTGATCGGTCTCCAGCCCCAGCCGCGGGCGGTGCGCCTCGACGCGCAGCGCCTCCAGGGCCAGCACGCCGATCGCGGGACCGTGCTCCGCCGCGAAGGACTCCAACTCGGCGCGGGGGAGGAAGAGATCGCGGCCGTGCGGGGCCTCCCGGACGACCGTGCCCTCGGGGGCCTCGGTGATGGAGCCGGCCGGGAGGTGGACGACGGCGAACGCGTCGGTGCGGTCGGCGACCTCGACCCGGTAGAAGAACTTCATGCTCTCCAAGTAGGCGATCAGCGCCTCCTGCTTGCCGGGCTCGGTGTGCAGCCACGTCGTCTCGCCGTCGTCGACGAGGTAGAGCGCGTGCTCGACGTGGCCGTGCGCGGAGAGGATCAGCGCCTCGGTGGCCCGGCCGGGCGGGAGTTCGCTGACGTGTTGGGTCAGCAGCAGGTGCAGCCAGCTCAGCCGCTCGGGGCCGCTGACGGTGACCACGCCGCGGTGCGAGAGGTCCACGAAGCCGGAGCCGTCGGCGAGCGCGCGCTGCTCCCGGAACAGGTCGCCGTAGTGCGCGGCGACGCCTTCGTCGGGGGCCTCGGCGGGGACGGCGCCGGGCAGCGACAACAGGGGGCTGGCGGATGAATGTCGCAGCATGGGCCCAGCCTACGACCAGCGGCCGCGGAGCTACCCGCTTCCCTCGGCGTCCCGGCCGCCCTGCCCGGTTTGCCGGGTGCAGGACGCGCACCGGCCGAAGATCGCGAAGTGCTTCAGGTCGGTGTCGAAGCCGAACTGCTCGCGCAGGGTGTCGGTGAACGGGGCGGCCACCGACAGGTCCGCCTCGATCACGTCGGTGCAGTCCCGGCACACCAGGTGGATGTGGTGGTGGCGGTCGGCGAGGTGGTAGGTGGGCGCGCCGTGGCCGAGGTGGGCGTGGCTGACCAGCTCCAGCTCCTCCAGCAGCTCCAGGGTGCGGTAGACGGTGGAGATGTTGATGCCGCCGGCGGTCTTGCGCACCTCGGTGAGGATGTCGTCCGGGGTGGCGTGCTCCAGCCTGTCGACCGCCTCCAGCACCAGTTGCCGCTGCGGGGTCAGGCGGTAGCCGCGCCTGCGGAGGTCGCTCTGCCAGTCGGTGGTCACCACACGGCCAGTGTAGGAGGGCGGTCAGCCGGTGTGCACTCCTCGGAGATAACGGGCGAGGTCGGCGATGGCGGTGGGGTTGCGGGGGCTCTCGACGAGTTCGGCGTAGTCCATGACGTAGATGCGGTGGTGCTTGACGGCGGAGACGTTGGCGAGCGGGGCGTAGGACTCCAAGAACGCCTTCTTCTGCGCGGCGGTGGTGTCGCCGTAGTTGTTGACGACGATGACGTCGGGGTCGCGGGCGACGACGGTCTCCCAGCCGACGGTGGTCCAGGAGTCCTTGAGGTCCTTCATGACGTTGTCGCCGCCGGCCTTGGTGATGATGTCGTGCGCGGCGGCGTACTCGCCGGCGGTCATCGGCTTGTCCTGGCCGGAGTCGTAGAGGAAGACGGTGGGGCGGTGGGCCGGGGCGTGGGCCGCGGCGTCGGCGACCTGCTTGCGGTAGGTGCGGATGAGGGCCTGGGCGCGGTCCTCGACGTGGAAGAGCTTCCCGAGGTTGGTCAGGTCGGCGTAGAGCGCCTCCAGGGGTGGCATCACGCCGCGGGCGGCGGAGTCGGTGCCGTTGTGGCAGGACTCGGTCAGGACGTACGCGTCGACGCCCAGCTTCTTCAGGGCGGCGGGGGTCAGACCGTCGCCCTCGCCGAAGCCGTAGTTCCAGCCGGCGAAGACCAGATCGGCCTTGGCGTCCAGGGCGATCTCCTTGGTGATGGCCTTCTTGGAGAGCCAGGGGACCTTGCCGTAGGCGGCCTTCCACGGGACCTTGCTCAGCTCGCCCTTGTCGTCCGGCATGACGTAGCCGGCCATCCGGTCCGTGAGGCCCAGCGCGAACATGATCTCGGTGATGCCGACGTCGTTGGTGACGACCCGGCGCGGGGTGTGCGGGTAGGTGGTGCGGGTGCCGCAGTTGGTGAGGGTGACGGGGCGGTCGTCGGGAGCCGGGCGGGCATCGGTGCCGGCGGGCCCGGTGCCCACGTGGGCGCCGCAGCCGGTGAGGGCGAGGGCCAGGGCGGCGAGCCAGGCGGCCGGGCGGAGGCGGCGGGCGGGGTGCGGGGTGTCGGTCACGGGGTCCCTCACGGTCCTCAGGAGGCGGGCAGGCGGTCGAACAGGAGCTGGACGGCGCCGGTTTCGGGGTGCCGCACGCGGTGCGCGCGGACACCGAAGACCTCGGCCAGCAGCTCGGCGGTGAGCACGTCGTGCGGCGGTCCGGAGGCGACGATCCGGCCGGCGGACAGCACGTGCAACTCGTCGCAGTGCACGGCGGCCAGGTTGAGGTCGTGCAGCGCCGTCAGCACCGTCAGGTTGCTGTCCCGTACCAGCGCCAGGACCTCCAACTGCTGGGCGATGTCCAGGTGGTTGGTGGGCTCGTCGAGGACCAGGACGCGGGGCTCCTGGGCGAGTGCGCGGGCGATCAGGACGCGCTGCTTCTCGCCGCCGGAGAGGCCGAGGAAGCCGCGGTCGGCGAGGTGGTCGGCGCCGACCCGGGTCAGCGCGCGGGCGCAGATCTCGCGGTCCGCGGCGCTGGGCCGACCGGAGCCGCGCTGGTGCGGCAGCCGGCCCATGGCGACGACCTCGGCGGCGGTGAAGTCGAAGTCGGTGCCGGCCTCTTGGGGCAGCGCGGCCAGCAACGTGGCGCCCTCGCGGGCGGTCAGCGCGTGCAGGTCGGCGCCGTCCAGGAGGACGCTGCCGGCGGCCGGGCGCAGCGCGCGGTAGACGCAGCGCAACAGGGTTGACTTCCCACTGCCGTTGGGGCCGACGAGCCCGACGAGCCGCCCGCTGCCGGCGGTGAGGGTGACGTCGTGGACCAGGCGCCGCCCGGCCACCGCCACCGACAGTCCGGTGATGTCCAGACGCATCAGGAACCGCCCCCGAAGGTGTAGCGGCTGCGCCGCATCAGCAGGACGAAGCAGGGGACGCCGAGGACGGCGGTGAGCACCCCGACGGGCAGTTCGACGGGGGCCAGCAGCACCCGGGAGAGCACGTCGACCCAGACCATCAACACCGCGCCGAGCAGCGGGGCGAGCGCCAGCACCCGGCGGTGGTCGGCCCCGACCAGCATCCGGGTGGCGTGCGGCACCATCAGTCCGACGAAGCCGATCGCGCCGGAGACCGCGACCACCGCGCCGGTGGCCCCGGCGGCCACCACGAACAGTTCGCGGCGCAGCCGTTCGGGGTCCACGCCCAGCGCGGCGGCGGTCTCGTCGCCCATGGCCAGGGCGTTCAACCGGCCGGCGGAGAGCCGGAGATGGACCAGGGCGGCGGCGACCGCGGCGGCGGCGATCGGGACCGAACCCCAGCCGGCCCCGCTCAGGCTGCCCAGCAGCCACATCATCGCCGAGCGGGCCGCCTCGCCGCGGTCGGCGGTGAACACCATCAGGGTGGTGACCGCGGAGAAGCCGTAGTACATGGCCGTCCCGGTCAGCACCAGCCGCATCGGGGTCAGCCCGTGGGCGGTCCGGGCGGCCGCGTAGACCAGGGCCATGGCCAGTAGCGCGGAGAGGAACGCCGAGACGGACAGCGCCCAGACGCCGAGCGCGGCGAGCGCGCCGAAGAGCATCACGGCGTTGGCGCCGACCGCCGCGCCGGAGGAGATGCCGAGCACGAACGGGTCGGCGAGGGCGTTGCGGACCAGGGCCTGGACGGCGACGCCGATGGCGGAGAGTCCGGCGCCGACGACGGCGGCGAGCAGCGCCCGGGGGAACCGCAGCTCCCAGACGATGGTGTAGGCGGCGACCTCATCGGGTCTGAGGGTGCCGCCGGTCAGCCCGGCGCCGAGGTAGCGCAGCACCTGCGGCCAGCCGATCCCGGCGGCGCCGAGGCCGGTCCCGCACAGCAGCGAGACGAGCAGCACGGCGCCCAGCGCGGCGGCCAGGGGGAGGGTGCGGGTGGGGCGTGCCACGGGGCCTTCGCCTTCGGCTCGGGCCGCGCGCGAGAGGTCCCCCTGCTCTTTTGGAGCGTGGGGGAGGGAAAGGGGCGGCGGCCCGGAGCCGGGCCGAGCGGGCGTCCCCTCGCAGTCCACGGCGAGTTGGTGCGGATCCGGCGCCGCCGCGGGCGATCGGGCTTGCGGAACGGGCCCGTTGGGGCGTTCCGCTTACCGTTGCGGGTCAGCGCCGGACTCTCACCGGACTTCCCCCGCGGGGCGTCGTCGTTGTCAGGTTTTCGTGCGCGGCCGGACGGCCACGGGTGGGCTCAGCCCTCGTACGGGGTGCCGTCCGGGCGGAAGAAGGAGACGCCGTCGGGCATGTCGTCGGGCAGGCTCTCGGCCCACTCCTTGAGGTCGGCGACCTTCTTGAGCTGCGCGGACATGTAGGGGCGCAGCGGCACCTCGGGGGTGGCCTTCTCGCCGACCCACATCAGGTCGCCCTTGACGTAGCCGTACAGGCGCTTGCCGCCGCTGTACGGGCCGGCGGCGGCGGTCCGCGCGACGGCGTCGGTGGCCAGGTCGATCTGCGGCTTCTGGTCGGCCAGTTCGCCGTACCAGATCTCGACGACGCCCTGGTCGCGGGTCATCACGACCTCGACCTTGTTTCCGTCGACCCGCCAGAAGCCGGTCTCCGTCTCCAGCGGGCGGACCTGCTTGCCCTCGTTGTCGAGCACCCAGGTGTGCGAGGTGTACTCAAGGAAGTCGCGGCCGTCGTGGCTGAAGACGACCTCCTGGCCGAAGTTGCACTTCTCCGCGCCGGGGAAGTCGAAGACGCCGGCGCCCTCCCAGCGGCCGAGGAGGAAGACGAGCGGCACCAGGGACGGGTTCAGGTCGGACGGGATCTCGATCATGAGCTCAGGCGATCTGTTGTGGGGACGAGAGGTATCAGCGCTGGCCCTGGTACAGCTTCTTCCAGGTCAGCCCGGCGAAGGCGATCACGCCGACGGCGACCAGAACCAGCAGGGTGGTGAAGAATGCCTCAAGCACGAGCGCGCTCCTTGGGCGGAGTGAGGTGTTACGGACCGCCTGCGAGTCTAGTCGGCGCCGTCGGCGGCGGCGCTGTGAGGTCCGCCCCGGCTCTTGGGGCCGGCGCTCCGGCTCCCACGGGGCGTCCCCGGTCCGCCGGCCCGCCCGCGCCTACTCTTGGGCCATGGCGAACAAGCTGGTGATCAAGGTGACGGCGGGCGCGGACGCGCCCGAGCGGTGCTCGCAGGCGTTCACGGTGGCGGCGGTGGCGGTGGCCAGCGGCGTGGAGGTGTCGCTGTGGCTGACGGGGGAGTCGGTGTGGTTCGCGCTGCCGGGGCGGGCGGCCGAGTTCGAGCTGCCGCACGCGGCGCCGCTGCCGGAGCTGATCGAGTCGATCCGCGCGGGCGGCGGCGCGATCACGGTGTGCACGCAGTGCGCGGCGCGGCGCGGCATCGAGGAGAAGGACCTGATCGAGGGGGCGGGCATCGCCGGCTCCCAGCTCTTCGTGAGCGAGATCATGCCGGACGGCGTGCAGGCGCTCGTCTACTAGGGCCCTCGGCCGCGGGTGCGCGGGCGGGGGTCAACTGCGGCGGCGGTCCTCGTCGTCCCGGTCGTCCAACTCCCGCCACCAGCGGTCGGACTCCGGGTCCCCGGACTCGTCCCACCAGCGCTCGCCCGGCTCCCGGCGGTTGCCGACGATGGCCGCGACGGGCGGGATGACCATGGCGACGACGCACATCGCCACCGCGGCCGGTACCGACCACAGCCGCACCAGGCTCCACGCCAGCACGAACAGCACCAGGCACACCGTCATGAGGACGAAGTACCGGCGGTGACGGCGCTGCGGCGGGGTGGGCGGGCGGTGCGCATGCGCGTACATACGTCCACGGTAAGTCCGCGGGGCCCGGGAAAGAAGGCCGGAGGACCGCACCCCACAGCCAAGGCGTCCAAACCCCTGGGGTGCGGCCCTCCGGGCCGAACGGGCCCGCGGCACGGGCCCGTCCGCGCGCGCCGTCAGACGGCGATGGCGACCTCCGCCAGCCCGCCCTGCTGGGCGACGACGGTGCGGTCCGCGCTGGCACCGGGCACGAGGGCGCGCACGGTCCAGGTGCCCTCGGCCGCGTAGAAGCGGAACTGTCCGGTCGCGGAGGTGGGAACCTCGGCGGTGAACTCTCCGGTGCTGTCCAGCAGGCGGACGTAACCGGTGACGGGCTGGCCGTCGCGGGTCACGCTGCCCTGGATCGTGGTCTCACCGGGCTTGATGGTCGAGGCGTCCGGGCCGCCGGCCTGTGCTCCACACATAGGGGTACTTCCTTGAGGGGTAGAGAGGGGCTCTCGGGCTTACTTGTTGGCGCCGAGCTCGATCGGGACGCCGACCAGGGAGCCGTACTCGGTCCAGGAGCCGTCGTAGTTCTTGACGTTGCTCTGGCCGAGCAGCTCGTGCAGCACGAACCAGGTCAGCGCGGAGCGCTCGCCGATCCGGCAGTAGGCGATGGTGTCCTTGGCCAGGTCGACGGACTCCTGCTCGTAGAGGGCGGTGAGCTCGTCGTCCGACTTGAAGGTGCCGTCGTCGTTGGCGTTCTTCGACCACGGGATGTTGCGGGCGCTGGGCACGTGGCCGGGGCGCTGCGACTGCTCCTGCGGGAGGTGGGCGGGGGCCAGCAGCTTGCCGCTGAACTCGTCGGGGGAGCGGACGTCGACCAGGTTCTTGGTGCCGATCGCGGCGACGACGTCGTCACGGAAGGCGCGGATCGAGGTGTCCTGGGCCTTGGCCTTGTACGCGGTGGCCGGGCGCTGCGGGACCTCGGAGCCGTCGACCAGGTCGCGGGAGTCCAGCTCCCACTTCTTGCGGCCGCCGTCGAGCAGCTTGACGCCGTCGTGCCCGTAGAGCTTGAAGTACCAGTAGGCGTAGGCCGCGAACCAGTTGTTGTTGCCGCCGTAGAGGACGACGGTGTCGTCGTTGGCGATGCCCTTCGCCGAGAGCAGCTTCTCGAAGCCCTCCTGGTCGACGAAGTCGCGGCGCACCGGGTCCTGGAGGTCCTTCTTCCAGTCGATCCGGACGGCGTTCTTGAGGTGGTTCTTGTCGTAGGCCGAGGTGTCCTCGTCGACCTCGACGAGGACGACCTTCGGGTCGTCCAGGTGTGCCTCGACCCAGTCGGCGTCTACCAGGACGTCGCTACGGCTCATGTTCTTCTCTCCTCCGGGGCAGTTGCGGGGGGCGGGCTTGAGGGTGCACGGGTACCGCGGACGGCGCGGCGGCGCCAGGAGGCGCGCAGCGCTGCGTGGGTACGGGTGTGAGGACGGCCTTCAGCGGCGGCCGACGGCCGGGGCGACGGGAGGGATGCGACCCGTCAGGCAGGGCGACAGAGCATGGCGGCGACGCGGCACAGGTCGACTGCCCGCCGCTTCGTCAGTACCGCCTGTCCCCGTGGACGGAGACCGCTCAATGCGCATCGCATGGCTCCGATCGTAGGGACGCGGAGCACGGCATGTCACCGGTGTGTCGAATGGCGAGACGTGATTGTCCGTGATGTGGGACGCGCGAGGGTGTGGGGCGGGCGCGCACCGCGCGTGGGGGCGCCGTCGCGGGTGTCGGGTCTGGCGTTCGGACCGAGGTGTCTCAGGGTGTGGACGGGGCGGCGGCCCGGTGGGGCGGCCCGCCACCCGCCGGCGGGTCAGCCGGTGATCTTGACGTGGGTGCCGGAGGCGGTGACGGAGATGCCCTGCGCGGTCGCCGTGAGCTTCTCCAGCTTCAGGTTGCCCGGCAGTTGGTCCAGCTTCCAGCCGTGGTCGGTCTGGGTCCGCACCTCGCGCTCGCAGCTCGGCAGCGCCCGGCACATGGCGGGGATGTGGTCGGCCCGCACCCGGACGGTGTCGCCGTGCACGATGTCGATCGTGCCGGTCACCTCGAACGAGTTGAGCAGCGGCACGTTCGGGGAGATCTTGACCAGGGCGCGGCCGTCCTTCTCGCCGCCGTAGGAGATCTTGACGCCGCCGCCGGCCGCGTTGGTCAGGTCCGGATAGGAGATCTCGGCGGTGGCGGTGGCCGAGGCGGCGCTCTCGATGGAGGAGTAGTCGCTGGTCAGCGCCACGTCGTGGAACTGCGCCGACATCCGCTTGAGGGTCAGCGTGCGGCCCTCGGAGCGGGCCGCCAGGTGGTCGAGGTTGGCGTCCACCTCGTCGAGGTTGCGCGCCGCGACCTGGGTCAGGAACGGGAAGCCCTTGATGGAGACCTCGGGCGTCGAGGTGATCCCGTTCATGCCGCGGAGCTTGTCCGCCGCCTTGCTCTCGGCGAGATGGACCGCGACGCGGTCGGCCGCCACGAACAGCCCGCCGAATATGACGACGAGCACCAGCAGCACCTTCAGTGCGCGCATCGAACCACTACCCCCACTCGCGACCGCCGGGCTGGATGGGCCCCGGCCGATTCGTCCACTCCGGAGCGCGGGCCCCCAGCCCGCGCTCCGGGAACCCTAGACGAACCGGTCGGGAGAACGGGAACGGCGGCCGTACGGAGCGCACAACCGTGCGCTCCGTACGGCCGCCGCGGCACTGCGTGGGGGGCCTCGCGGCCCTGGCTACCCCAGGGCCCGGCCCAGGACGTAGACCGCCGGGGCCGCCAGGGCCAGCGGCAGGGCGACGCCCGCGGTCATGTGCACGAACTTCGACGGGTAGTCGTAGCTGGCCACCCGCAGGCCGATCAGGGCGCAGCCGCCGGCCGCCAGGCCGAGCAGCGCGCCGGCGGTCCCCATGCCGGTCAGTTGCGCGGCGGCCAGGCCGCCGCCGGCACCCGCCAGCAGGCCCAGCACCAGCGTCACCGGACCGGGCAGCGGCAGCGCCCGGACGAGCACGGCCAGGGCGACCGCGGCGCCGCCGACCACCACCGCGTTCGGGTCCGCGGCCAGGTGGCCGGCGGCGAGCACCGCCAGCGCGGACGAGGTCAGGCCCGCGGTCAGCGCGTACATCCGCTCGTCCGCGCTGGAGCGGTTGCGCAACTGGAGCACGATGACCAGCAGGCACCACACGCCGAGCGTGCCGAGGGCCACCAGCGGCGCGTCCTCGCGCGGGGTGGTGAGCAGCCCGACGTCGGTGGCCACGCCGCCCAGGAAGGCCAGCGCGATGCCCTGGCGGGCCGGCCACATGCCGTTCAGCCGGAACCAGCCGGCGGCGGTGACGGCCTGGAGCAGCACCACGGGGACGGCGAGGAGCGGGCGGGCGACCGGCGCGGCCAGCGCCAGCAGCAGGGCCAGCACCGCGGTCAGCGCGGCCGGTTGGATCCCGGGCGGGATGATCGGGGAGCGGCCCTCGGCGCGGGCGCGCTGGTTGGGCTTCAGCGGCGCGGTGGGGGCGGCGGGCGCGGCCGGCGCCGGCTCCGCGGTGGCGGTGGTCCCGTGCGCGGACCCGTAGGGGGCGGCCTGGTGCTGGTGCGCGCCCTGGTGGGCGGCGGGCGCCGGGGCGGCGTAGGCGTCCTGCCCGTAGGGGGCGGACGGCTGCGGCTGCCCGTGCGGCTGCTCGTGGGCCGCCTGGCCGGCGTAGCCGTGGTAGTCCTCGTACCCCTCGTATCCCTCATAGCCGTACGGCTGTTGGGGCTGGGACTGGTACGGCTGGTGGGCCTGGGGCGGCTGCTGTTGGGGCTGCGCGTAAGGGTCGTAGGGCTGCTGCCCGTACGGGTACGGGTTCTGGTGCGGCTGGTGCTGGTTGTCGCTCATGACCCTCTGCTCATCCTCCGGCGAACGGCGGCAGGACCTCGACGGTGCCGCCCTGCGACAGCGGCACCTGCGCATGATCGCGGGAGCCGACCTGGACGCCGTCCACCAGGAAGGAACAGCGCAGCAGGACGCGGCCGAACTCGGGGTCCGTGGCGTGCGCGGTGCGCGCCGCGTCCAGTGCCTCGGCGAGCGTCGCCGCCGCGTACGGCTCCTCCGCCGTGCCGGCGGCTGCCTTGGCCGCGGCCCAGTAGCGCACGGTGCCAGTTGTTGTCACGGCGGCCTCTTCGTGTCGGGGGCTCTTGCCGCCTCCCATCATGGCGTACGCGGCGGCCGGCCCGGGTCGGGGCAAGTCCGGGTAAAGACTTGTGGCCGTCCGGGAAGATTCCCGCACGGTTCGGAGAAATTCGATTGGCCGGGGCAACCGTTCGCATAGGCTCCGGCCTGTGTTGGTCCGACTCGCGCGGGCGCATCTGCGGCCCTACAGGCGCTCCATATCCCTGATCGTCCTGCTCCAGCTCATCCAGACGCTGGCCACGCTCTACCTGCCCACCCTCAACGCCGACATCCTCGACAACGGTGTCGTGAAGGGGGACACGGGCTACATCCTGCGGATCGGCGGCTTCATGGTCGCGGTGACGCTGCTTCAGATCACCTGCGCGGTCGGCGCGGTCTACTGCGGCGCCCGTACGGCCATGGCCCTGGGCCGGGACATCCGGGCCGCGGTCTTCGACCAGGTGCAGTCCTTCTCCGCCCGGGAGGTCGGCGGCTTCGGTGCGCCGTCGCTGATCACCCGCACCACCAACGACGTCCAGCAGGTCCAGATGCTGGTGTTGATGACGTTCACGTTGATGGTCTCGGCGCCGATCATGTGCGTCGGCGGCGTCGTGATGGCGCTCAACCAGGACGTGCCGCTGTCCGCGCTCCTCCTGGTCATCGTCCCGGTCCTCGGGATCCTCGTCTCACTCATCGTGCGCCGGATGCGCCCGCTGTTCCGCGGGGTGCAGGAGCGCATCGACACCGTCAACCGCGTGCTGCGCGAGCAGATCGCCGGCATCCGCGTCATCCGCGCCTTCGTCCGGGACCGCTATGAGCGCGAGCGGTTCGCCGGGGCCAACACCGACCTGTACGACGTCTCGATCCGCGCCGGCCGGCTGATGTCGATGATGGGCCCGCTGGTGATGCTGATCGTGAACCTCTCCAGCGTGGCCGTGGTGTGGTTCGGCGGGCTGCGCATCGACGGCGGCCAGATGCAGATCGGGGCGCTGGCGGCCTTCCTCAGCTACCTGATGTACATCCTGATGTCGATCATGATGGCGACGTTCATGGTGATCACGCTGCCGCGCGCCGAGGTCTGCGCCGAGCGCATCCAGGAGGTGCTGGCGACCGAGTCCAGCGTCACCCCGCCCGCCGAGCCGGTCACCACGCTGCGCCGCCACGGCGAACTGGAGCTGCGCGACGTGGAGTTCCGTTTCCCCGGCGCCGAGCAGCCGGTCCTCAAGAACGTCTCGCTGATCGCCCGCCCCGGAGAGACCACCGCCGTCATCGGCTCCACCGGCTCCGGCAAGTCCACCCTCCTGGGGCTGGTGCCCCGGCTCTTCGACGCCACCGACGGCGCGGTCCTGGTCGACGGCGAGGACGTGCGCACCCTCGCCCCGGAGACCCTGGCCGCCGTCATCGGCCTGGTCCCGCAGAAGCCGTACCTCTTCTCCGGGACGGTCGCCAGCAACCTGCGGTACGGCAATCCGGACGCCACCGACGAGGAGCTGTGGCAGGCGCTGGGCACCGCGCAGGCCCGGGAGTTCGTCGAGCGGATGGAGGGCGGCCTCCAGGCGCCGATCGCGCAGGGCGGCTCCAACGTCTCCGGCGGTCAGCGGCAGCGGCTGGCGATCGCCCGCGCCCTGGTCCGCAAGCCGGAGATCTACCTCTTCGACGACTCCTTCTCCGCCCTGGACTACGCCACCGACGCGGCCCTGCGCGCCGCGCTGGCCCGGGAGACCGACCGGGCCACCGTGGTGATCGTCGCCCAGCGGGTCTCCACGATCCGCGGCGCCGACCGGATCGTGGTCCTGGACGCGGGGCGGATCGTGGGCACCGGCACCCACGCCGAGTTGATGGCCGACAACGAGACCTACCGGGAGATCGTGCTCTCCCAGCTCACCGAGCAGGAGGCGGCGTGACCACCGCGGACAAGCAGGACCCGGCCGCGGGGCGGGCCCCCGACCAGACGCCCGCCGACACCGCCGGCGAGACCACCGGATCGACCCCCCGCCGCGGCCCGGCCCCCGGCGGCGGCCCGATGGCCCGGATGATGGGCGGCCCGGTCGAGAAGTCCCTGGACTTCAAGGGCTCCGGCAAGCGGCTGTTGGCCCAGATGCGGCCGGAGCGCGGCATCGTCGCGGTGGCGCTGCTGCTGGGCGTGCTGAGCGTGGCGCTGACCGTCGTCGGCCCGAAGGTGCTGGGCCGCGCCACCGACCTGATCATGGCCGGCGTCATCGGCCGCCACCTGCCCGAGGGCCTGACCGAGGCGCAGGCCGTCGCCGAGCTGCGGGCGCACGGCCAGGGCGGGTTCGCCGACATGCTCGGCGCCATGCCGGTGGTCCCCGGCCACGGCGTCGACTTCGGCGCCGTCGGCACCATCCTGCTCGGCGCCGTCCTGATCTACGCCGGCTCCGCCGCCTTCGGCTTCACCCAGGCCCGGATCGCCACCCGGGTCGTCCAACGCACCGTCTTCCGGCTGCGCGAGCAGGTCGAGGAGAAGCTGGCCCGGCTGCCGCTGAGCCACTTCGACAAGCAGCAGCGCGGCGAGGTGCTCTCCCGCGCGACCAACGACATCGACAACGTCCAGCAGACGCTCCAGCAGACCCTCAGCCAGATCATGGCCTCGCTGCTGACGATCCTGGGCGTGCTGGGGATGATGTTCTGGATCTCGCCGCTGCTGGCGCTGGTCGCGCTGATCACCGTGCCGGTCTCGATCGTCGTCGCCACCAAGGTCGGCAAGCGCGCCCAGCCGCAGTTCGTCCGCCAGTGGAAGACCACCGGCAAGCTCAACGCGCACATCGAGGAGATGTACACCGGCCACTCCCTGGTCAAGGTCTTCGGCCGCCAGAAGGAGTCCGCCGCACTCTTCCGCGAGCAGAACGAGGCGCTCTACGCGGCCGGCTTCCGGGCCCAGTTCATCTCCGGGATCATCCAGCCCGCGATGATGTTCATCGGCAACCTCAACTACGTGCTGGTGGCCGTGGTCGGCGGTCTGCGGGTGGCCTCGGGCGCGCTGTCCCTCGGCGACGTCCAGGCGTTCATCCAGTACAGCCGCCAGTTCAGCCAGCCGCTGACCCAGGTCGCGGCGATGGCCAACCTCGTCCAGTCCGGCGTCGCCTCCGCCGAGCGGGTCTTCGAACTCCTCGACGCCCCCGAGCAGGACCCGGACGCCGAGCAGCCCGCCCGCCCCGAGCAGGTCACCGGTCGGGTCGCCTTCGAGGACGTCTCCTTCCGCTACGACGAGCACAGGCCGCTCATCGACGGTCTCTCGCTGACCGTCCGCCCCGGCCAGACCGTCGCCATCGTCGGCCCGACCGGCGCCGGCAAGACCACCCTGGTCAACCTCCTGATGCGGTTCTACGAGGTCCGCGGCGGCCGGATCACCCTCGACGGCGTGGACATCGCGAAGATGTCCCGCGAGGAGCTGCGCGCCAACATCGGCATGGTCCTCCAGGACACCTGGCTCTTCGGCGGCACCATCGCCGAGAACATCGCCTACGGCGCCCCCGAGGGGACCTCCCGCGACAAGGTCGTCGAGGCGGCCCGGGCCACCCACGTCGACCGCTTCGTCCGCACCCTCCCGGACGGCTACGACACCGTCATCGACGAGGAGGGCGACAACGTCTCGGCCGGCGAGAAGCAGTTGATCACCATCGCCCGGGCCTTCCTCGCGGAGCCGGCGATCCTCGTCCTGGACGAGGCCACCAGCTCGGTCGACACCCGCACCGAGGTCCTCATCCAGCACGCGATGGCCCAACTCCGCACCGGCCGCACCAGCTTCGTCATCGCCCACCGCCTCTCCACGATCCGCGACGCCGACGTCATCCTGGTCATGGAGAACGGCGCGATCGTCGAACAGGGCGACCACGACGCCCTCTTGGCCGCCGGGGGCGCCTACGCCCGGCTGTACGCGGCCCAGTTCGCGGAGGCGGTGACGGAGGCGGGGTAGGCACCCAGGTGCCGGCCCCGGCGAACGACCCCCGGGGCGCGGGGCGTTGGGGGTGTTTCCAAGGGCTGCCCCTTGGGTGCCGCAGGGGCAGCGTCCAAGTCAGCCCGCCCGCCGGGCCCGTCGGGCGATCCAGCGCCCGATCCGGTCCAACAGCTCCGGGCCGGCGGCGTTCTCCGCGTGGCCGAAGCCCGGTTCGAGCCAGAGCTCGGCGGTGGCCGGATCGGCGGCGGCCCACAGCATCCGCGGATGGTCCACCGGGAAGTACGGGTCGCGGTCGCCGTGGACGAGGAGCAGCGGCGTGGGCGCGATCAGCGGCACCGCCTCGGTGGGGGAGAGGGGGACCGCGGCCCACTCCTCGGGATGGATCCGCGTCCGCAATCCGATGCGGGAGACCAGCCGCCCACTGGGTCGCGTCACGGCCCAATGGAGGCGCCGCATGGGCGCGGTGCCCCGGTAGTACCACCGTGCGGGGGCACTGACCGCGACCACCGCGTCCGGCCACGCATCCGTGCGCTCCCCGTGCTCCCCCGGGCCCGCCACCGCCGCCCGACGGCCGTGCAGCGCGGCCTGCCGGAGCACGACCGAACCGCCCATGGAGAAGCCCACCGTGGCGATCGTGCGGTGGCCCAGCGAGCGGGCCCAGCGGACCGCGGCGGTCAGGTCGTGGATCTCCCGGTCGCCGACGGTGGACCGGCCGCCGGAGCCCCCGTGCCCCCGGAACGAGAACGTGACCACGTCCGCATGCTGGGACAACGCGGCGGCGGTGCGGCGCAGCGCGGGCCGTTCGAGCGAGCCGGAGAAGCCGTGCGCGAGGACCACGGCGAGGTCCGCCGAGGGCACCGGGAAGGGGGCGCGGGAGGGGGCGTACGGCGCTTCGGGGCCCGGAATCCGAGGGGTGTGGGCGGCCTCGATGCGCACGCCGTCGTCCGTCAACAGGGTCACCCGGTGACCACTCGTTGTGATCGACGGAACACAAGATCGCGCAAAATCGCCCTCGGGTCCGCAAGTCATGTGAGCTATTCTGCTGGGCAGAGGAAGGATCCGGGCAGCGTCGCCCCCGGATCCTTTTGTGCTTTCGCGCACGCAAAGCGCGTGACCGGAAAGCGCCGCGTACGAAGCAGTGCCGCAGACTCCCCCGGCCTGGCCGGGTGGTGCCCCCGTCGCAGGGACCGAGGAGGAACCAGACGTCATGGGCAAGCGAAGCGTGCAGGACAGCGAGCCGCACAGGATGGAGCTCGCCGGAGACCGGGCAGGTGGTCGGGAGTGAGCTCACTTCTGCTGCTGACCAACGCCCTCCAGCCATCGACGGAGGTGCTCCCGGCGCTCGGCCTGCTGCTGCACAGCGTCCGGGTGGCCCCCGCCGAGGGCCCGGCCCTGATCGACACCCCAGGGGCCGACGTCATACTGATCGACGGCCGCCGCGACCTTCCGCACGTGCGGTCCCTGTGCCAGCTCCTGCGGTCCACCGGGCCGGGCTGTCCGCTGGTGTTGGTGGTCACCGAGGGCGGACTGGCCGCCGTCACCGCCGACTGGGGCGTCGACGACGTGATACTGGACACCGCCGGGCCGGCCGAGGTGGAGGCGCGGCTGCGGCTGGCGATGGGCCGCCAGCAGATCACCACCGACAACGGCCCCACGGAGATCCGCACCGGGGACCTCTCGGTGGACGAGGCCACCTACAGCGCCAAGCTCAAGGGCCGGGTCTTGGACCTGACCTTCAAGGAGTTCGAGCTGCTGAAGTACCTGGCGCAGCACCCGGGCCGGGTCTTCACCCGCGCCCAACTCCTCCAAGAGGTGTGGGGCTACGACTACTTCGGCGGTACGCGGACGGTGGACGTGCACGTCCGGCGGCTGCGCGCCAAGCTGGGCCCCGAGCACGAGTCGCTGATCGGGACCGTCCGCAACGTCGGCTACCGCTTCGTGGTGCCGGAGAAGGTGGAGCGGGCCGCGGCGGAGGCCAAGGCGCAGGAGGAGGCCGGGCGGCCGGGGAAGGGCGGCGACGGCGGCGAGCGGGCCGGTGCGCGGGCGCCCTCGTCGGGCGCCGGATCCGGGGCCGCACAGCCTGCCCGACGGTAGGGCCACCCGCGTAGACTGCCGCGCGTGGCCAAGGTGACGCGAGATGACGTAGCAAAACTGGCGGGGACGTCCACCGCCGTTGTCAGTTACGTCATCAACAACGGACCGAGGCCGGTCGCCCCGGCCACGCGCGAGCGGGTGCTCGCCGCCATCAAGGAGCTCGGTTACCGACCCGACCGGGTCGCGCAGGCGATGGCGTCCCGCCGCACCGACCTCATAGGTCTGATCGTTCCGGACACCCGTCAGCCGTTCTTCGCGGAGATGGCGCACGCCGTCGAACAGGCCGCCTCCGAGCGCGGCAAGATGGTGCTGGTCGGCAACGCCAACTACCTCGACGAGCGCGAGGTGCACTACCTGCGCGCGTTCCTCGGGATGCGGGTGGCCGGGCTGATCCTGATCAGCCAGGGCCCCAGCGAGCATGCCGCCGCGGAGATCGACGCCTGGGACGCCCGGGTGGTGCTGTTGCACCGCAGGCCGGACGCGATCGACGACGTCGCGGTGATGACCGACGACATCTGGGGCGCCCAACTGGCCACCCGGCACCTGCTGGAGCACGGCCACCCGTACGTCGCGTTCCTGGGCGGCACGGAGGAGACCCCGAAGTCCGGTGACCCGGTCACCGACCACGTCGAGGGCTGGCGACGGGCCATGCTGGAGTCCGGGCGGTCCCCGGAGGGGCGCTACTTCCAGGCGGCGTACAACCGCTACGACGCCTACCGGATCGCGCTGCGGCTGCTGTCCGGCCCGGACCGGCCGCCGGCCATCATGTGCGCCACCGACGACCAGGCGATCGGCGTGCTGCGGGCCGCCCGCGAGCTACGGCTCGACGTCCCCGGCGAGTTGGCGGTGGCGGGCTTCGACGACGTGAAGGAGGCGGCGCTCACCGATCCGCCGCTGACGACGGTGGCCTCGGACCGGCAGGCGATGGCCCGGGCCGCGGTCGACCTGGTGCTGGACGACGGGCTGCGGGTGGTGGGTTCGCGCCGCGAGCGGCTGCGGCAGTTCCCGTCGCGCCTGGTGGTGCGGCGGTCCTGCGGGTGCGGGGGCTGAGCGGCGCACGGCGTCCCGGCGGGGCCCTGAACCCGCCCAACTAGGGCTCCCGGAGGCGCCCTTATACCGGGCATACCCACTTCTGTTGGGTCTCTCAGGGCGTTCTCAGACGGTTCTCATGCAGCGGCAGCAGAGTCGTGGGCATGACCGAGAGCTACCGCCGTAGCGGCGATGAGATGCCCCAGGACCGGCCGTACTCCTACGACAACGCATACGGCACCGGCCACCGCAGCGAGCACGGCGCGGACCGCGCCTACGGGGGCGACGTTCCGCCGGCGCCCCCGTACGCGCCGTCCCCCGCGGAGGCGGGCGGTGCGGGCGCGCCGGAGCCGCGGCGCCGGGCCCGCCGGCCGGTCGCGCTGATCGCGGCGGTGGCGCTGGCCTCCGGTCTGATAGGCGGCGGCAGCGCGGCGCTGATCGCCGGCGCCACGCAGCAGGGCGCCACGTCGGGCGGTATCTCCACCCCGCTCGTCAACGCCGGGCAGAACACCGGCGGTAGCGGTGTCGCCGGGGTGGCCAAGGCGGTCAGCCCGGCCATCGTGGAGATCCAGGCGCGGACCGCGGACGGCCAGTCCACCGGCTCCGGCGTGGTGATCACCAGCAACGGCGAGATCGTCACCAACAACCACGTGGTGGCCGGCGCGCACAGTGTCAGCGTGACCTTCAGCGACGGCAGCAAGAAGACCGCGACGGTGGTCGGCACCGACCCCGACAAGGACCTCGCGCTGATCAAGGTCGTCGGCGGCAAGGGGCTCACGCACGCGGTGCTCGGCGACTCCAGCAAGCTGGTGGTCGGCGACCCGGTCGTCGCGATCGGCTCGCCGGAGGGCCTCACCGGCTCGGTGACCAGCGGCATCATCTCCGCGCTCAACCGGGAGGTGACCGTCCCCAAGGAGGGCGGGCAGAACCAGAACCAGGGCCAGGGCCAGGGGCAGGGGCAGGGCGGGGGCCGCGGCTTCGGCGGCGGTGGCTGGCCGTTCGAGTTCGGTGGCAACCAGTACAACGGCGACACCGGCTCGTCCAAGACCAGCTACAAGGCCCTGCAGACCGACGCCGCGCTCAACCCGGGCAACTCCGGCGGCGCCCTGATCAACATGCAGGGGCAGATCATCGGCATCAACTCGGCCATGTACTCGCCGAGTTCGTCGGACAGCAGTCAGGCGGGCAGCGTCGGCCTCGGCTTCGCGATCCCGATCAACACCGTCAAGGCCGACCTCGACGCGCTGCGCGGCGGCGGCAGCGGGAGCAGCGGGGTCTGAGCCGGGCCCGGGCGGGACGGGCGGCGGTCGGGGGCCAGGGGTCGGGGGTTGTCCACAGGCGGTTGTCCACAGGGCGTCCGCCGGTGCGGCATCCGTGTCAGGCTGAAGCCAGAAAGATCCCGCCGGTCGTCCGCACACGCACACCGAGGTAGCCACGCACATGAGCCCCGCCGAGCACGGAGATCACCCCGCCCGCATCCTCATCGTCGACGACGAGCCCGCGGTCCGCGAGGCACTGCAACGCTCGCTGGCCTTCGAGGGGTACGGCACCGAGCAGGCCGTCGACGGTCTGGACGCGGTGGAGAAGGTCGCCGCCTACGATCCCGAGTTGATCGTGCTGGACGTGCTGATGCCGCGGATGGACGGGCTGACCGCCGCCCGCCGGCTGCGGGCGAGCGGGGTGACGGTGCCGATCCTGATGCTGACCGCCCGGGACACCGTCGGCGACCGGGTCACCGGCCTGGACGCCGGCGCCGACGACTACCTCGTCAAGCCCTTCGAGCTGGACGAGCTGCTGGCCCGCATCCGCGCCCTGCTGCGCCGCAGCTCGTACGCGGCGGCGGCCGGCACCGCCCAGCCCGACGAGGGCGAGATCCTCGGCTTCGCCGATCTGCGGATGAATCTGGCCACCCGCGAGGTCGTCCGCGGCCACCGGCCCGTGGAGCTGACCCGCACGGAGTTCACGCTCCTGGAGATGTTCCTGGCCCACCCCCGGCAGGTCCTCACCCGCGAGCAGATCCTCAAGGCCGTCTGGGGCTTCGACTTCGAGCCGACCTCCAACTCCCTGGACGTGTACGTGATGTACCTCCGCCGCAAGACGGAGGCCGGCGGCGAGCCGCGGCTGGTCCACACCGTGCGCGGGGTGGGCTATGTGCTGCGGCTGGAGGGCGGAGCGGAATGAACGGCACCGACGACGCGCACGCGGCGCACGGCGCGGGGGACGCCTCCGATGCCGAAGCGCCGCACGCCGAGGCGTCCCGCGGCGAGGCTGCGCACGACGGCGGCGGTGGCGCGGACGGGGCGCGGCCGGCGGGCGGGGGCTTCGGCCTGACGCGGTTCCACCAGCTCCCGCTGCGCTCGCGGCTGGCGCTGCTCACCGCGGTCGCGGTCGCCTTCGCGGTGGCGCTGTCGGCCGCCGCCTGCTGGCTGATCACCCGCGACCGGCTCACCGAGCAGCTCGACACCAGCCTGAGCACCGTCGAGGTCAACACCGACTACGTCCAGGCGATCAGCGCCCGCTGCGCCGGCTCCCCGTTGAACGTCCGCTTCCAACCGACGCCGTACACCATCCAGTTGGTCTCCCCGTCCGGCTACGTCTGCACCTCGCCCGGCAAGTTCGCCATCCCCGCGCAGCACGCGGACCAGGCGGTCGCCGACGGGCGGCTGGCCGGCGCCGTGCACACCACCAAGGACGAGAAGGGCGTCGCGATGCGGGTCTCGACCTCCCCGTACCGCGGCCCGATCACCGACGCGCAGGGGAACCGCCTGGCGATCTCGGTGGCCGCGCCGATGGACCAGGTCACCGATCCGCTCAACCACCTCGCGCTGGTGCTGCTGGTCGTCGCCGGGGTGGGGGTGCTGGGCGCGGCGACCGCCGGCCTGTGGGTGGCCCGGGCGGCCCTCAAGCCCGTCGACCGGCTCACCGCCGCCGTCGAGCACGTCGCCCGCACCCAGGACCTCACCATCCGCATCCCCACCGACGGCGAGGACGAAATCGCCCGCCTCTCCCGGTCGTTCAACGCCATGACCGCCGCGCTGGCCGCCTCCCGCGACCTCCAGCAGCAGCTCATCGCGGACGCCGGCCACGAGCTCCGGACGCCCCTGACGTCCCTGCGGACCAACATCGACCTGCTGGAGCGCAGCGAGCGCTCCGGCCGCAAGATCCCGGCCGCCGACAAGGAGGCCCTGCTGGCCTCGGTGAAGGCCCAGATGGGCGAGTTGGCGGCGCTCATCGGCGACCTCCAGGTCCTCTCCCGGCCCGCGGAAACGAGCCTGGGCACCGGCGCGTCCGCGATCCGCGTGGTCGCCCTGCACGACATCGTCGGCTCCGCCCTGGAGCGGGCCCGGCTGCGCGGCCCGTCCCTCACCCTCACCGCCGCTCTCGCCCCGTGGTACGTCCGCGCCGAGCCGGCCGCGCTGGAGCGGGCGGTGGTCAACCTCCTCGACAACGCCGTGAAGTTCAGCCCGTCCGGCGGCACGGTCGAGGTCCGCCTCGCGGACGGCGCGCTGACCGTCCGGGACCACGGCCCCGGCATCCCGCCCGACGACCTCCCGCACGTCTTCGAGCGCTTCTGGCGCTCCCCCGCCGCGCGCAGCCTGCCCGGCAGCGGACTCGGGCTGTCCATCGTGGCCCGCACCGCGGAGCAGGCCGGCGGCGGCGTCCGCCTCCGCAACGCCCCCGGTGGCGGCACCGAAGCCCTCCTCACCCTGCCGGGCGCCGCCACCCCGCCCCCCGACACACCGGGGCGGTCGGGCGCGCCGGAGGCGCCTGGCGGGCCGGCGGGCGCGTCGGATACGAGCGCGTAGGAAGCGGCCGTCCCGGAACCCCCGGGGCGGCCCGCGCCTACTTCCCCCCGCCCTTGCCCTTGCCGTCGTTCTTCGCCGCGTCGCCGAACGGCAGCTCCGTGCCGGTGAGGTCGGCGTGGATGCCGTCGGGCTCCACGGAGACGTTGGCGAGGCGGATGTTGCCCGGGGTCTTGGGGAGTTGGAAGGAGAGGGCGAGGCGGTCGGCGAGCTGGGGCTTGGTGAGGTCGGTGAGGGCGCCCAGCATCTTCGCGTCGATGCCGACCTTCTGGAGCAGCCAGGGGTGGTCCATCACGACATCGACGAGGTTGACCGTCATGAGCTGGTGGACGAAGCGCGGCGAGCCGATCAGCTCGTGCAGCTTGTCGTCGCTGCGCAGGGCGTCGTCGAGGTACTCCTGGGGGATGCCGATCCGCTTGGCGATGGCCGGGATGCTGAGCATCGCCTTGACCCTGGCGACCTGCCGGGTGAGTTCGGCGGCGCCCTTCTGGGTCAGGCGGAGGCCCTCGCCCTCGCCGGTGCCCGGGCGGTAGACGGCCATGTCGCCGATGTCCAGGCGCATCTGGCCGATCTCGGTGGAGATGCCCCGGTCGCCGATGCGGTGGATGCGGGCCTCGGCCCGGACCCGCAAGGTGTGCCCGGCGACGGGAAGTTCGCCGACCGCGCGCACCCCGTTGGGGCCGAGCGCGCTGAACTTCACCTGGGAGGCGCCCAGTTCGCGGTTCATGTCGTCGAAGGTGAGCAGCACGCTGCCGTGCATCTCGCCGATGATGGCGCCCTTGATGGCGGTCGGCAGATCGCCGTCCAGTTGGATGTTCCGGGCCGTCGCCGACACCTTCGCCAGCGAGACCCGGTCGGCGGCGACGTCCGGGATCACCACGTCGACCTGGTCGAGCCGCTTGTCGAAGACCTGGGTGAGGAACGGGAATCCGTGGATGTCCACCTCGGGCCGGGCGTGCAGATGCAGGGCCGACTTCACCTGGTCCTCGGCCTTGTTCTGCGCGTAGAGCACGGCGAACCGGTCGCCGAGGGCGAGCACCCCCGTGCAGGCCGCGAGCGCGACCAGCGCCTTGATGGTGCGCGGAACGGCCGCGAAGCGACCGATGCCCCGCTTCAGCTTCCGGTGGTTCGGCGGCGACCAGGCGTCCTCGTCCTCGTCGTCCGAGCGCAGGCCGAGCCCGAGCGGATCGTCGCTGTCGTCACGCTCGTTGAGGTAGCCGCGGTACGGGGGAGGCGGGGCGTGCGGTGCGCCGTGCTCAGGGTCGCCGCCCCGGCCGGGCGCCCGGGACGGATCCGGGTCGGCGAGTGCGGCCAGGTCCGCGTAGGGGTTGACCGGCGGGAGCTCTCTGGTGTCGCCTTGAGGGCCGCCCGACGGCCCGGATATGTGGGGCTGGTCGCCGGCCTCCGGGGCGGGGGTGGAGGCTGCGGCGGGGGTACCGGCCGGGGACGAGGCCGAGTGCGAGGGTGAAGATATGCGTATGGGGGTTCGCATCAGCACATCCCACCACGAGCGGGGCCCGGAAGTGCAAGTCCCGCCGGCGGAATGTGAGATACGCGAAAATCGTCCCGCCGTCCTTGGCGAAATCTTGCCGCGTGACGTTCCCGTGCCCGGGCGGCGGACTGAACTAACGTCGTCCCGCGTCACCGCCGCCCGCGTCTCCCCGGAGGAATCCATGATCGTGGTCACCGGAGCAACCGGCAACATCGGCCGCCGCCTTGTCGGCCGCCTACTGGAGGAGGGGATGCCGGTCCGCGCCCTCACCCGGGACCCCGCCCGCGCCGAACTCCCCGCCCGGGCCGAGGTGGTCCGCGCCGACCTCGCCGGGGACCCCGACCTCGCCCCGCTGCTCGCCGACGCCGAGGCGCTCTTCCTCAACCTGGCGGCCGGCGGGGCGTCGGCGCAGCGCCTGATCGACGCCGCCCAGCGGGCCGGCGTCCGCCGCATCGTCCTCAACTCCTCGCTCTCGATCACCGATTCGCCCGCCGACGACGCCAACTTCATCTCCCGCTCGCACGCCGAGGCCGAGCGCGCGGTCCGCGCGTCCGGTCTGGAGTGGACCTTCCTGCGCGGCGGCAACTACGCCACCAACGCCCTCCGTTGGGCCCCGGCGATCCGCGCGACCGGCGTGGTCCGCGACGCGCACCCGGGCGCCCGGAGCGCCCCCGTCCACGAGGCCGACCTCGCGGACGCCGCCGCCGTCGCCCTCCTGGACCGCACCGGCGCCCACGCCCACCAGATCCACCGGCTCACCGGGCCCGAGGTGCTCACCAACACCCAGCAGGTCGCCGCGATCGCCGGGGCCACCGGCCGGCCGGCGCGCATCGAGCAGATCTCGGAGGACGAGGCCGCCGAGGCGATGGCCGGCCCGCACTTCCCCGTCGAGGCGGCCCGCCAACTCGTCCACCTCTTCGGCCAGTCGGTCGACGCCCCGGCCTTCCCGGTCACCGACGACGTCGCCCGCGTCACCGGCCACCCGGCCCGCACCTTCGCCCAGTGGGCGGGCGAACACGCCGGGGACTTCGCCTGAGGACGGCGGCGACGTCCGAGCCATCCGAGCCAGCCGGGCCGTTCGGGGATTCCTCCCTGGGCGGTCCGTTCCCTCATGGCCATGACGTCACCGGGCGCAGACAACGCCGGCACCGGCACGGTGGGAACGCCAGCCCGAGGACGTGCGGATCGAGCATCTCCTCGGGCATGACCCGCACTTCGCCCCGCTCGCGCGTCACGAGCCCACGGCTGTCCACCTCATAGACGCGCAGCGTCATCCGGGGCGCATCCGGCACGCGGACATCCGGGATGCCCTTCGCCTCACTCACGCATGCACCTCCTTCAGATGCCGCCGCAGCCTGACGTTGCAGTCGCTCTCCGCGCTGCGGTCGTACTCCTGACGGGCAGTCGCGCGCTGCCCGCCGATCTCGGCGCAGTACGCGCAGCCGGGGTGCGGTTGGGGCGGGGCGGGCCAGGGGGGCGGGGCGAAGGGGCGCGGATTCGGCATGGCTCTGTCCTTTGGCGAAGGGGAAGTTGACTCGCTGGTGCAGGCCGCACCCTGCGAGGGGCCGGCGATCGCAGGATCAGCCTGTCGAGCGGCGAATGGGATCAGCAAGACTTCTCTTCGAAGATTCGGGACTGATTGCTCGAACTACAGACCGCCGTTGCGGACGGGGTACTTGGGTGCTTCGATTTCAGGTGTCGCGAGTCCTTCGAACTGGAAGCAGGAGGTGGGCTCATGACTGATGGGCCTACGGGATCGACGGTGCCGAGGCGTCAACTTGGGCGACACCTAAGAGATTTGCGGGGACGTGCTCGGCTCACGGTGCGCGCCGCGGCTCGCAATCTGGAGTGGTCTGAGGCCAAGATGTGGCGCATCGAGACGGGCCAAGTGTCGTTACGCAGCCACGACGTTCAGACGATGTGCGCAATCTACGGTGCGCCTGAGGATCTCACCGAGGCGCTCATGGGGCTTGCGAAAGAGACGAAGGCGCGGGGGTGGTGGCATGCGTACGGTGAGGTGATCCCCGAGGGGTTCAGCGTCTACGTCGGTCTTGAAGAGGCGGCGGCAAGCATAGACGCGTATCAAAGTGAGCTCGTTCCGGGGCTGCTCCAGACTGAGGACTACGCACGGGAGATCATCCGCACCCATCTCTGGGGGATCAGTGAGGAGAACCTTGAGGGGCGAGTGGCCCTGCGCATGGAACGTCAGGTATTGCTCACGCGCCCGACGGACCCGGCCATGCTGCGGGTAGTGCTGAACGAGGCGGTGCTTAGGCGCCCAATCGGCACCGAGAAGTTGATGGCACGTCAGCTTGCGCACATCATTTTCGTTTCCGAGCGACCGAACATTGCGGTTCGGGTGGTTCCCTTTGCTGCCGGGATGCACCTGGGTGTTGCTGCCGGGCCATTCAGTATTCTGCGTTTCCCCTTGAATGGCGACGGTACGGAATCCGAACCTTCGACGGTCTACACGGACGGGTACACCGGCGGTTTGTTTCTGGATAAGCCAAAGGAACTGGAAGAGTACGAGGTGGCGTTCCGGGACATCTGGGAGAGGTCGCTCCATGACTCGGAATCACGACGTCTGATTGCTGAGGTGGCACGGAGCTATGAACAAGGTTGATCTGCATCACGTGGAATGGGTCAAGTCGAGCTACAGCCATGGGAATGGTGAGTGCGTAGAGGTAGCAGTCCTCGACGACACCGTCGCCACCCGCGACAGCAAGCAACAGTCCGGCCCTGTCGTGACCACCACCCGCGAAGGATGGCGCGCGTTCCTCGACGGCGTCGTCAAGGGTGAAGTCGGCCGCCCGTAAGGGCCGTTCGCAACCGACTGCAGGCCGACGCCCTCCGTGTGGTCATGCCCCACGCGGCCACGCGGAAGGTGTGGGCCCGGGTTCAGATTTGATCACGCCCGGGTATGGCCAGGGTCACGAACGTAAAGCGCAGGACAATCCCGTATCCGGGACCCGTTAAAGGCGCTTTCCCGGAGGCCGCTCCCCGACGTACCCCTGGAGGCTTGTTACGTGACCGAACAGGGGGAGCGGGATGAGCGGGCAGTTCGGCGTCGAGCCGACGGCGCTGACGGATCTGGCGGGCAAGTTCGACATGCGGGCGGAGGATCTGGATGGCCCGATCCGTTCCTTCACGGCAGCGTCGAGGGAGGTCGGGGAGGCGTTCGGGATCCTCGGTGCCTGTGACGGCGCGTTGGAGAAGTACCAGAAGTTACTGATCGGCACGGTCAGGGCGTTGAGCCAGTTACCCCAGGTGCTCACCAGCGACGCCGACCGGTTGCGGATCAACGCGTCCCAGTACGCGGAAGCGGACCGGATGGCCGTCGGCCACCTCCAGGCCGTGCCCCGTTACCAGGCGGTGTGACGGTGGACATCAACGGCTGGGTCGACGGCAAGGTGCTGGAGATCCTCCAGGCATTCGGTGTGGAACTCCCGGGCGGCAACGGCGACACGCTGCGCGAGATCGCCCGCGGCTGGGACGCCATGGGGAACGAGCTGGCCAAGGTCGTGGGGGCCCTCGACCGCTCCATCGACGGCGTCGACAAACAGGGTTGGCACGGCGCGGCCCGCGACGCCTTCGAGAAGCACTGGCAGGACCAGAAGAAGACCATCACCGACGTCGCGAACAACTTCCACCATGTCGCGGACGGGCTACGGGAGTTCGCCGGCGAGATCGACAAGATAAACAAGGAGATCATCGACATCTGCGTCGAGATCGCCGAGATGGAGGTGCTCGGCGCCGCGCTGTCCGCCTTCACCGGATTCCTCTCGGACCTCGTCGCCAACGCGGCCGTGGCCGCGAAGGTCGCCAAGATCGTGGACCTGGTCAAGCTGTTCACGTCGGCGGCGGAGAAGGTGGCGGCGCTGCTGGAGACGTTCGTTGGGATGAACGCGGAGGCTGCGGCGACGATAGAGAAGATACTCGTCGCGGTGGCTCGGATCGGCGGCAAGTTCGCGGAGAGCTACGCCACGAACTTCGTCGCTGACTCGGGCAGCCTGATGATCAACCAGGCGCTCAACGGCCAGCCGGTGACGGTGGGTCAGGATTTCACCACCGCCAACAAGGAAGCCCTGGGTACGGCCGCGTTCACCGTGGGCGGGGCGGAGCTGGCGGAGGGCGCCAAACTGACGGGTGCGGTCGGCAGGGTACTCAAGGGCGAGGGCCAGGCGGGCAGCGCTGTCAATGGTGCGCTCGGCAACATTGCGGGGGGCCTCACCGCTGACCGGAAGGACGACAGCAAGGGCGCCGCCGACACCGCATGGGACGCGGGGACGAATGCTGTCACCGGGGCCCTCGGAAACCGCATGGGCGACCATCTTCTCGGGAGGAAGGAGGGGCACAGCCTCGGCGGCGAGGGTGGCGGTGAAGAGGGCAAGCTCATCGACGGGGCGTACAGGAACGCCTTCCGCACCGGCCTCAACACAGGGATCTACGAAGGCGGAGCGGGCATCGAGACCGACGTTCAGAACCTCTTCAAGGAAACCGACGAGGCCGAGAAAGGCGCGAGTTAATTCGTGTACCAAGAGGCCAGCACCGTGATCCTGGCGGGTGTCGCGCACGTCGATCCGAACGAACCCGCCGACTGGCTCAGCTTCCTGGCGCTCCCCGGGGCAGTTTTCGGGCTACCGCTCGTGATAGCCGGCGTCGGTGTGACCGCCGCCATCTGGCGCATGAAGGGGCGGAGAAAATGGGGCGAATACGTGATCGGGCCGGTGATTCTTCTCGTCGGCTTGGCTATCGCCGTCCCCTGTTTCGGCTTCGCCTTCCACCTGTTCTGATGCGGCGCGAAACGTAGCGGCCCTGGTCGTCCGCCGTGGAGAGGCGGGCGGCCGGGGCCGTAGGCAGAGGCCGGCCGAAGCCGAACGGCCCGTCGGAGCTGGCTACTTCACCACCGTGATCCGATCCGCCTTCGGCGGGGTCAGTGGGGCGGACGGCGTCGAGTGGGCCGTCAGATACGCCGTGAGGGCGTCGAGGTCGGACGGGCCGACGTGCTTGTTCTTGCCCGCCTTCAGGGCGGGGAAGCCGTCGCCGCCGCCGGCCAGGAACTCGTTCATGGCGACGCGGTAGGTCGTGGCGGGGTCCACCGGCGCGCCGTTGAGCTTGACGGTGTCGGTGACGACGCGGGCGGCGCCGGTCTTGGTCATGTCCAGGGTGTAGGTGAGGCCCCTGGAGACCTGGAGGATCTTGGGGGACGCCTCGTTGGGGCCGCTGACCTGTTGCCGGAGGGCGGCCAGGAGTTGGGCTCCGGTCAGGTCGACGACGTGCGTCATGTTGGTGAACGGCTGGACGGTGAACGCCTCGGCGTAGGTGACGACGCCGTCGCCCTCTTTGCCCGACGCCTTGTAGGCGAGGTCGGAGCGGATGCCGCCGGGGTTCATCAGCGCCAGTTGGGCGCCGCCCTTGTCGGGGGCCGCGGTGGCCTCCTGTTGGGCGTCGGCGATCAGGTCGCCGAGGGGCTCCTCGGGGGTGCCGGCGCCGCGGCCGTTGATGTCGGCGGAGACGTAGCCGACCGGCTTGTTGGCGATCGGGGCGGCCAGCTTGTCCCAACGGGCGATCAGGGACGTCAGGTCCGGCGCCTTGGGCTGGGTGCGGTCGACGACGTGGTTGACCGCGTGCGGGCCGTGCACCGCGGTGCGGACGATGTCGTGGGTGCGGCGGTCGTAGGTGAGCGTGGTGTCGGTGTAGAGGCGGCCGTAGGAGGCGGCCGAGGTGACCGTGCGGGGGTGGCCGGCCGGGTCCGGGATGGTGCAGGTGTAGGACTGGTGGGTGTGGCCGGTGACCAGCGCGTCCACCTTCGGGCTGATGCGCTTGGCGATGTTCACGATCGGGCCGGAGATCCCCGCGCCCGGACCGGGGCTGTCGCAGTCGTAGTTGTACGAGGTGGAGGCCGGCATGCCGCCCTCGTGGATGAGCGCGACGATCGCCTTGACGCCCTGGCGGTCCAGGACCTTGGCGTACTTGTCGATGGTGGCGACCTCGTCGTGGAAGGTCAGGCCCTTGACGCCGTCGGCGTTGACGATGTCCGGGGTGCCCTTCAGGGTCACGCCGATGAAGCCGATCTTGACGCCGTTGTGCTGCCACACCGTGTACGGCTTGAGGATCGGCTTGCCCGTCTTGTCGTCGGTGACGTTGGCGGCCAGGTAGGGGAAGGCGGCGCCCTTGAAGGTCTTGCCCTTCTCGTAGCAGCCGTCCTTGGGGTGGCAGCCGCCGCGCTGCATGCGGGTCAGCTCGGCCCGGCCCTCGTCGAACTCGTGGTTGCCGACGGAGGTGACGTCCAGCCCCAGCCGGTTCATCGCCTCGATGGTCGGCTCGTCGTGGAAGAGGCCGGAGAGCAGCGGGCTGGCGCCGATGACGTCGCCGGCCGCGGCGGTGACGGAGTACGGGTGGCCCTGGCGGGCGGTGCGCAGGGACTGCGCGAGGTACTCGACGCCGCCGGCCGGGACGGTCTTCTTGGACCCGTCGGCCTGGCGCTGCTCGACGGTGCCGGAGGAACCCTGCGGCGGTTCGAGATTGCCGTGGAAGTCGTTGAAGGAGAGCAACTGGACGTCGACCGTGCGGGCCGGGCGGTGCGGGCGGCCGCTGTCGGCCCCGGCGGGCGGGGCGGTGGCGGTCAGGGCGACGCCGGCGACGGTGGCGAGCACGGCGGCGCCGGCCGCCAATCTGCGGCGCAGGCGCGGCCGTTGAGGTGTCGTGGGCATGGTTCCCCTCCGTGGCTGGTACTGAGCGGTGGGCAGCATATTGTCGACGCGCGTAGAGAGATAGGGGACGGAGGTGACGTCCCGGTGGCCGGACGGTGGCGGGGCCGGCCGGGGCGGCGTCCGCGGTGCCCGCCCGACGCGGGGACGGCGTCGTACGCTTCACACATGACTGACGCTGCACAGGAGATGGGGCACAGCGGCCGCCGGGTCGAGGTGGTCGACGAGCTCGCACCGGACGGGGCCCGGGCCGTCCTTGAGCTGATCGAACGGGCCGCGCGGGCGGACGGGCAGCCGGCCGTGTCCGAACAGGGCCGGCTCCAGTTGCGGGGCGGCCGCCGCGAGGGAGTGCGGCACCTGTTGGTGTACGCGCCCGGGGAGGACGGCGAGCAGCTCGTCGGCTACGGGCAGTTGGAGGACACCGATCCGGTGGAGGCGCCGGCCGCCGAGCTCGTCGTCCACCCCGGGTACCGCGGCCGCGGCCACGGCCGGGCGCTGGGCGGCGAGCTGCTGGCCCAGTCCGGGCGCCGGCTGCGGGTGTGGGCGCACGGCGGGCACCCGGCCGCCCGCCACCTGGCGCAGACGCTGGGGCTGACGATGTTCCGGGAGCTGCGGCAGATGCGGCGGTCGCTGGCGGACTGGGAGTTGGCCGAGCCGGCGCTGCCGGAGGGCGTGACGGTGCGGACCTTCCAGCCGGACGTCGACGACGCGGCCTGGCTGGAGATCAACGCGGCGGCCTTCGCGCACCACCCCGAGCAGGGCGCGCTGACCCAGCGGGATCTGGACGACCGCAAGGCCGAGGCGTGGTTCGACCCCAAGGGCTTCTTCCTCGCCGAGAAGGACGGCCACCTGGTCGGCTTCCACTGGACGAAGGTGCACGCCGAGGAGGGCCTGGGCGAGGTGTACGTCCTCGGGGTGCGGCCGGGCGCGCAGGGCGGCGGCCTGGGCAGGGCGCTGACCACGATCGGGCTGCGCCACCTGGCGGCGCAGGGATTGGCGACCGCGATGCTCTACGTGGACGCGGACAACGTGCCCGCGGTGACGGTCTACGAGCGGTTGGGGTTCACCACGCACGAGACGGACCTGATGTACCGGTCGGAGACCTGAGCGTCCCTGGGGTGCGTCGTGGCGGGGTGGGGCGGGCCGTGGGGCCCGCCCCGTCGCATGTGTCACGGCCGTGCGGGCCGCTCCTGTTGGGCGCGCCATTCGCGCGCCAGGATCGCGTAGATCACCTCGTCGCTCCACTCGCCGTCGAGGAACTCGTTCTCCCTGAGCTCGCCCTCGCGGCGCATGCCCAGGCGCTCCAGCAGCTTGGCGGAGGCGGTGTTGCGACCGTCCAACTCGGCCTGGATGCGGTGGAGTTGGAGCTCGGCGAAGCCCAGTTCGAGCAGGGCGCCGGCGGCCTCGGTGGCGTAACCGCGGCCGGCGTACTCGGGGTTGAAGACGTAGCCGATGCCGCCCTGGCGCTGCGCGCGGTGGGTGTAGACGAAGGTGACGTCGCCGACCAGGTCCCCGGAGTCCCGTAGGACGACGGCGAGTTGGAGGAAGTCGCCGGACTGCCGCAGCGTCGTGCGGGTCGCCTTGTCGGCGATCGAGGCGCGGGAGGCGGCCTCGTCGTGCGGGCCCCAGTAGAGGTAACGACAGACCTCGGGGCGGCGCTGATAGGCGTGGACGGCGGCGAAGTCGTCGTGGCGGACGGGGCGGAGGTCCAGGCGCGCGGTCCGTAGTGGGTACGCGGGGGTGTACGGGAGCGGGGGCAGCGGGGGTGTGGGTGGCGTGGAAGGTCTGGGCACGCGGTCAGCGTAGGGAGCGCGGGCGGCCGGCGCAGCGGACTTTCCGGGAGGCGGCGGCGGGCCGGCCCGGCGTCCGGGGCCCGCCAGGATTGGCGGCCGTGAAGATCGTCGGGCGTCGGGGCGGACGGAAAACACCCGGGGGTAGCGTCCCGCTTGCCTGGCCGCCATGTCCGCTTCACCGGCGATTCAATATCGCTTGCAAGCATCACTGAATGCAGCCCGCTGTGCCGAACGTCCCGAACCCGCGGCTCGAAGTCGTGCCGCCGCCTCCTGACGCGCCTGGAAGCCCCCGAGCGCGGAAGAATAAGGACATGAACCAGCAGCGCAGCGCTCAGGCCCCGGCCCAGCCCGAGACGCCGCCCCAGGAGGCGCCGAGGGCGCTGGGACCCCTGCAGCCCTCGGTCGGCTCGATCGCCGCGCACCGGCCGAACGCCGTCCGGCGGGACATCTCCGGGCTGGAGCCTGACCTGGACGCCGACCCCGACGCGTACGAGGACCGCGGCGTCCCGGGTGCGAACGGCGAGGAGCTGCCGAGCGGGCGGTTCCTGGACCGCGAGCGGAGCTGGCTGGCGTTCAACGAGCGGGTGCTGGAGCTCGCGGAGGACCCGGCCACCCCGCTTCTGGAACGCGCAAATTTCCTTGCGATTTTCGCCAGCAATCTGGACGAGTTCTTCATGGTCCGGGTCGCCGGCCTCAAGCGGCGGATCGCCACCGGCGTCGCCACCCGCTCCGCCTCCGGGCTCCAGCCCCGGGAGGTGCTGGACCTGATCTGGACCAGGTCCCGCGAGCTGATGGCCCGGCACGCCGCCTGCTTCCAGCAGGACGTCGCACCGGAACTCGCTGACCAGGGCATCCACTTGATCCGCTGGCCCGACCTGACCGAGCAGGAGCAGGCCCGACTGTTCACGCTGTTCCGGCAGCAGATCTTCCCGGTGCTGACCCCGCTGGCGGTCGATCCGGCGCACCCCTTCCCCTATATCTCCGGGCTGTCGCTGAATCTGGCCGTGGTGGTCCGCAATCCGGTCAGCGGCCATGATCACTTCGCACGTGTGAAGGTTCCGCCACTGCTCTCCCGCTTCCTGGAGGCGTCCCCGCAGCGGTACGTGCCCATCGAGGACGTGATCGCCGCCCACCTGGAGGAGCTGTTCCCGGGGATGGAGGTGCGGGCGCACCACATGTTCCGGGTGACCCGCAACGAGGACCTGGAGGTGGAGGAGGACGACGCCGAGAACCTCCTCCAGGCCCTGGAGAAGGAGCTGATGCGGCGGCGCTTCGGGCCGCCCGTCCGGCTGGAGGTCGAGGAGACCATCGACCCGGCCGTCCTGGACCTGCTGGTGCAGGAGCTGAAGGTCTCCGAGGCCGAGGTCTATCCGCTGCCCGGCCCGCTCGACCTGACCGGGCTGTTCGGGATCGGGGCGCTGGACCGGCCGGAGCTGAAGTACCCCAAGTTCGTGGCCGGCACCCACCGCGACCTGTCGGAGGTGGAGTCCGCCTCGGCCCCCGACGTCTTCGCCGCGCTGCGCGCCCGCGACGTCCTGCTGCACCACCCCTACGACTCGTTCTCCACCTCGGTGCAGGCGTTCCTGGAGCAGGCCGCGGCCGACCCCAAGGTGCTGGCCATCAAGCAGACGCTGTACCGCACCTCCGACCACTCGCCGATCGTGGACGCCCTGATAGACGCCGCGGAGTCCGGCAAGCAGGTGCTCGTCCTGGTGGAGATCAAGGCGCGCTTCGACGAGCAGGCCAACATCAAGTGGGCGCGCAAGCTGGAGGAGTCCGGCTGCCACGTCGTCTACGGCCTGGTGGGGCTGAAGACGCACTGCAAGCTCTCCCTCGTGGTGCGCCAGGAGGGCGAGACGCTGCGCCGGTATTCCCACGTGGGCACCGGCAACTACCACCCCAAGACGGCCAGGTTGTACGAGGACCTGGGGCTGCTGACCGCGGACCCCCAGGTGGGAGCCGACCTCTCCGACCTCTTCAACCGGCTCAGCGGCTACTCCCGGCGGGAGACCTACCGCCGGCTGCTGGTGGCGCCCACCTCGCTGCGCGACGGGCTGATCCAGCGGATCAACAAGGAGGCCGTGCACCACCGGGCGGGCCGTCCCGCCTACGTCCGCATCAAGGTCAACTCGATGGTCGACGAGGCGGTCATCGACGCGCTCTACCGGGCCTCGCAGGCCGGCGTGCCCGTCGACATCTGGGTGCGCGGCATCTGCGCGCTGCGCCCCGGGGTGCCCGGACTGAGCGAGCACATCCGGGTCCGCAGCGTGCTGGGCCGCTTCCTGGAGCACTCCCGGGTCTTCGCCTTCGGCAACGGCGGCGAGCCCGAGGTGTGGCTGGGCAGCGCGGACATGATGCACCGCAACCTCGACCGACGGATCGAGGCGCTGGTGCGGGTCACCGACCCGGCCCACCGGGCGGCCCTGAACCGGCTGTTGGAGACCGGGACGTCGGACACCACCTCGTCCTGGCACCTGGGCCCGGACGGCGACTGGACCCGGCACGCGGTGGACGCGGACGGCACTCCGCTGCGGAACGTACAGGAAATGCTCATCGACGCCCGGAGGCGCCGGCGTGGCCCAGCGACATGACCAGCCGGCCGGGGGGCCGCGGCACGGCCTCCTCGGCACCGGCGGGGGAAGCGGAAACGGAATCGGATACGAACCCGGCCCGGCGCCGGGAGCCTGCGCCGCAGTGGTGGACGGGCCGGGGGGCGGTGTGTACGGGAACGGGGTCTACGGGGAGGCGCTCTACGGGGCGGACGGCGGTGCGCAGGGGGCGGCGCGCGCGGGGTGCGGGGACGGGGTGCCCTACGGGCCGGACGACGGCCCCGGGCTCGGCGGGCGGACGGCCGGCGAGGTGCTGGCCGGCTATCTGCACCGGCAGTCCACGGACTTCCTGCGCAGCCTGCGGCTCCACCGGGAGGCCGGTCCGGACGCGGCGGGCGCCGGCGAGGCGGCCTGGCAGTTGCGCCGCGCCGCCCGCCGGATCAGCGCCACGCTGCACACCTTCCGGCCGTTGACCGAGGAGGTCTGGGCCGATCAACTCCGGGCCGAACTCGGCTGGTTGAGCACCACCCTCGCCCGCGAGCAGGCGTGCGGGGCGCGCCGGGACCGGCTGATGGGGGCGCTCACCCGGCTGACCGGGCGCGGCGAGCGGGCCGACCGGCCGGCGGAGCGGGGCGGCCGGGGCACCCGGTCCGGGCGCGGCGCCCGGGGCGCCCGGGACGGCCGACCGGCCGCACCGTCCGCCGCCGCGGCCACCGCCACCGTCCCGGCCGCCGCCACCGAGCCGGAGCCGGAGAGCGCGCTCTCCGCCGGCGCCGCCCGGGCCGGGGCGCTGCTCGACCGGCAGCTCACCCTCGCCCGCGCGCGGGCGCACTCGGCGGCCCTCCAGGCGCTGGGCTCGTCCCGTTTCCACGCCGTCGCGGACGCGGTCGCGGTACTGGCCTCCGAGGCGCCGCTGGCCCGCCGGGCCGGCGAGGTGGCCGCGGCGGAGGCGCTGCCGCCGCTCGCCGAACAGGCGCACCGGCGGCTCGCCGAGGCGGTCGCCACCCTGCCGCTGGCCCGCGCCGGCCACCCGTACAACGCCGGCGCGCTCGCCGTCGAGCAGGGCCAGGACGCGCCCTGGCACCGGGCGCGGCTGCTGGTCCGGATCAGCCACTACGCCCAGGAGGTGATCGCCCCGGACGCCGTCGACCCCCGACTGCTCGCGTCCGACCGGGTCCTCACCCAGCACCGGGACGCCGCCGAGGCGGCCGCGGCGGCGGCCACGGCGGCCCGCACGCCGCGGATCGCGCCGGCCACCGCGTACGCGCTGGGCGTGCTCCACGCCGACCAGCGGCACGAGGTCGAGGCGGCCCGCTACGCCTTCGGGCGGGTGTGGCTGCCGGGCCCGGCCGGCGAGCGCGGTGCCTGAGCGGGACGGGAGGGGCGCGATGGGCAGGACGGCGGGCCGCGGGGGCGGCGGGGCGAGCGGTGCACGGACGGTGCCGAACGGGCCTGTTCTGGCGGCCGGCTGCGTGCTGTGGCGCCGGGCGCCGGTCGGCGACGGGATCGAACTGGCCCTGGTCCACCGGCCGAAGTGGGGCGACTGGTCCCATCCCAAGGGCAAGCTCAAGCCGCGGGAGGACGCCCGGCGGGGCGCGCTGCGCGAGGTGCTGGAGGAGACCGGGATGACCTGCGCGCCCGGCCCGGAACTCCCCACCGTCCACTACCGGGTCGGCGATCGCCCCAAGGTGGTCCGTTACTGGGCGGCCGAGGCCACCGGCGGCGGCTTCATCCCCAACAAGGAGGTGGACCGCGTCTGGTGGGTGCCGCCGGACGTGGCCCGGGAGGTGCTCACCCAGGACCGCGACAAGGACCTGGTGAGCGCGTTGCTGAGCGCGCTGCCCGGGAGCGGTTCCGGGGCCGGGCGGGAGCCGGCGGGCGGGCCGGGCGGGGGCGGCTGACCGACGCCGCGGAACCCCGCGTTCCGTGGCCGGCGCATACTGGAGTGATGCTGCCCGGGGAAATCGAGATCAGTGCCTTCCTCAAGGCGCGCCGTGCCGCGCTCGACCCGACCGAGGTCGGTCTGCCCGACGGGTTCGGCCGCCGCCGGGTGCGCGGGCTGCGGCGCGAGGAGGTCGCCCAGCTCGCCGGGATCAGCGTGGACTACTACACCCGGATCGAGCAGGGCCGCGCGCCCGCCGTCTCCGGCTCCGTCCTGGACGCCATCGCCCGGGCGCTGCGGCTGTCGGACGGCGAGGTGACCTACCTGCGCAACGTCGCGGTGCCGCGGCGCCGGACCGCCGGCGCCTGCGCGCCGGTTCCGGCGCAGACCGTGCGGCCGGAGGTCCGCGAGCTGCTGGCGGCGATGGACCCCGCGGTCGCCGCCGTGCTGCTCGGCCGCGGGCTGGACATCCTGGCCTGGAACGGCGCCGGCGCCCGGCTCTCCTTCGACCTCGAAGCGCTTCTGCCCGCCCGGCGGAACACCGCGCTGCTGGTCTTCCTCGACCCGGCGGCGCGGGAGCGGTACCCGGACTGGGAGAAGAAGGCCGAGGAGGTCGTCGGCAACCTGCGGGCGGACAGCGGGCGACACCCGGACGACCCGCGGATCTGCGAGGTGGTGGGCGAACTCCTCGACCGCAGCCCGGAGTTCCGCCGGATGTGGGCGGCCCAGGGCGTCTCCGAGTGCCTGCGCGGGACCAAGCGGATGCGGCACCCGGAGGTCGGGGAGCTGACCGTGACCTTCGAGAGCTTCCGGCTGGCGGCCGACCCCGACCAGGTGCTGGTCACGTACACCGCGCCGGCCGGCTCGGCGTCCGAGGCCGGGCTGCGCGCGCTGGCGCGGTCGGCGGCGGGCGCGGCGGCGGCGTCCTAGAGCCGGTCCGGAGCCCCGCCGCGCTACGGGGACGCGGCTACTGCACCCCGCCGCCCCTTGGGGCCAGCGCCTCCCACCGCACCGTGACCTCGCCCTGGCGCCGCCGGCGGGGGTCCCCGGCCAGCGGCCAGTCGGTGGCCAGGGCGGCGACGGCGGCGCGCCACCGCTGACGGGCGCCCAGTGCGCCCAGCGGGGCGGCGCTCGCCCAGGCGCGGTCGAAGTCGCGCAGGAAGGCGTGCACCGGCTCGCCCGGCACATTGCGGTGGATCAGCGCCTTCGGGAGGCGTTCGGCCAGGTCGGAGGGGGTGTCCAGGGAGCCGAGCCGGGTGGCGAAGGTGACCGTGCGGGGGCCCTCGGGGCCGAGCGCGACCCACACGTGCCGGCGCCCGATCTCGTCGCAGGTGCCCTCGACCAGCAGCCCGCCGGGCGCCAACCGGGCGCGCAGCCGCGCCCAGACGGCGGCGACCTCGTCCTCGTCGTACTGGCGCAGCACGTTCGCGGCCCGGATGAGGAGCGGGGCGCGACCGGGCGGGCCGGGCAGCGGCACCTCGAAGCCGCCGTGGACGAAGTCCAGGCCGGCGCGGGCGTAGGGGAGCGCGGCGGCGACCCGGGCCGGGTCGATCTCGACGCCGACGACGCGGGCGTCCGGCCGCACCGTGCGCAGCCGGGTCAGCAGCTCCAGCGCGGTCCAGGGGGCGGCGCCGTAGCCCAGGTCGACGGCGACCGGGTCGGCGGCGCGGCGCAGTTCCGCGCCGTGCTCGGCGGCGATCCAGCGGTCCATGCGGCGCAGCCGGTTGGGGTTGGTGGTGCCGCGGGTGGCGGTTCCGACCGGCCGGGACGGCGCGGGTGCCGGGGCGGCGGCGGGGCGGGCGGAAACGGTCGAGCGGCGGGCCATGCATCGAGGGTATGGGGTCGCGGCGGGCCGGCCCGCCGGGCGGCCGGCGCCGGGCCCCGCAGCGCGGCCCGGATCACGCTTTGGCAAAGTGCGAAGAAAGTTCGAAGACGGCGGGACGGATGGAAATGGATCGCGGTGCGGTGTTGTTGCAGCGGGGCGGAGGCGAGCGCCCGCCTCGCCTAGGAGGTTGCTCGCAGTGAGCCACTATGTGTCCAGGCTCCGCAGCCGGCCGCACGGCCAGTTCGGGGGCCCGCCGCGGTTGCGGCTGCCCAAGGGGGCCCGGCGTCCCCGCCGGGTGGCGATGCTCAGTGTGCACACCTCACCGCTCCACCAGCCCGGCACCGGCGACGCCGGCGGGATGAACGTCTACATCGTCGAGCTGGCCCGGAAGCTGGCCGCGGCCGGCATCGAGGTGGAGATCTTCACCCGGGCCACCACCGGCGCCCTGCCGCCCGCCGTCGAGCTGGCCCCCGGCATCCTGGTGCGGCACGTCGCCGCCGGCCCGTACGAGGGGCTGGCCAAGGAGGAGCTGCCGGCCCAACTGTGCGCCTTCACCCACGGTGTGATGCAGGCGTGGGCCGGCCACCGCCCCGGCTACTACGACCTGGTGCACTCCCACTACTGGCTCTCCGGTCACGTCGGCTGGCTGGCCGCGGAGCGCTGGCGGGTCCCGCTGGTGCACGCCATGCACACCATGGCCAAGGTCAAGAACGCCTCGCTGGCCGTCGGCGACACCCCCGAGCCGGCCGCCCGGGTCATCGGCGAGACCCAGATCGTCGGCGCCGCCGACCGCCTGATCGCCAACACCGCCGAGGAGGCGGAGGAGTTGGTGCGGCACTACGACGCCGACCCGGGCAAGGTCGCGGTGGTCCACCCCGGCGTCAACCTCGACCGCTTCCGGCCGCTGGCGGACGACGGCACCGCCGACGTCGAGGCGAGCCGGGCCGCCGCCCGGGCCCGGCTCGGCCTGCCGCAGGACGCGGTGATCCCGCTCTTCGCCGGCCGGATACAGCCGCTCAAGGCCCCCGACATCCTGCTGCGCGCCACCGCCGCGCTGGTCGACGAGGACCCCACGCTGCGCACCCGCCTGGTGGTCCCGGTGGTCGGCGGCCCCAGCGGCAGCGGCCTGGCCAAGCCCGAGGGGTTGCAGAAGCTGGCGGCCCGGCTGGGCATCGCCGATCTGGTCCGGTTCCGCCCGCCGGTCGGCCAGGAGCAGCTCGCCGACTGGTACCGCGCCGCGTCCGTGCTGGTCATGCCGTCGTACAGCGAGTCGTTCGGGCTGGTGGCGATCGAGGCCCAGGCGTGCGGCACCCCGGTCGTGGCGGCCGCGGTCGGCGGGCTGCCGGTGGCCGTGCGGGACGGCGTCAGCGGCTTTCTGGTCGCCGGCCACGACCCGGTCGACTACGCCCGCGCGCTGCGCCGCTTCGTCGACGACCCGACGCTGGCCGCCCGGATGGGCAGCGCCGCCGCCCGGCACGCCCAGTCCTTCGGCTGGGACACCGCCGCCGCGGCCACCGCCGACGTCTACACCGCCGCGATGCAGGAGCGCCGCCGTCACCTACGATCGCTGCATGGCTGAGGAACGGCGGCCCTCCGGGGGCGAGCAGCAGGCGGCGGACGCGGCCGCGGTGGTCGAGCGCACCCTCAAGGACGCCGCCCTGGAATGGGAGTCGCCGGCCGCCGGCAACTACGTCGTCAAGCTGCCCGGCACCCGCAAGCTGTCCACCACCTGCTCGCTGATCGTCGGCCGCCACTCGCTCTCCGTCAACGCCTTCGTCGTCCGCCGCCCCGACGAGAACCACGAGGCCGTCCACCGCTGGCTGCTGGAGCGCAACACCCGCCTCTACGGCGTGAGTTACGCGATCGACAAGCTGGGCGACATCTACCTCGTCGGCAAGCTCCCGCTGGCCGCCGTCACCCCCGACGAGCTGGACCGGATCCTCGGCACCGTCCTGGAGAACGCCGACGGCAGCTTCAACACCCTGCTGGAGATGGGCTTCGCCTCGGCGATCCGCAAGGAGTACGCCTGGCGGGTGGCGCGCGGCGAGTCCACCCGCAACCTGTCCGCGTTCGAGCGGCTGACCCGCGGCGACGCGGAGCAGTAGCCACGGCGCCGCCGGCTCACGGCACGAAGCGCACCTCCGGGTGGCGCGCCGAAGGGCCGTCCAGCAGACGGCCGTCCCGGTCGCGCAGCCACCGGTCGAAGAACGCGGTGACATAGGCCCGTTCGGCGGCGACCGCGCGCGCCGGGTCGAGCGTCCCGACCATCTCCGTCACGTCCTTGCGGGACAGCCCCACCTGCCGCGCGACCTGCGGGATCAGCGCCTGGGCATCGGTGAAACTGGCGTGCCGGCCGCCCCGGAGCGTCAGGTCCCGCAGCCAGGTCCCGCGGGCCGCGCTGCGTCGCCAGGCCGCGCCCCAGGAGGGGATCGAGTGGTGGTCGTCCCCCGCCATCCCCATCAGCATCAGCGGCCGGTCCACCCCGTCCAGCCCCACGCTGGACGGATGTGACGGATCGTCATCGCGCTGGGTGTAGCCCATCACCCCGTCCATGTTCACCGCCGCCCTGATCCGCGGGTCGTCGTGCATCGTCTGCACGGCGGTGAACCCGCCGGCGGACTGCCCGAACATCCCCACCGCGGACGGGTCCAGCGCCCCGCGCAGCTCCGTCGGCAGCGCCGAGTCGGCCCCGCCGCGCGCCAGTTGGTCCAGCACGAACCGGGCGTCGGCCACCCGCACCGCCGCGACCTTCTCCAGCAACGCGGTGATCCGGCCGGTCCGTTGGGCCTTCGCCAGCTCCGCGCGCATGACGCTGCGCGCCACCCGGCCGTCCGGGAACTCCACGGCGGGCGCCTCATAGGGGTGGTCGAGGGTCACCACCGCGTAGCCGCGGGAGGCGAGTTCGTCGCAGAGCGCGCTGCCGAACGAGCGGGGGTCGCCGGCCCCGGGGGAGTAGAGGACCACCGGCAGCCGGCGGCCGTCCGGCCGGGCCACGGGGGCGCCCCGGTGCGCGTGGGTGAGGGTGGCGCCCCAGGCGACCTTGCCGGCCGGGACGTGGTCCGCGAAGTTGCCCAGCCGGTCGAACGCGGCCGCCTCGACCGCGGTCAACTGCGGCACCCGCGGGAACCGCCCGGCGTCCCGGGTGGCCGGGTAGCGCACGCTCACCATCAGCTCCCGGTACGGCCGTTGGGCCACCCAGGGGTCGGGCCGGTGGTGGTCCGTGAGGTGCAGCGCGACCGTGCCGACCGGATACGGGCCGGTGGGCGCGGGGAGCGTGAGCGCGGGCGCGGCCGCCGTGGCGTGCGCCCCGCCGCGCGGCTCCTGGCGCCCGCCCTCCGCCCCGGTCCCGATGCCCGCCGCGGCCGTCACCGCGACCACCACCAACGCCCCGACCCCCGCCAGCTTCCGCGCCGTGCCGCCCATCGCGTTCTCCCCGCTCGCCCCCACGGACGCGGACTGCGCCCGGCGGACGCCCACCGCCCGCACCCAGCACGATCCCGGCCCCGGCCGCCCCAAGCGACCGTGCGGGCACCTGTGTTGGGGGTACGGCCAGCACGAAGGAGGCGCTTACGCGGGCCGCCGACGGCAGGCGCCCACGAGGCCCCCTGGCGCTCTCCACCGGGCGCGCGGCATCACGCCGCCCCGCCCCGCTAGGAGTTCGACGGGATCTCGCTCCGGTCGGTCCCGGCGCGGCCGTCGTCCGGACCGCCCGCACCCGGACGCGCGGGGCCCGAACTCGCCGCGCCCGGCCGGCCGGTGGCGCCACCCGCCGTGGCCCCGGGGGCGGCGGCCGCCCGCTCCGGCAGCCCCCGCAGCAGCAGCCCGTACCCCACCGCGGCCACCGTGCCGACCACCGCGCAGCCGGCCCAGAGCACCCCGGCGCCGTAGTGGTCGATGACCGTGCCGCCCAAGAGGGGCGCGGCCAGCGACGCGACGGACCAGGACAGGGAGTACATGCCCTGGTAGCGGCCGCGGCCGTGGCGCGGTGACAGGCGGACCACCAGGCCCATCTGCGTGGGCGAGTTGATGATCTCGCCGAGCGTCCAGACGGCGACCGCGAGCGCGAACAGGGCGAGCGAGCCGGCCAGCGCCGTCAGCCCGAAGCCGTAACCGGCGAGCAGCGCCGAGCCGATGAGCAGCGCGGCTGGGCTGCGGTGCTCGATGAAGCGGGTGACCGGGATCTGGAGCAGCACGATCAGCACCCCGTTGACCGCGATGACCAGCCCGAAGTCCGCGCTGGAGAAGCCCGCGAGGCCCATCGACACCGGCAGCGACACATACGCCTGCTGGAACAGCAGCGCCAGCAGCAGGTTCAGCCCGACGACGGTCATGAACCGCCCGTCGCGCAGCACCGTCAGCATCGAGACCCGCGCCGCGCCGGCCGCGTCCCCCGGCGCGTCCGCGGCCCCGCCGACCGCCGGGCGCGACTCCGGCAACGCGAAGAACACCACCAGCGCGCAGGCCAGCACCAGCGCCGCCTCGCCCAAGAAGAGGGCCAGATAGCCGTGTTCGGCGATCAGCCCGGCGACGCTGGAGGAGACCGCGAAACCCAGGTTGATCGCCCAGTAGTTGAGGGAGAAGGCGCGGACGCGGTCCTCCGGGGCGACGATGTCGGCCATCATCGCCTGCACCGCGGGCCGCGAGGCGTTGGACGCCATCCCGACCGCGCAGGCCACCACCGCGATGGCCACCGGATCGGTCATGAACCCCAGCAGCGCCACGGAAACCGCCGTGCACACCTGTGCCACCAGCATCGTCGGTCGCCGCCCGAGCCGGTCGGCGAGCACCCCCGCCACCACCGACGAGACCACCCCGCCGAGCCCGTACAGCGCACCGACCAGCCCCGCGTACGAGGCCGAGTAGCCGCGCTCGACGGTCAGATAGAGCGCCAGGAAGGTGGCGACGAACGCCCCGAGCCGGTTGATCAACGTGCTGGTCCACAGCCACCAGAACTGCCGCGGCAGCCCCGAGACGCTCGCCACGGCGGCCCGCCGCAGTCGCCCCCGACCCCGGACCTTGTCACCACTTACGGGCGCAGACATGACGGACCCCCCTGGACACCGAACGGCTACGAGCAGCGAAAGCGCCCTCCCGTGGACGGCGAGGGCGACCCGGGCAAACTACAAAGCGGGCGGTCCCGGCCGCCACACAATTGACCGGAAGCGTCAAGCCGCACCGCCCCGTCTCCCCCGCCGGGCACCGATCCGCGCAGGTGACGGCCGCCCGCGGGCGCACCCCACGGCGTCGATTACGCTCGACGGCATGGCCACCGCACCGTACAAGCTGATCCTGCTCCGCCACGGCGAGAGCGAGTGGAACGCGAAGAACCTGTTCACCGGCTGGGTGGACGTCAACCTCAACGAGAAGGGCGAGAAGGAGGCGGTCCGCGGCGGAGAGCTGCTCAAGGACGCCGGCCTGGTCCCCGACGTCGTCCACACCTCCCTCCAGAAGCGTGCCATCCGCACCGCGCAGCTCGCCCTGGAGGCCGCCGACCGCCACTGGATCCCGGTCCACCGGAGCTGGCGGCTGAACGAGCGCCACTACGGTGCGCTCCAGGGCAAGGACAAGGCGCAGACCCTGGCCGAGTTCGGCGAGGAGCAGTTCATGCTGTGGCGCCGCTCCTACGACACCCCGCCGCCCCCGCTGGAGGACGGCAGCGAGTTCTCCCAGAGCGACGACCCGCGCTACGCCGCGATCCCGCCGGAGCTTCGCCCGCGCACCGAGTGCCTCAAGGACGTCGTCGCCCGCATGCTGCCGTACTGGTACGACGGCATCGTCCCGGACCTCATCGCCGGCCGCACGGTCCTCGTCGCCGCCCACGGCAACAGCCTCCGCGCCCTGGTCAAGCACCTGGACGGGATCTCGGACGCGGACATCGCCGGCCTGAACATCCCCACCGGCATCCCGCTCGCCTACGAGCTCGACGCCGACTTCCGCCCCGTCAAGCCGGGCGGCACGTACCTCGACCCGGAGGCCGCCAAGGCCGCCATCGAGGCCGTGAAGAATCAGGGCAAGAAGAAGTAAGCCCCCGCGCCTCGCGCAAGCAAGCCCCCTACCAGCGGTTTTCTCCGCCGGTAGGGGGCTTTTTGCCGGGTCGGGGCCGCGCGGGTCACCGTGCCGTCGTCACGGGGCCGCTGGCGTGCCGTCGGTGGAGCGGGCCGTTCAGCAGTTACCGCCGCACTGGCACGGGCCCCCGGACTGGCAGCCGCAGCCGCATCCGGAGCCGCAGCCACAGGCGCCGAGGACAGGGAGCAGCGGCCGGTCGACGGCCGGCTGCTCCTCCTGGGACGCGGGGTTCGGGGAGTCCGCCATGAGTGCCATTCTTCGCCTCCTAGGGGTCACCTGGTGCTTATTGCAAGCCCGGGTGCATAGGCGCGTCAACGGCGCGTGGGCGCACGTTACGCGCCCTCGACCCCCGTCGGGGGCGCGATCTCGTCGGCGTGCTCGCCGGTCACGAGGTAGACGACGCGCTTGGCTACCGAGACCGCGTGGTCCGCGAAGCGCTCGTAGTAGCGGCCCAGCAGGGTCACGTCCACGGCCGTCTCGATGCCGTGCTTCCAGCGGTCGTCCATCAGGTGCTGGAAGAGGGCGCGGTGGAGCAGGTCCATCGCGTCGTCGTCCTGCTCCAACTGGAGCGCGAGATCGACGTCCTTGGTGATGATGACCTCGCCGGCCTTGGCCATCAGCCGCTGCGCCAACTGCCCCATCTCCAGGATGGTGGCGTGCAGATCGCGCGGCACCGCCCGCTCCGGGAAGCGCAGCCGGGCCAGCTTGGCGACGTGCTGGGCCAGGTCACCGGAGCGCTCCAGGTCCGCGCTCATCCGCAGGGAGGTGACGACGATCCGCAGGTCGGTGGCGACCGGCTGCTGGCGGGCCAGCAGGGCGATGGCCCGGGCCTCCAGATCGCGCTGGAGGTCGTCGACCTTCTCGTCGGCGGCGATGACGTGCTCGGCCAACTTCAGGTCCGCGTCGAGTATCGCCGTGGTGGCGCGCCCGATCGCGGAGCCGACGAGCCGGGCCATCTCGACCAGGCCCTCGCTGATCGAGTCCAGCTCCTCGTGGTACGCGTCCCGCATCAGTGACCTTCTCTCGCTTCGAGGGGGGTGGGGGTTCCGGAGTTGCTCCCGGGAGTTCCGGGGCGTGCGTGGTGGTGAAGGGGGGTGGCGTGTGCGCCTACGCTCCCACGGACCGGCCGCCGGCGGTCCCGGCACCCTCAATGTGCGGCCGGATCGCGACGGGCGGGGCCACCGGGGATGAACCACCGCCGACCCGAAGGTGAACTCTGGGAGACGCCGCCGCGGCCGAGAGGGCGCCGCCCGCGTCCCGCCGTCGCGATCGGTGAACCGGCCCCGACGTCTCGGTGAACTCTGGGCGAAGGGTGTCCGAGCAGCGGCTCCCACCGCTGGGGGAGTGTCGGAGGCGGCACATACTCTGGATTCATGAACGTGGACGCGGCGGTCGCCGCGATGGCAGCGATCGCCGGTCTGTGCACCGGCGTCTTCGCCATGCTGGCGTTCCGCTGGAGCGAGCGGGATCAGGTCAAGCCCACCCGCACGTCCTTGCATACCGAGGCGGTCCTGCCGCCCGGTGTCGACACCGTCCTGTCGGTGCTGCGCTCCTCCGCCGTCGTCCTCGACGAGGCCGACGCGGTGGTCAAGGCGAGCTCCGCGGCGTACGCCCTCGGGCTGGTGCGCGGCGGCCGGCTGGCCGTGGAGCCGATGCTCCAGATGGCGCGCGACACCCGCAGGGACGGCGAGATACGCCAGGTGGAGCTCGACCTACCGCGCCGCGGCACCGGCCGCGGGGACGCCCTGGCGGTCTCCGCCCGGGTCGCCCCGCTCGGTTCCCGGCTGGTCCTGCTCCTGGTGGAGGACCTCACCGAGGCCCGCCGCATCGAGGCGGTCCGCCGCGACTTCGTGGCCAATGTCAGCCACGAGCTCAAGACGCCCGTCGGCGCCCTCTCCCTCCTCTCCGAGGCGGTGATGGACGCCAGCGACGACCCGGAGGCGGTCACCCGCTTCGCCGGCCGGATGCAGAACGAGGCCACCCGCCTGACCAACCTCGTCCAGGAGCTCATCGACCTCTCCCGGGTGCAGAACGACGACCCGTTGGAGGACGCCGAGCCCGTTCCGGTCGACGAGCTGGTCGCCGAGGCGGTCGACCGCTGCCGCCAGCAGGCCGGCACCAAACAGATCACCATCGCCAGCTCCATAGGCGGCTCCGAGGGCGCCGCGAAGCGCAGCAGCGAGGCCGACGGCCTGCACATCTGGGGCAACCGCGGCCAACTCGCCGCCGCCCTGGGCAATCTCGTCGAGAACGCCGTCAACTACTCCCCGGCGCGCACCCGCGTCGGGATCGCCGGCCGCCGGGTGCCCGCGCCCGGTGGCGACCTGATCGAGATCGCGGTGACCGACCAGGGCATCGGCATCTCCGAAAAGGACCGGGACCGCATCTTCGAGCGGTTCTACCGCGTGGACCCGGCGCGCTCGCGCGCCACCGGCGGGACCGGCCTCGGCCTCGCCATCGTCAAGCACGTGGCCGCCTCGCACGGCGGGGAGGTCACGGTGTGGAGCGCTGAGGGACAGGGCTCCACCTTCACCCTGCGTCTCCCGGAAGCCGGGGCCGTGCGCGACCGCGAACGGCCCTCGGACCTCACTGCGGAGGGCCTCGACGACGAGGACCGCCCGTACGAGACCTTCAACGATCCGCTCCCAGCTCACCCAGCCCCGGAGGTCCTTCCGTGACCCGAGTGCTCGTCGTCGAGGACGAGGAATCGTTCAGCGACGCACTGTCGTACATGCTCCGCAAGGAGGGCTTCGAGGTCGCCGTGGCGGCCACCGGGCCCGACGGTCTGGACGAGTTCGAGCGCAACGGCGCCGACCTCGTCCTGCTGGACCTGATGCTGCCGGGCCTGCCCGGCACCGAGGTCTGCCGCCAGCTTCGCGGCCGCTCCAACGTCCCGGTCATCATGGTGACCGCCAAGGACAGTGAGATCGACAAGGTCGTCGGTCTCGAAATAGGGGCCGACGACTACGTCACCAAGCCCTTCTCCTCCCGCGAACTGGTCGCCCGGATCCGCGCGGTGCTGCGCCGCCGCGGCGAGCCGGAGGAGGTCGCCCCGCAGGCCCTGGAGGCCGGCCCGGTGCGGATGGACGTGGACCGCCACGTCGTCACGGTCTCCGGCGGCAAGGTCGACCTGCCGCTCAAGGAGTTCGACCTGCTGGAGATGCTGCTGCGGAACGCCGGCCGGGTGCTGACCCGCATGCAGTTGATCGACCGCGTCTGGGGCGCCGACTACGTGGGCGACACCAAGACCCTCGACGTCCACGTCAAGCGGCTGCGCGCCAAGATCGAGCCCGACCCGGGCGCCCCGCGCTATCTGGTGACGGTCCGCGGCCTGGGCTACAAGTTCGAGCCGTAGGCCGCGGCGCGGGACATACGTGAAGGGGCGCCCCTCCCGACCGGGAAGGGCGTCCCTTTCGCGTGCTGCGGGCCTCAGTGGCCGGCGTGCCCCGACTCCGAGGGCTTGCCGGAGGTGCTCGGGGTGGCCGAGCCGCTCGGGCTGCCCGCCTCGCCCGGCTTGCCGGACGCGGAGGTGCTCGGCTGCGGCGTCACGGACGGGCCGTAGCTCTCGAAGATGTTCTTCGCCGGGACGACGAAGGCGTTCAGCTTGACCTTGCCGGTGTTGCTGAAGTCGAAGGTCAACTGCTGGGCGTTGCCGTCCTGGACGGCCTCCCGGCCGCTCTCCAGGAGGGCACTGGGGTTGCCCTTGCCACCGATGACGACGGAGCCGCCGGCCGGCACGTTGATCTTGGTGGACAGCTTGGCCGACTGGCCGGTGCCGTCGACCGAGATGCCGGTCAACTGCTGGTCCTTGGTGCCGGTGTTGAACACCGTCGCGGTGATCGCGGCCGGGCCCTTGGTCTGGACATCGGGCTGGGTGACGACGTTGGCGTTCTGCACCTTGATGTCGCCGACGCTGGTCTCGGCGTTGTCCGGCTTGACCTCCAGCGTCTGGGCGTCGTTCCCGGCGGCGCACGCGGAGAGGGTGGCGATCGAGAGCGAGAGGACGGTGGCGGCGAGGACGCCGCGTCGAAGGCTGCGGCTCACGGCGGCGGCATCTCCTTGACGAGCTACGGCGGCCGAACGATTCGTGCCCGGTCGCGGATGGACGGCTGAGGGCGGTTCGCGTACGCGTCATGGCGACGGGCACGTAAAGCCGCCCTAAGGGTGGGTCAGCGCCGCTAGGTTACCGAGCCGTCCTCGCGGTCCCGCACCCGACCCGCCCCCTAAGCGATCACCCACCCCCGCACCTGCCCCGACCCACCGATACCGGCACCCCGCCCGGGCGACCCGCTCCTCCCCCGGCCCCCATTTCCGGAAGCCTCTCTCGACCGATCTCCCGACCGATCTCCACACCCCTCTCCGTCCCGATCTCCGGAGAACTGCCGGGCATATTCGGCACGCGACTGTTCGAGTGGTGACCGCGGTGTTTCCTCCAGGTGAAAAGCGGTATTCACAGGGAATGCACATGACGCCCGAAATTGATCACTCGTGGCCCGCGCGGGATCGTTGATCAATTCCGGGAATCGCGCCCGACCGGTCACCATGCATCCGAACGGAGTAGCGGAACTCGCTCAGGTGGATCGGTGTAAATCGGGATGTTTCACCTGTTGATCTTTGTGATTCCGGTCCACCGTGGGTAGCTTTCTCCGCACCCGGGAAGCCCCTCCCACCTGCGAATACCTGCGCCCAGAGCCCCCTCGCAGCACGTTCCGGCTGCTGTTGTCAAGCCCCGAGATATGCCCTGACCTGCGAAAACGCCATTCAGAACGGCCCGTTCCCGTGTTAGCATGGATAGCCACGGAAGGGGTACCTGTCACATGACGTTCAAGGTTGGCGACACCGTGGTCTATCCCCATCACGGGGCCGCGCTGATCGAGGCCATCGAAACTCGCCAGATCAAAGGCGTGGACAAGACCTACTTGGTGCTGAAGGTCGCCCAGGGCGACTTGACTGTTCGTGTGCCAGCGGACAATGCGGAGTTCGTCGGCGTACGCGACGTGGTTGGTCAGGACGGGCTGGACCGGGTCTTCGAGGTGCTGCGCGCACCGTATGCGGAGGAGCCCACGAACTGGTCCCGTCGCTACAAGGCAAATCTTGAGAAGCTCGCTTCCGGCGACGTGATCAAGGTCGCCGAGGTTGTTCGTGACCTGTGGCGGCGCGAGCGCGAGCGCGGACTCTCCGCGGGTGAGAAGCGGATGCTCGCCAAGGCCCGCCAGATCCTGGTGAGCGAGCTGGCCCTCGCGGAGAACACCAACGAAGACAAGGCCGAGGCCCTGCTTGACGAGGTCCTCGCGTCCTGACGACGCGCACGCTGACTGCGACGACGCGAGCACGGTGACGTAAGCGGTGTGCCGACGCAGCAGCAACGACGTAAGTGCAATGCCGCGGTGCCCGAGCGACGACCGCCTCCCCGAGGTGGAGGGTCTGTTGCCGGGCGCTGCGGCATATCTGTGGGGAGCGTGTGGAAAGGCCGGACGCTGAGCCGGCGGCGACTTCGTCGGTGAAGGCCGCCGGGCTCCGCCCCCGGCCGTGGTGAACGGGGAGGCCCCCCGTGGCGTGCCGGGTGCGGGATGCTGCCCCGACCGCTGTCACGGAAGGGTTGCGGTCTGGGCGTCTCGCCCGGCACACCCCCGAGCTTCACGGGCAGGGGGTCCCTCCAGGCCATACCCACCCCGCCCGAGGAAACAAACCTGTCTGCCCTAATTCCGGGCCCGCCCGGACTTTCGGAGCCATCGATGTCAGATCCCTCCCGCCCGGCCCGCACCGCGGCGGTCATCCCCGCCGCCGGCCGCGGTGTCCGGCTCGGCCCCGGTACGCCCAAGGCGCTGCGCACCCTGGGCGGCACCCCGATGCTGGTCCACGCGGTCCGCGCGATGGCCGCCTCGCGCGCCGTCACGCACATCGTCGTGGTCGCCCCGCCGGACGGCCCCGATGAGGTCCGCCGCCTCCTCGACGCCCATCCGCTCGCCGACCGCACCGACCTGACCGTGGTCCCCGGCGGCGCCACCCGCCAGGAGTCGGTCCGGCTCGGGCTCGCGGCGCTGCCCGGCGGGATCGACGTGGTGCTGGTGCACGACGCGGCCCGTCCGCTCGTCCCGGTCGAGACCGTCGACACGGTGATCGCGGCGGTGCGCGACGGCGCTCCGGCCGTGGTTCCCGCGCTGCCGCTGGCCGACACCGTCAAGCAGGTCGAGCCGCGCCCCCAGGGGGCCCCGGAACCGGTGGTCGGCACCCCGGAGCGGTCGCTGTTGCGCGCCGTGCAGACCCCGCAGGGCTTCGACCTGGCCACGTTGCGCAAGGCGCACGAGGTCGTCGTGGCGGGCGAGGGGGCCACCGACGACGCCGGGCTGGTGGAGCGGCTCGGGGAGCCGGTGGTGCTCGTCCCCGGCCACGAGGAAGCGTTCAAGGTGACCCGGCCGCTGGACCTCGTCCTGGCCGAGGCCGTACTCGCCCGGAGGAGGGCCACCGATGGCTATGTCTGAGGCCGCTGCGACCGCGCCGGTGCCCGGCATCCCGCTCGTCGGGGTCGGCACCGATGTGCACGCCTTCGAGAAGGGGCGCGAGCTGTGGTGCGCCGGGCTCCTCTGGGACGCCGCGGCGAGCGACGGCTACGGGCTGGCCGGGCACAGCGACGGCGACGTGGCCGCGCACGCCGCCTGCGACGCGCTGTTCTCCGCGGCCGGCATCGGCGACCTCGGCGCGCACTTCGGCACCTCCCGCCCGGAGTGGTCCGGCGCCTCCGGGGTGACGCTGCTGGCCGAGGCGGCGCGCATCGTGCGGGCCGAGGGCTTCGCCATCGGCAACGTCGCGGTGCAGGTCATCGGCGTCCGGCCGAAGGTCGGCAAGCGCCGGGACGAGGCGCAGCGGGCGCTGTCGGCGGCCGTCGGGGCGCCGGTCTCGGTCTCCGGCACCACCACCGACGGGCTGGGGCTGACCGGCCGGGCCGAGGGGCTGGCGGCGATCGCCACCGCGCTGGTGGTGCGCACCGCCTGAGCGACCGCGGGGTGGGCCGGGTCGGGCTGCGCCGATCGGGCCCACTGCGTCGGAATGCCCGGTGCAGCAGGGGGCGTTGGGCCGAAATCCGGGTACGGGTGTTCCTCAAAAGCCAACGGTCCGGTCCACGGAAGGAACCTCGTGTCTGCCACGCTCTCCGACGGTCTCAAGAAGCTGCTCGACTCCCCGGTCTTCGTCATGGTGGGGACCATCCAGCCGGACGGCAGCCCCCAGCTCTCCCCGGTCTGGGTCAAGCGGGACGGCGACGACCTGCTGATCTCCACGACCGTCGGGCGCCGCAAGGAGAAGAACCTCCGCCGCGACCCGCGGGTCTCGGTCGTCGTCCAGCCCTTCGACGCGCCGTACACCTACGCCGAGATCCGCGGCCAGGCGACGCTCAGCACCGAGGGCGGGCAGCAGTTGATCGACGAGCTGTCGCGGAAGTACACGGGCAAGGCGTACGCGGAGTTCAACGCGGACGCGGTCAACGACGCGGAGCGGGTCGTGGTCCGCATCTCCCCGCGGAAGGTGGTCGGCGGCGTCTGAGGCGTCGTCGTCCGGAAGCACTCCGTCCGGAAAAGCCGGCAAATCGGACGGCTTTGACGGATCTGGTGCCCTGTGCCCAAGAGGGCACAGGGCACCGTCGCATTCCGACTACCCTTGTCCCGTGACGATTCGCCTGTACGACACCAGCGCCCGGCAGATCCGTGACTTCACCCCGATCAAGCCGGGCTGTGTCTCGATCTACCTCTGTGGCGCGACCGTGCAGGCCGCACCGCACATCGGGCACATCCGCTCCGGACTCAACTTCGACATCATGCGCCGGTGGTTCGCCCACCGCGGCTACGACGTGACGTTCGTCCGCAACGTCACGGACATCGACGACAAGATCATCCAGAAGTCGGCCGACCAGGGCCGCCCGTGGTGGTCGATCGGGTACGAGAACGAGGTCGCCTTCAACGCGGCCTACGACGCCCTCGGCTGCCTGCGTCCCACCTACGAGCCGCGCGCCACCGGCCACATCCCCGAGATGGTCGAGATGATGCGCGGCCTGATCGAGCGCGGCCACGCCTACGCCGCCGACGGCAACGTCTACTTCGACGTCCGGTCCTTCCCGGAGTACCTCCAGCTCTCCAACCAGGAGTTGGCCAACCTCCGCCAGCCGGCAGGCGAGGGCGAGACCGGCAAGCGGGACCCGCGCGACTTCGCCATGTGGAAGGCGGCCAAGGAGGGCGAGCCCAGTTGGGAGACCCCCTGGGGCCGCGGTCGGCCGGGCTGGCACCTGGAGTGCTCGGCGATGGCCCACAAGTACCTGGGCCCCGCCTTCGACATCCACGGTGGCGGCGTCGACCTGGTCTTCCCGCACCACGAGAACGAGATCGCGCAGGCCAAGGGTTTCGGGGACGAGTTCGCCCGGTACTGGGCGCACAACGCCTGGGTGACCATGAGCGGCGAGAAGATGTCCAAGTCGCTGGGCAACTCCGTGCTGGTCTCGGAGATGGTCAAGCGCTGGCGGCCGATCGTGCTGCGCTACTACCTCGGCACCCCGCACTACCGCTCGATGATCGAGTACAGCGAGGAGGCGCTGCGCGAGGCCGAGTCGTCGTTCGCGCGGATCGAGGGCTTCGTCCAGCGCGTGGTGGAGAAGGCCGGCGTCGTCGAGCCCGCGGCCGAGGTGCCGCCGGCGTTCGCCGAGGCGATGGATGACGACCTGGGCGTTCCGCAGGCGTTGGCGATCGTGCACACCACCGTCCGGCAGGGCAACTCCGCGCTGACCGCCGACGACAAGGAAGCCGCGGTGGCCCGCCTCGCCGAGGTGCGCGCGATGCTCGGCGTGCTCGGCCTGGACCCGCTCGACGAGCGGTGGTCGGGCGGCGGCGCGGACCGGGGCGAGGACCTGCACGGCGTCGTCGACTCGCTCGTCCGGCTCGTCCTGGAGCAGCGGCAGAGCGCCCGCGCCCGCAAGGACTACGCCACCGCCGACGCCATCCGCGACCAGCTCCAGCAGTCCGGCCTCACCATCGAGGACACCCCCTCCGGCCCGCGCTGGACGCTGTCCTAAGAGCCCGTCCCCGGGGACCGTCCCGGGGACCGGCGCACCCCCGGTCACCAGCCGGATTCGCCCTTCCCGGCGGCCGCGGGCGACACTCAATCCATACGTACGTACCTACTCCACGTCGCGAGACGTCGAGAGCAGTGAAGAAACAGGTGACCCATGGCCGGCAACAGCCAGCGCAGGAACCGCCGCACGTCGAACAAGAAGGGCGCTCAGGTCGGCAGTGGCGGTAAGCGGCGCCGGTCCCTGGAGGGCAAGGGCCCGACCCCGCCCGCGTCCGCGCGCAAGGGGCACGTCAAGAACCGCGTCGCCAACGCCAAGGCCAAGCAGGCCGCGAGCCGCCGGCCGGCGCCGCGGCGCGGTGGCGCCAAGGGCACCGCGGAGCTGGTCGTGGGCCGCAACCCGGTCGTCGAGGCGCTGCGCGAGGGCGTGCCGGCGACCACCCTGTACGTGCAGCAGTTCATCGACAACGACGAGCGGGTCCGCGAGGCGCTCCAGCTCGCCACCGAGCTCGGGCTGAACCTCCTGGAGGCGCCCCGCGCCGAGCTCGACCGGATGACGAACGGGCTCAACCACCAGGGCCTGGTCGCCCAGATCCCGCCGTACGAGTACGCGCACCCCGAGGACCTCTCGGCCGCCGCCTTCGACGACGGCGAGGACCCGCTGATCGTCGCCCTGGACGGGGTCACCGACCCGCGCAACCTCGGCGCCGTCGTCCGTTCCGTCTCGGCGTTCGGCGGCCACGGCGTCGTCGTGCCGGAGCGCCGGGCGGCCGGGATGACCGCCGGCGCCTGGAAGACCTCGGCCGGCACCGCGGCCCGTACGCCGGTGGCCCGGGCCACCAACCTGACGCGCGCTCTGGAGTCGTACCAGAAGGCGGGGCTGACGGTGGTCGGCCTGGCCGCGGACGGCGACACCGAGCTGCAGGACCTGGAGCTGCTGGACGGCCCGGTCGTCATCGTGGTCGGCAGCGAGGGCAAGGGCCTGTCCCGGTTGGTCGGCGAGACCTGCGACGTGCGGGTGCGGATCCCGATGCCGGGCGGCGCGGAGTCGCTGAACGCCGGCGTCGCGGCCGGCGTGGTGCTGTGGGAGGCGGCGCGCCGCCGCGCCTGACCCGTTGTGCCGGGCCGTACTTCGGGCCGGGCGGGCCACGCGCCGCCCGGCCCGGACCCGGAACGTCTGCCCGCCCGAGGGCGGGCAGACGTTCCGCGCGTCTCGCCGTATCACGTGATCTTTTGACGGGTCTCGGACAGATCGGGCCGGTCAAGGCAGTGTCTTAACCGCGGGTCACTCGGTTAGATGAGCGTGGACACCAGAACACCCCGCACACCTACGGGGGGACGCTCGCCGGGCTTCGACGACGAGCCGGTCCTGAGCTCGGTCAAGGTGCCGTGCGATCCCGCGCAGGTCATCGTCAACCACGCCAGCTTCCGCGTGCAGCTCGCCGCCCCCGTGGTCGCCGGCGCGCTGGCCGAGACCGCGCGCGTCCCCGCCCTCCGGGGATCGCCGCCCAGACGCCGCACGCCCGTGGTCTGGAGCGGCCGTACCGGACCGGGCGGCACCGCCGGCGCCACCACCCAGCTCCTGCACGCGGTGCGCGACGCGGGCGTCCGCCCGGACCCCCGTCCCGTCGACGACCTCGGCACGACCCAGGTGCTGCCCCGCGTCCGGCTCGGCGACGCCCCCGCCCCCGCCCCCACCGTCGTGGGCCAGCGCGGCCCCGCCGACGGTGAGGACACCCTGCCGCACGGCACCCGCGCGGTGCCCGGCCGGCTCGCCGGTCGCCGGTGGGACGACGGCGGGGACGGCCACGGCGAGGACCGCTTCGAGGACCATTTCGAGGCGCGCGATGGCTACGAGTCCGGGGCCCGGCGGCGCGGCGGCGACGCCGTCCGGCACGCCTACTACCCCGGCCGCCGGATGAACCTCGGCGTCGTCCTGCTGCCGCTGCGGATCTTCCTCGGCCTGATCTCGGTCTACGCCGGGATGGGCAAGCTCTGCGACCCCGTCTACTTCGACGGCGGCCAGCGGGGCTCGATGGTCACCTGGCTGCTCTCCCTGCACCCCTGGGAACTGGCCGTCCCGCTGCGGGACTTCGCGGTCGCGCACCCGGTCGGCGCCGGCCTGACGGTGGCCTTCCTCCAGGTCGTGGTCGGCGTGCTGACCATCTGCGGGCTGTGGCAGCGGGTCGCCGCCGCGTTCGGCGCGCTGCTCTCCGCGGCGCTGCTGATGACCGTGAGCTGGCGCGCCTTCCCCGCCTACGACGCCCCCGACATCATCTACCTCGCCGCCTGGAGCCCGTTGATCATCGCGGGCGCCCCCGTCTACTCCATGGACGCCCGGCTGGCCGGCGAGGCGTGGCGGCGGCTGGGCCCGCGCGTCGAGGTCGGCGCGCTGCGCCGCCGGGTGCTGCGCCGCGGCGCGGTGATGACCGCGGTGGTGGCCGGACTGACCCTGCTCATCGGCTCCCTGCTGGGCGGCGCCGTGCGGACCGCGCGGGTGCCGACCGTGCCGCGGCCCGGCGAGCCCGCGATCAACAACCTCCCCGGCTCGCCGCTGCCCCGCCTCGGCCACCACGCCACCCACCCCGACCACCGCACCCCCGCGCACCCCGGTACGCCCTCGACGAGCGCCTCCCACAAGGCCCACAAGCCCGGCGCGCCCTCGGCCTCGGCCCCCGGCACGCCGTCGGCGGGAGCCCACACCGGTGCCTCGGCGCACCGCCCGGGCGCGACCACCAGCGCCTCGCAGCAGTCGGCCCCGACCCACGCCCCGTCCCGTACGCAGGCGCCGGCCACCTCGGGCGGCACCGGAGCCGGTACGACCGGCAGCTCCAACAGCGGTGCCCCCGGAGGCGACTCCGGCCACGGCAACACCCTGGGCGGCCTCCTGGGCTGACCCGCCCGTCTACCGCCCCCACCTCGTCCCCGATCGCTCCGCTTTCCCCACGGCCCCGCGGCCGGGGTGGCGGGCGGTCGGGGACGACGCGTTGGAGGCGGGGCCGGGGAGCAGGAGAGGGGCAACCAGGAGGGCCTGTGGGGGCGTTGAGGGATGCGCGGGAGGCCGGGGGAGGTTACGGGGAGGGCCGGGAGTCGAGAGGGGCTCTGAGGCCCTTGCGCGCCCGCGACGGGGCCGTTTCACCCCCGCTTCGTCCTGCCTCTGCCGCGGTGTTGGCCCTCCGCGGGCGTGGCTCGGCACCCGGGGAGGCGGGGCGTACGCCGGTGCCGGGAGGGACTCAGGCGAGGGTCGTGTACGGCACGGGCGCCTGGGACGCGAGGGAACGGGCGGAACGGGCGGGCCCGCTCAACGGCCCGGCGACGTCAGCTCGTTCAGCTCCCTGGCGGCCTCGGTCAGGTCCTTGGCGGTGTCGATGGCGCGCCAGTAGGCCCCCTGGGGGAGCGGATAGCCGGCCAGCCGGCGTTCCCGGGCGAGGCGCGGGAAGGTGGTGCGCTCGTGGTCGCCCCGGGCGGGCAGCAGCGCGGTGAAGGCCGCGGAGAAGACGTAGACGCCCGCGTTGATCAAGTACGGGGAGGGCGGCGCCTCGATGAAGTCCAGGACGTGCCCGAAGGCGTCGGTCTCGACGGCGCCCCAGGGGATGCGCGGGCGGGCCAGCGCCAGAGTGGCCACGGCGTCGCGCTCGTGGTGGAAGGCGGCCATCTCGCGGAGCGCGAAGCGGGTCCAGATGTCGCCGTTGGTGGCGTACCAGGGTTCGTCCGGGCGGGGCAGGGAGCCGGCGGCGAACTTCAGGCCGCCGCCGCGACCCAGCGGCTCGGTCTCGACGACGGTCGTGACGCGCAGGGGGAGTTGGGCCCGCGCCAGCCACTCCTGGAGGACCTCGGCGAGGTGCCCACAGGAGACGACGGCGTCGGTGACGCCCTCCGTGGCGAGCCAGTTGAGCTGATGGCCGATGATCGGGGTTCCGGTACCGGGAATCTCGACCATCGGCTTGGGTCGGTCATCGGTGTACGGGCGGAGACGCGAGCCCTGGCCGCCGGCCAGGACCACGGCCTGCGTGGGGTACGGATGCGCTGCTCCGGTCATGGTTCGCACCTTATGCGGTGCGAGCGACGGTCACTGGGCGGCGGCCACGCCGGAGGCGAAGGAGGTGTCGCAGACCGGGCGGGAGAACGCCTGGGCGCGGTGCGCGGCACCGTACTTGGCGACCGCGGCGCGGCCGAGGGCACGGGCGATGGAGGCGCAGTGCTTGGCCAGCGAGGGCCGGGCGTTGGTGGCCTCCTGGAGGTGCGTCAGGGCGACGCCGGGGTCCTCCTCCTGGAGTTCGACGAGGAGACGGTCCCGGAGGACGTCCTGGGCGGCGCGGGGGCCGGCCTTGGTGGAGACCCTCCCGGAGGAAGCGGCGAGTACCTGCGACTCGGAGGTCTTCGAGGCCCAGGGGACGCGGGTGACCGCGAGGGTCCCGGAGAGCACGAGGACGACGGGCAGGACGAGGGCGAGAGTTCGGCCGATACGGCGGGCTGCGGAGTTCACGGTCGTGATGGTAGCGAGGAGTGATGATTTGGCGACATTTGGTCATCACATCGGGGGATGGATTGGGTTGTCGGTGCGGTCGTCGGGTTGACGCATTGATACGAAAACCCGTTTGCATGGCGGGAGATGGGGCGGATCCGGGGGTGCGTGCGCCGCCCCACGGAGCCGTGAGCACGGGTCCGTTGCCGCTCCGGACGCGCCGCGGCGGCGGAGCGGGGACCCGCAGTACCCCACCCTGCCGCCGCGGTAAACCCTGCTGGGCGGACGCAACGGCCCCCGCCCGCCCGGTGTTTGAGGCCGATCGGCCCGTCAACCGGGGCGGCCCCTCAGTCGGTCAGCCGCTTGCCCGTCGAGGTGGAGAAGACGTGCGTCTCGCCCGGCTGCGGGACGACGTGCAGTTGGGTGCCCTTGGCCGGCACCTGGCGGCCGTTGACCCGTACGACGAGGTCCTTGACCGCCCCGCCGACCTCGGCCGTCCCGTAGACGTAGCCGTCCGCGCCCAACTCCTCGACGACGTTGACCGTTACCGCCAGGCCGGCCGGGGCGTCCGCGGCCTCCTTGGACAGCGACGCGGCGGCCGCGCCGTTCTGCTCGACGATCTCGAAGTGCTCGGGCCGGATGCCGACCGTCACCGTCGCGTCGCCCTCGGCGCCGGCCAGCGCCTCCCGGCTGACCGGCACCACGCTGTTGCCGAACTTCACGCCGCCGTCGGTGATCGGCACCTCGACGAGGTTCATCGCCGGCGAGCCGATGAAGCCCGCGACGAAGAGGTTGGCCGGCCGGTCGTACATCTTCCGCGGCGAGTCGACCTGTTGGAGCAGCCCGTCCTTGAGGACCGCGACCCGGTCGCCCATGGTCATCGCCTCGACCTGGTCGTGGGTGACGTAGACCGTGGTGATCCCGAGGCGGCGCTGGAGGCCCGCGATCTGGGTACGGGTCTGCACCCGCAGCTTGGCGTCCAGGTTGGACAGCGGCTCGTCCATCAGGAACACCTGCGGCTCCCGTACGATCGCCCGCCCCATCGCGACCCGCTGCCGTTGTCCGCCCGACAGCGCCTTCGGCTTGCGCCCCAGGAACTCCGTCAGGTCCAGGATCCTCGCCGCGTCCTCGACCTTCTGCCGGATCTCGGCCTTCGGCACCCCGGCGATCTTGAGCGCGAAGCCCATGTTGTCGGCGACCGTCATGTGCGGGTAGAGCGCGTAGTTCTGGAACACCATGGCGATGTCCCGGTCCTTGGGCGGGAGGTGGGTGACGTCCCGGTCCCCGATGCGGATGGCGCCCTCGTTGACGTCCTCCAGCCCCGCGAGCATCCGCAACGAGGTGGACTTGCCGCATCCGGAGGGGCCGACGAGGACGAGGAACTCACCGTCCTCGATGGTGATGTCGAGCTTGTCGACGGCGGGCTTGTCGGAACCCGGGTAGATCCGGGTCGCCTGGTCGTAGGTGACCGTAGCCATGGTGTGTCCCTTCACCGGCAGGAACGTGCCGGACGATCCGAGTAAAGGAGTGCCGGCCCACCGCCCCGGAGGCCCACCACCCGAAGTGGTGTAGTCCACAGCGACGAACCGCCCGCGACGCTACCCGGACCGGCGGCCGGTGTCAGTAGGCGGTTGATTACGAATTGGGGGCGGTGGGCCGTGGACGGGCGCGCTGCGGGAGGGCGGCGGGGCAATGGGCGAAGAGGGCAACCGGCACCGGGCGCGCCTAGGTACACTTCTTCCGGTACGCCTCCTTAGCTCAGCTGGTCAGAGCACCGCTCTTGTAAAGCGAAGGTCGTCGGTTCGAATCCGACAGGGGGCTCTGGGAAGTCCAGGTCAGTTAGTTCCTGACCTGGGCTTTTTCTGTGTTTGGAGGGGGTGAGGGGGAGGTGGGTGATCCTTTGGGCGGAGGGCGTGCCCGTTGCGTGCTCGGTGGTGAGACGTGGGGTGCGGGGTGCGTTCGGGCGGTGTGGTGGGGGGTGACGTTTCTCGGGGTGGGGCGGGTCGTTGGGGGAGGTGAGGTGCGTCGAGGCAATGGGGCCTTGGCGGGAGGAAGGGAAGGTAACTGTGCGTCGAGTGAGTGCCGTTCTGGCCGTGGCTGCTGCGATGGGTGGGGTGATGGTGGGGGCGGTCGGCGCCCATGCCGCGGACAAGCCGCCGTACCGGTACGCCGACTGTGTGAAGACGGCGGAGAAGCAGAACCACGAAACGTCGCACCACGCACGGTGGCACTGCAACATCCTGGTGCAGAAGGGGTGGGTCAAGAAGCCGGGGGCCTGAAGGCCGGCGTGCGTGTGGTGGGGCGCTGGTGTTGGCGCCCCACGTGCGTGGCGGAAGGGGCGAAGTGGGGCGTGGGGGAAGGGTTTTGAGGGGCAGAGGGGGCGTGTGCGGCGTAGATTCGAGGCATGGTGAATTCGGGGTCCCTGACGCGGGACGGGTACGAGCGGCGGATGGTGCGGGCGGGGCGGGCCGCGGTGGACGCCGGGTTGGCGGGGCTGATCGTTACGCCGGGGCCGGATCTGGTGTGGCTGTGCGGGTACCAACCGACGGCCGTCACCGAGCGGTTGACGGCGTTGGTGATCGAGCCGGGGCGGGCGGGGCGGCTGCTGGTGCCCGTGTTGGAGCGGCCGGACGCGGAGCGTGCCGCGGGGGCCGGGGCGTTGGAGGTGGTGGGGTGGACCGACGGGGCGGACCCCTATGCCGAACTGGGCAAGTGGCTTGCTCCGCAGGGGCGTTACGGGGTGTCGGACGGGATGTGGGCGCTGCATCTGCTCGGGTTGCAGCGGTCGGCGCCGGCGGGCGGTTACGCGGCGCTGACGGAGGCGCTGCCGATGCTGCGGGCCGTGAAGGACGCGTACGAGGTGGAGCGGCTGGCGGCGGCGGGGGCGGCCGCGGACGCGACGTACCAGGACATCCTGGGGGTGCCGTTCGCCGGGCGGCGGGAGTGCGACATCGCGGCGGATCTGGCGCGGCTGTTGACCGAACACGGGCACAGCCAGGTGGACTTCACGGTCGTCGGGTCCGGGCCCCATGGCGCCAATCCGCACCATGAGGCAGGCGAGCGGGTCATCCAGGACGGCGACATGGTGGTGCTCGACTTCGGCGGACTGAAGGACGGGTACGGGTCGGACACCACGCGGACCGTGCACGTCGGGCAGCCGAGCGCGGAGGAGCGGACGGTGCACGAGATCGTGCGGGAGGCGCAGCAGGCGGCGTTCGAGGCGGTGCGGCCGGGCGTCGCGTGCCAGGAGATCGACCGGGTGGCGCGGCGGGTGATCAAGGCTGCGGGGTACGGCGAGTACTTCATCCACCGGACGGGGCACGGGATCGGGGTCACCACGCACGAGCCGCCGTACCTGGTGGAGGGCGAGCATCTGCCGCTGGTGCCGGGGATGTGCTTCTCGATCGAGCCGGGGATCTACCTGCCGGGGCGGTTCGGGGTGCGGATCGAGGACATCGTGGTGTGCACGGAGACCGGGGGGCGGCGACTGAACGTGACGGGGCGGGAGTTGGCGGTGGTGGGGTAGGGCCCAGTCCTCCGCGCTGACCTCGGCGTTCCGGGGGCCTTCGCCCGGGAGGGACCTTTGTCCTGGGTGGGGTGGCTCTGGTGGGGTGGGCTGCTCTCCGGGGGAGGGGGCGAGGGTGAGGCCGTCCCCTGGGCGAGGGGGCCCGTCCCTGGGGGCACGGTTGCCCGCCACCGGGGTGGGTCAAGTCGCCCAGGGGTGGGGCGGGTTACGGCTCCAGGACGACCTTGCCCATCGTGCCGCGGGATTCCAGGGCGCGGTGGGCGGCCGCCGCCTCGGCGAGGGGGAAGCGGTGGACGGTGGGGACGAGGCGGCCGGCGGCGGCCTCGGTGAGGGCGGCGGTCTCCAGGGTGCGGAGCGGGTTGAGGCCGCCCACCCGGGCCAGCATCGGGGGGCCGAGGACGGTCTCCGAGGTGAGTCCGCGCTCGGCGAGTTCGGCGTCCGGGAGCGTGAGCGGGGCGCCGGAGGACCAGCCGAAGACCAGGTGGCGGCCGCCGCGGGCGAGGAGGCCCACGGCCGCGCGGGCCGGGGCGCCGCCGACCGAGTCGAAGACGATGGTGGCCCCGGGGGCGCCGTGCCCGTCGAGGAAACTGCGGGCGAGGGCCGGCCAGTTGGTGTCGGTGTAGTCGAGGGCGAGGGCGGCGCCGAACCCGCGGGCGTGCGCGACCTTGGCCGGGCCGCCGGCCAGTCCGATGACCGTGGCGCCGACGTGCCGGCCGTACTGGACGAGCAGCGAGCCGATGCCGCCGGCGGCCGCCGGGACGATCGCGATGTCGTCGGCGGTGAGGGCGGCGCAGAGCAGGACGCCCATGGTGGTGCGGCCGGTGCCGATCATGGCGACGGCCTGGGCCGGGTCCAGGCCGTCGGGGATGGGGTGCAGCCGGTCGGCGCCGGTGACGGCCAGTTCGGCGTAGCCGCCGGGGACCATGCCGAGGTGGGCGACGACGGGCCGGCCGAGCCAACTGGGGTCGGCGCCCGCGCCGAGGGCGTCGACGGTGCCGGCGACCTCCCGGCCCGGCACGGTCGGCAGTTCGGGCAGCGGCGCGGGACCGCCCTCCTGGCCCGCGCGCAGGGCGGTGTCCAGGAGGTGGACGCCCGCGGCGGCCACGGCGATCCGGACCTCGCCCGGGCCCGGCGCGGGGTCGTCGAGGGTCTCGTGGACGAGGTTTTCCGCGGGGCCGAAGGCGTGCAGCCGTATTGCGCGCATGGTGGGGTCGTCTCCTGTGGGGAGGCAGGGCGGTCGCCTACGGGGGCGACCGGCCCTGCCGGTGGCGGTCGTCAACTGAACTGCCGCCACTGTGGTACCTCAAGTCGAGTTGAGGTCAAGGCGATGAGGGTGGCGTTGGGGGTGGGGCGGCTCCTGTGGTGGGTGGGGGTGGCGGGGTCGGTTGGTGGGGTGGGTGTGGTTCGTACGGGTCAACGGGCTTGGCCCAGTGGTGCGTTGGGAGTGCGGTCGGCGCCGGTGTTGAGGGCGAGGGAGACGGCCTCCAGGGCGCTGGTGAAGGAGACCTCGGCCAGTACACCGGGGGCCGCGACCTGGTCGCCGGCGAGGTAGACGCCGTTGCCGCGGGCGATGGCCGGGCGGTCGCGCCAGGACGTCCCGGGGAGGTCGAGCGCGCCCGAACGGCCGGTGGCCACGGAGGCGCGGCGCCAGGTGACGCGGTCGCGCCAGTGCGGGAAGCCGGCGTCGAGGAGGCGTTCGGCGCGGGCCTCGCCGTCGGCGCGGGTCTCGTCCGGGGCGATGCCGACCTGCCCCTGGAGGAGCTGTTCACCGGGCGGGGCGAGGTCCGGGTCCGGGCCGGTGAACCGCTCGATCCAGCCGGGGAAGTCGAGCCCGGAGAGCGCGAAGGGATCGCCGCGCCGGGTCCGGAGGGCGAGGTCGAGCAGGACCGTGCGGGCGCCGGTCCAGTGGAGCCGGTCGTCGCCCAGGAGGGTGCGGGCGGATGCGAGGTGGGTGGCGATGATCACCGGGGCGTTCTCCGGGAGGGTGTCGACGCGGGCCCCGGTCTCGATGCGGACGCCCAGGTCGCGGGCGCGGGTCGCCATCCGGTCGATGAGCCGGCCCCAGCCGCCGGCGACGTAGTGGGCCTCCGGCGGCAGGTTGGTGGTGCGGCGCAGCCGTTCGTGGACGAAGGCGGCGGAGAGGGCGCCGGGGTCGTGGTGGAAGGTGGCGACGCCGACGAAGTTGGCCGCGGCGCGGACGGTGGCCTCGTCGGCACGGGTGCGCGCCCAGGTGAGGAAGTCCTGGTCGACGGGGGCGTCGCGGTGCCTGCGCAGCCCCAACATGCCGAGCGGGGGCACCCGGTGCAGGGTGCCGCGGTGGAGGAAGCGCAGCCGGGCGGCGTCCTGGAGGGGCAGTCGGGCGAGCGGCTTGAGCAGACCGCGCTGCCGGAGCCAGGACCACTGCGGGCCGCGGCGGTAGAGGGCGTGCGGGCCGTCGTTGGTGCGGTAGGGGCCGTCGGCGGTGCGGGCGCGGCCGCCGAGCGTGCGGTGGGACTCGTAGAGGGTGACGGCGGCGCCGGCCTCGGCGGCGGAGAGGGCCGCGGTGAGGCCGGCGAAGCCGCCTCCGATGACGGTGAGCTTGCGGCGGGTCATGGAGCTCCTTCGTCGCGGATGGGCCGTGGGTGGGGCGGGGGCGGGTCGTGGGCGGTGGCGTCCGCCGGTGGGCGGGCGCTCACGAACGGGGACGGGTGGCGGCGTCGGAGATGTGACATGCGGGCGCGTTGAAGGGCGTTTTCGCAGGTCGGCGGCGATTGTCAGTGGGGTGCTTCAGCATGGGGTGTGGGCGTGGGGCCGGCCGCGCGGTGCGGGGTCGGGTCCGGTCCGCGGCAAGACAGGGGTACGGACGCGCCCGGGCAGGTCCGGGAGCGGAGGGAGGCGGCGAGTCGTGGCAGGGCGTGGGCAGGAGACGGTGCGGGCGGTGCGGCGGCCGGAGGTGCGGTTGCCGGAGCTGCGGGCCTATGACGGTGGGGAGTTGGAGACCGAGGGGGACTACGACGGGCTGGAGTTCACCGAGGTGGACTGCGCGGGGCAGTCGGCGCGCGGGGCCCGGTTCATGGACTGCGCGCTGCGGCGGTGCGCGCTGGACGAGACGGTGCTGAGCCGGGCGCGGATCTTCGACAGCGTGGTGAGCGGGGTGCGCGGGGTCGGCACGGACCTGTCGCAGGCGACGCTGCGCGACGTGGAGATGACGGACGCCCGGCTCGGCGGGATACAGCTCCACGGCGCGGTGTTGGAGCGGGTGGTGGTGCGCGGCGGGAAGATCGACTTCGCCAATCTGCGCAAGGCCAGACTGCGGGACGTCGCGTTCGAGGGGTGCGTGCTGGTCGAGGCGGACTTCGCGGGCGCGGAGCTGGAGCGGGTGTCGTTCGACGACTGCACGCTGGCGCGGGTGGACTTCTCCGCGGTCCGGATGAAGGACGTCGATCTGCGCGGGGCGGCCGGGCTGGACATCGCGCGCGGGGTGGACTGCCTGGGCGGCGCGGTGATCAGTTCGGTCCAACTGATGGATCTGGCACCGGCGTTCGCGGCCCAGGTGGGCGTGCGGGTGGAGTGAGGGGGCGGGTCAGATGCGGGGGAAGCGGGCCTGGAGCGCCCAGAGGGTGGCGTTGTCGCCGAGACCGTCGTGCATATCGGTGAGGTCGGCGATCAGGTCGTGCAGGAAGTCGCGGGCTTCGCGGCGCAGCGCGGCGTGGTTGAAGGTGAGGGGGGCCTCCTCGACCGGCACCCAGTCGGCCGTGACGTCGACCCAGCCGAAGCGCCGCTCGAAGAGCATCCGGTCGGCGGATTCGGTGAAGTCCAGCTCGGCGTGGACCGGGCGGGCGGAGCGGCTGCCGCGGGGGTCGGTGTCGAGCCGCTCGACGATGTCGCAGAGCGCCCAGGCGAAGTCGAGCACCGGCACCCAGCCCCAGGCGGTGGACAGTTCGCGATCGGTCTCGGTGTCCGCGAGGTAGACGTCGCCGCAGAAGAGGTCGTGGCGCAGCGCGTGCACGTCCGCGGTCCGGTAGTCGGTCTGCGGGGGGTCCGGGAAGCGCCGGGAGAGGGAATAGCCGAGGTCGATCACCTCTTGATGGTGTCACGCCCGGAGCGACACCGGTGCGGCGGAGGGGCCGAGCGAGACGGCCCCGCCGCCCGACGGTGGCGCGCCGGGCGGTCAGGAACGACACGGACGGACAGAGGGCGGGGTAATGATCATGTCTGGTTCCACGGTGAGACGTTCAGGGGTCGCGCTGGTGGCGGCGGGCGCGCTGGTGGCGCTGCCGACCCTGCTGCCCCCGCCGGCTGGCGCGGGCGCGGCGTACGCGGCCGGCCGGACGGGCGGTGCGGGGCCCGCCGGCGCCGCGCAGGGCCGGGAGCAGTGGCGCGGCGGCTGGGCCACGGCGCCGCAACCGGCGACGGATGTGTTCGGCAAGAACTGGTCCGGCAGCGGGTTCGCGCGGCAGACGGTCCGCCAGGTGGTCCGGGTCAGCACGGGCGGCTCGCGGGCGCGGATCACGCTGTCGAACCGCTACGGCGCCGTGCCGCTCAGGATCGCCGGCGCCACCGTCGGGCTGACCGACAAGGGGGCCGCGGTGCGCCCCGGCTCGGTGCGTCAACTGACCTTCGGGCACCGGCAGTCGGCGACGATACCGGCCGGTGGGGAGCTGCGCAGCGACGGCGTGGGGCTGTCCGTGCGGCCGCTCGCGGCGCTGACGATCACGCTGTACTTCGACGCGCCGACCGGCCCGGTCACCTTCCACGGGAAGGCGATGGCCACCAGCTACCGCGCGGCCGGCGACCACCGCGCCGACGTCGGCGCGGCGGCGTTCGCCGAGACCTCGTCGTCCTGGTACGTCCTCTCGGGCGTCGAGGTCGCCGGCGGCGGGCCGACCCGGCGGGACGGCATCGTCGCCTTCGGGGACTCCATAACGGACGGGTACGGCTCCACGGTCGACGCCAACCACCGCTATCCGGACGTCCTGGCCGAGCGGTTGGCCGCCGCCGGCCGGCCGCGCAGCGTGCTCGACGAGGGCATCAGCGGCAATCAACTGACCCACACCACCCCCGGGTTCGGGGAGAAGGCGCTGGCCCGCTTCCCGAAGGACGCGCTGAACGCGCCGAACGTCCGCACCGTCGTCCTGCTGGAGGGCATCAACGACATCGGGATGAGTGAGGTGTCGGGCCAGCCGGGCGAGCCCACGCCGGAGGTGTCGGCCCGACAACTGATAGCCGCGCAGCGGGAGTTGATACGTCAGGCACACCGCAGGGGCATCCGGGTGATCGGGGCGACGCTGACGCCGTTCAAGGGTGCGGCGTATTACACCGAGCGCGGCGAGCTCAAGCGCGAGGCGCTCAACGGCTGGATACGCGGCTCCGGCGCGTTCGACGGGGTGGTCGATCTGGACCGGGTGGTGTCCGACCCCACCGACCGGCACCGGATCGCCGCCGGTTACGACTCCGGTGACCATCTGCACCCGAACGACGCCGGATACCGCGCGATGGCCGGGGCGATCGACCTCGACGCGCTCTGAGGCGGGCCCGCGCGGTGCGCCCGGTGCGCCGGTGCGTCTGGGGCGTCGCGGGCCACCCGCCGCGCCCCGCCGCCCGTCACGGCACGCCCCGCCGTCCCCTACGGCAGGGTGAGGACGCGCGGTCCCTCTTCCGTCACCGCGACGGTGTGCTCGAAGTGGGCCGCGCGGCTGCCGTCGAGGGTGCGCAGGGTCCAGCCGTCCGCCGCCGTGGTGTAGTCGCTGCCGCCGCCGGCCAGGAACATCGGCTCGATCGCGATGACCAGGCCGGGGCGGAGCACATAACCGCGGCCCGGCCGGCCGTCGTTGGGGACCGGCGGGTCCTCGTGCATCGCCCGGCCGATGCCGTGCCCGCCGAAGTCCTCGGGGATGCCGTAGCCGGCCGCGCGGCCGATGCTGCCGATGGCGTGTGAGACGTCGCCCATCCGGGCGCCGACCACGGCGGCCGCGATGCCGGCCTCCAGTGCGCGTTGGGTGGTCTCCATGAGCCGGCGGTCCTCGGGGCGCTGGGTGCCGACGGTGAAGCTGGTGGCCGCGTCCCCGGCCCAGCCGTCGACGACCGCGCCGCAGTCGATGCTCACCAGGTCGCCGTCGCGCAGCCGGTAGCCGTCCGGAACGCCGTGCACGATCGCGTCGTTGACGGAGACGCAGAGCACCGCGGGGAAGGGGGTGGGCGCGAAGGAGGGGCGGTAGCCGAGGAAGGGCGAGCTGGCGCCGGCTTCGCGCAGCACGGTGCGGGCCGCCTCGTCCAGTTCGGTCAGGCGCGTGCCGGGGGCGGCCGCGGCGCGGGCCGCGGCCAGTGCGTCCGCGACCACCCGGCCGGCCACCCGCATCGCGTCCAGCGCGGCGTCGGTCTTGAGCTCCACCATCGGTCGGTCTCTCCTCTCGCCCGCCCGGCGCACGGCCGCGTCCCTCTCGACCACCGAGCGGTATTTCTTTACCGGTATTTGTTTACCGGTATTAGTATCACGACCATGGTGCGGACTCCATTGACCCCTTGGGAACGCGAGCGCGGCGAGCGGCTGGGCGCGCTGCTGCGGGCGGCGCGCGGCGAGCGGAGCATGGTCGAGGTCGCCGCGGTGGCCGGGCTGTCCGCGGAGACGCTGCGGAAGATCGAGACCGGGCGGGCGCCGACGCCGGCGTTCTTCACGGTCGCCGCGCTCGCCGGGACGCTCGGACTGTCGCTGGACGAGGTGGCCGTGCTGGCCGCGCCCCCGGAGGCGGCGCCCGGCGCCGACGGGTCGGGCAGCGCGGCGGCCTAGCAAGGGCCTGTCCGGTGGATCGGGGTCGGGCGGGCCGGGGTGCCGGGGCGCCGCTGGCGGATCGCCGCGGAGGCTCGGCGGAAGCGTCCTGGCGCGAAAAGGCCGAAGGCCGGCCCCCGTTGCGGGAGCCGGCCCTCGGCACCGGATCGGATCCGGCCGTGCCCTGGGGCGTCGTCGTCAGACGCTGACGCCGAAGTCCTGCGCGATGCCGCGCAGGCCGGAGGCGTAACCCTGGCCCACGGCGCGGAACTTCCACTCCGCGCCGTTGCGGTAGAGCTCGCCGAAGACCATGGCGGTCTCGGTGGCGGCGTCCTCGCTCAGGTCGTAGCGCGCGATCTCGGCGCCGCCGGCCTGGTTGACGATGCGGATGAAGGCGTTCCGCACCTGGCCGAAGTTCTGTCCGCGGTTCTCGGCGTCGTAGATGGAGACCGGGAAGACGATCTTGTCGATCTCGGCCGGCAGCGCGGCGAGGTTGACGTTGATCGACTCGTCGTCGCCCTCGCCCTGGCCGGTGGTGTTGTCGCCGGTGTGGACGATGGACTGGTCCGGCGTCGCGGTGTTGTTGAAGAAGATGAAGTGCTGGTCGGAGTGGACCTTGCCGGTCGCGTTGACCGCTATGGCGCTGGCGTCGAGGTCGAAGTCCGTGCCGGTGGTCGTGCGGACGTCCCAACCGAGGCCGACCGTAACGGCGGTCAGGCCCGGTGCCTCCTTGGTGAGCGAGACGTTGCCGCCCTTGGACAGGCTTACAGCCATGGGATGTCCCTTTCCTCTTCGGGTCGCGCCGACCTGGGGCCGGTGGGGTCGCTGCTGCGGGTGGTGTCGGTGATGCTCACGGTGGACCCGCCCGAAAGCGGGGCCGCCGTCATCCACCTCAACGTCCCGGGGACACCGGCTGGTTCCAGCTTTCTTTACCTTCTTTGCCCGATCCTGGTGCGGTCGGTGGGGGCGCTCCGCGGCCCCGCCGCGGGGTCCGTCGGCGGTGGCCGAGAAACCGAGGTGACGGGCGGCCGCGGGCGCGGGATCATGGGGGGCATGTCCGGGCCCCATGTCATCCGAGGTTCGGTCGTCCTCCCGGAGGCCGAGCTGGTCTGGCGGTTCTCGCGCTCCTCCGGCCCGGGCGGCCAGCACGTCAACACCAGTGACAGCCAGGTCGAGTTGCGCTTCGACCTGGCGCGGACGAAGGCGCTGCCCCCGGTGTGGCGGGAGCGGGCGCTGGAGCGGCTGGCCGGCCGGCTGGTCGACGGGGTGCTGACGGTGCGCGCCTCCGACCACCGCTCCCAGTGGCGCAACCGCGAGACCGCGGCGGTGCGGCTGGCGGCGCTGCTCGCCGAGGCCACCGCGCCCCCGCCCAGGCCGCGCCGCAAGACCCGCATCCCCCGGGGCATCAACGAGCGTCGGCTGCGCGAGAAGAAGCAGCGCGGCGACACCAAGCGGGGCCGCTCCGGCCGCGATTGGGGCTGAGCCGGCCGGTCGGTCGGCGGCGGCCCGACGGCCGGGCCCGGACCCGCGGCCGGCCCCCGCTCACGTCAACTGCCGGTACTTCCCCCGGAAGTACGCCAGCGGCCCGTCGTCCTCGTCGGACGCGGTCGTCGCCAGGACGCGTCCGATGACGAGGGTGTGGTCCCCGGCCACCACCCGCTGCTCGGTCCGGCACTCCAGCGTCGCCAGCGCGCCCCCGATGAGCGGAGCACCGGACGCTTCGCCCCGTTCAGATGGAATGTCCTGGAAGAGCAGTCGGTCGCTGATGCGGCCCTTCATCGCGAAACGTGCCGCTACCTGCCGTTGGTGGCCGGACAGCACCGAGACGGCCCACAGCGGCTGCTGCGCCAGCAGGTCGTCCATCCGCGAGTCGTTGCGAACGCTCACCATCACCAGCGGCGGGTCGAGGGACACGGAGAGGAATGCCGTGGCGGTCATGCCGACGTCCTCGCCGCGCGGCCCGGCATCCGGATCGTGGGCGGTGATCAGCACCACGCCGGCGGCGAGGCGGGACAGTGCGGCACGGAACTCGTCGTCACTCACCCCCACAGCATGCGCGATCGGCCCGTCACCCGGCACGGAGGCGAGGGCGACGGTGGGTGCGGCGGCCGAGCCGGCGGCCGGGGCGGTGGCAGGGGTCTTCGTGAACACGCCATGAACGCTAACGTCGCCCGGCGCGGGTGCGCATCGGACCCCGGGACCACCCGCGTCCTAGGTCCCGCGGCGGAGGCGGAATCGTTCGGGGCGGGTCGCGCGGGCGTTCCGAGGATGGCTGGAATTTGCGTTCAGGAACCCTTCGGGAGGTGTCCGGGTGGCGGTTGCGCGCGCGGATGAGGCGCTGGTCGGCGGTCCGTAACGACCCGTCACTCCTTGTGACTTGAGTCACATGAGCCGCTAATTGTTGACCCTGTGTACCGAGTGAACAGCTCACTGTGATTCAGTGAGCGAGGAATCGGACGACGAAGAAACCCGGTGGAGTTGCTGTCGAGGTCTCAGGGAGAGCGAGCGATGGAGACCGAGTCGGAGCCCTATGTCCGTCTTGCGACCCTGCGGCAGCTACACCGAGTGGTCGCCGAGTTGAACACCGCCCGCAGCCTTGCGGACACCTTGCAGTCCGTCGCCGACGGGGCGATCGCCGGGCTCGGCTACGAGCTCGCCGCGGTCAACCTCGTGCGGCAGGACGGCGACCTCGTGGTCGCCGCGGTGGCCGGCAGCGCGGGCGCGGAGGCGCTGATGGCCGGGCGGGTGGGCTCGCGCGCCTCCTGGGAGCGCCGGTTGGCCATGGGGGAGCGCTGGGGCGAGCTGTGCTTCATCCCGTACACCGAGGGCTGGGTCCTGGATGACGACGACGTGCCGCAGTGGCACACCGCCGGGCCGGCACCGCGGTTCCCCGACGAGTGGCACCCGATGGACCGCCTCTTCGCACCCATGTACACCGCCGCCGGCGGCAAGGGCGAGCTGCTCGGCGTGATCTCCGTGGACCGGCCGCGCAACGGACGGCGCCCCGGCCCCTGGGGCCGAGAGGCGCTCCAGATGTACGCGTTCCAGTCCGCCATCGCGATCAGCAACGCCCGGCTGCGGGCCAACATGCAACGCGCCCTGGTCCGCCTGGAGCGCGAGCAACAGGCCCTGCGGGCAAGCGAGGAGAGCTTCCGGCAGGCGTTCGAGTACGCGCCGAGCGGGATGGCCGTCGCCGAGATGGGCGGCGACCAGCACGGCCGGCTGCTGCGCACCAACGACGCGCTGTGCCGGCTGCTGGGCCGCCCGGCCTCCGGGATGCGCCGGCTGTCGTTCTCCGACATCTGCCACCCCGAGGACATCGGCACGCTGCTGCGCACCTCGGCCGAGGGCGGCCGCGCCGAGCTGCGGCTGCAGCGCCGGGACAGCAGCTACGTCTGGGTCTCGCTGCGCAACTCGGTGGTCGCCGACACCACCGACGGCCCCCGTTTCCTGCTCACCCACGTCGAGGACATCGAGGAGCGCAAGCGGCACGAGCTCCAACTCGCGCACCGGGCCAGTCACGACTCGCTGACCGGCCTGCCCAACAGCGCCGAGCTGCGGACCCGGCTCTCGGGCCGGCTGTGCGCCCACCCGCCGAGCGCGCTCGCCGACGCCTACGCCTCCTCCGGTGCGGGCGGCGATCCGCGGGCCCCGCTGGGCTTCGCGGGGGACGGGGAGCCGTTCGACGGGCTCGACGGCTTCGAGGGCGAGAAGCCCCGGCCGACGCCGCGCGGTGCGCTCCCCTTCGACCACCACGTCCACCTCTCCGCGCCCGCCGACGGCGCCGAGGACGACGGCGCCAAGGGGCTCGCGGTGCTCTTCTGCGACCTCGACGGCTTCAAGTCGATCAACGACCGCTTCGGGCACAACACCGGCGACGCGGTGCTGATCGAGGTCGCCCGCCGGCTGACCAGCGGCGTCCGGGACGGCGACACCGTCGCCCGGCTCGGCGGCGACGAATTCGTGGTGCTGGCCGACGGGTTGGGCACCGCCGACGCCCAGGACCTCGCCGTCCGGCTGCGGAACGCGATCATCCCGCCGATCCGTGTCGAGGGCCGGGCCGTCCGGGTCGGCGCCAGCTTCGGCATCGGGTGGGCGAGCTGCGGGATGACGGCCGAGGAGGTGCTGGAGTCCGCCGACCAGCGGATGTACGTGGAGAAACGGCGGTCCAAGAGCAACCGCCGGGCGGCGGGCTGACCGCCCGGCCCACCCGCCGGCCCGGTGCCGCGCATCTCACACCGCCCGCGTCCTGCCTGGGCACCGCCCGTTCACCGCGCCTTGGTGATCTTGTGCGTGGACGGGGACGGCGTGGCCCTGCTCCGACGGGGTAGGCTGCGCCGATGCGGCGCGGCGGCGCCAGGGTGGCCGCAGAAGGCCGGGCGCGTGCACGGCCCGCGAACGTGTACGGACGCGCACAGACGCGTAGAGACCGCTTGGGAGTGACACGGAATGACGGCCGGCAACAACGGCGCGGACACGCCGGAGAACGACGACCCCTTCGCCCACCTGTACCGCTCGGAGGGCGGCGAGGGCGGCTCGGGGTCGGGCGTCGGTGCCGCGCGGCAGCCCGGCGTCCCGCGGACCTCCTACAACCAGGTGCGCGCGGTCGGCGAGCGGCAGTACGGCAACCAGCAGGGCCCGCCGGCGTACAACCGGCCGAACCCGACCTACGCGGCCCCGGAGACGCTGCCCGGCAGCGGTGGCGGCGACCGCACCCGCCCGACCCCCGGGTACGGCCAGGAGCCGCGCAAGGGGCGCAACGGCCTGTTGATCGGCGCGGTCGCGGTGGTCGCGGTGGTCTGCATAGGCATCGGCGTGGCGATGCTGACCAACTCCAAGGACTCCGCCAACGACACCGCGAACAAGCCGGGCCCGACGGCCGGCGACTCGGTCAAGCCCAGCGACAACCCCTCCACCAAGCCGACCCCGGGCCAGCTCCCCAAGGACGACGCGGGCGCACTGCGCCTGGACGGCGGCGCGACGACCGCCAAGGACATCCCCGGCGCCCGGACCGCCAGCGGCTCGTACGTCACCAACATGAACAACCCCGGTGCGTCGGCGACTTGGACGCTGGACGTGCCCAAGTCCGGGGACTACACCGTCTTCATCGGCTACGGCGTGCCGGGCAAGGCGGCGGACTCCACGCTCACGGTCAACGGGAACGCCAGTCCGCGGGCGATAAACATGGGCAACTTCGCGAACGCGGCGGACGGGGACTGGGCGAAGGGCTGGACCCGGACCTTCTCCTGGATACAGCTCAACAAGGGGGCGAACACCATCAAGATCTCCTGCGAGCAGAACAACAAGTGCGACTTCAACCTCGACCAGGTCTGGCTGAAGGCCGGGCACGTGAAGGGCTGACGGGCCTCGTTGACGTCGGCACGGGCCCCTCACGCGCCGCCGGGACGTTCCGTCACCACCACGTGCGGCAGGAGTTCCGCATAGGTCGTGGCGTCGAACTCGCCGGCGGCGGGGGCCCGTACGGTCGCGGCGGAGAGCGCCACCGCGCGGCTCAGCCGGTCCGGCCAGGGCAACTCCTCGACCAGGCCGGAGAGTAGGCCGGCCACGGCGGAGTCGCCGGCGCCGGTGGGGTTCCCGGCGATCCGGCGGGGCGGGACGGCCTGCCAGGCGCCGTCGGCGGTCACCGCGAGCATCCCGTCCGCGCCGAGCGAGGCGGCCACCGCATGGGCGCCGCGGCGGCGGGCGGCGCGGGCGGCGCGCAGCGGTTCGGTGCTGCCGGTGAGGGCGGCCAACTCGTCGGCGTTGGGCTTGGCGAGGTCGGGGCGGGCGGCCAGGCCGCGGCGGAGCGGTTCGCCGCTGGTGTCCAGCAGGACGGGGACGCCGGCGGTGCGGGCGGCGCGGGTGAGCCGGGCGTAGACGTCCACCGGGACGCCGGGCGGCAGGCTGCCGCAGAGGGCCACCGCCCGTGCCTCGCCCAGGAGTTCGCGGTAGGTGCCGAGGAACGCGGCCCACTCAGCGGGGGAGACGGTGGGGCCGGGCTCGTTGAGCTGGGTGGTGTCGCCGGTGCTCGCGTCCACCACGGCGATGGTGCGCCGGGTGGCGCCGCCGACCGGGACCAGCGCGTCGGTGACGGCGGTCTCCTGGGCGAGCAGGTTGCGCAGTGCCGCACCGGTGCCGCCGCCCGCGAAGCCGGTGGCGACCGTGCGGTGGCCGAGCGCGGCCAGCACCCGGGCGACGTTCAGGCCCTTGCCGCCCGGGCGTTCGGTGGCCTCGGTGACGCGGTGGGTGGTGTGCGGGCGGAGCCGGGGGACGCGGTAGGTGAGGTCCAGGGCGGCGTTCAGCGTGACCGTGAGGATCATGGTCTCCCCTCCGGGAGGAGGCCGGCCGGACGGCCGTGGGTGAGGGCACCGCGCTCCGCGGTGGCATACGGACAAGTGCGCGAGCGATCATGCCATCGCGAACGGCCGTTGGCCCAGACCCGGGTCGGCCACCCTGTGGCGCCCGGCCGCCGGTGTGGCGGCCGGGCCGGGGGAGACCAGGGGTACCCCAGTGGTGGCCGGGGAGATCAGACGCCCGGCGGGCGGACCACCCAGGAGCCCTGCCGCACCACGCCCACCACGTCGTGGGCGGCGTCCAGCACCACCAGGTCGGCGTCCTTGCCGGCCTCCAGGGAGCCGGTCCGGCCGGCGATCCCCAACAGGCGGGCGGGGTTCGCCGACAGCATCTGGACGGCCTGGTCGACGGGGAGGCCGTCGACGGTGACGGCCCGTTTGAAGGCCCGGTCCAGGGTGAGCGTGGAGCCCGCGATGGAGCCGGCGGTGGGGCCCTGGCTGATCCGGGCGACGCCGTCGGCGACCTCGACCGGCATCGGGCCGAGGTAGTACGTGCCGTCGTTCATCCCGGCCGCGCCCATCGCGTCGGTGATGAAGGCGACCCGGTCGGCGCCGGCCTCGCGGACCGCCATCTGCACGATCGCCGGGTGCAGATGGGTGCCGTCGTTGATCAGCTCGACGGTGATCCGGTCGTCCTCCAGCAGCGCGGCGACCGGACCGGGCGCGCGGTGGCCGAGCGCGGGCATCGCGTTGAAGAGGTGGGTGGCGACGGTGGCGCCGGCGTCGATGGCCTGGCGGGTGGCCTCGTAGGAGGAGTCGGTGTGGCCGATCGCGGCGATCACGCCGGCGTCGGCGAGCAGCCGCACCGAGTCCAGGCCGCCGGGGAGTTCGGGGGCGACGGTCATCATCACCGCGGTGCCGCGGGCGGCGTCGAGCAGCCGGCGCACGGCGGCGGGGTCCGGGTCGCGCAGCAGCTCGGGCTGGTGGGCGCCGCAGCGGTGCGGGGAGATGAACGGACCCTCGAAGTGGGCGCCCACCAGGTCGCCCTGCTGCGCCAACTCGGCCAGCACGGCGGCCTGTCGGGACAGGTCGTCCAGGTCGCCGGTGACGGTGGAGCCCACCATCGACGTGGTGCCGTGCCGGCGGTGGGTGTCGATGACCCGCAGGCACTCCTCGGGGTCGGCGGACGAGAAGGAGCCGCCGCCCCCGCCGTGCAGGTGCATGTCGATGAAGCCCGGGACGACGAGGTGGCCCGTCAGGTCGACGACGGTGGCCGGCGCCGGCCGTTCGTCCCCCTCGGGCGCGGTGTCCGGCGGCAGGCCGAGGTCGTCGCCCCGGCTGTGGACCGCGGTGATCCGGGTGCCCTCGATGGTGATCCGGCCGTCGTCGGTGACGCCGGAGGGCCGGGCGATCCGGGCGCCGGTCAGGACGGTGCGCCCGGCGTCCGAGGGGCGGCCCGCGGACTGTTGCTGTGCCATCAGGCGGTTACCTCCGTTGCGAGAAGATCCCAGGCGAGCAGTCCTGCGCCCAGGCAGCCGGCGGCGTCCCCGAGGGCCGCCGGGACGATCGAGGGGAGGTGCTGGAAGGTCACGCGCGCCCGTACCGCCTCCCGCAGTGGGGCGAACAGCGTGGCGCCGGCCTCCGCGAGCCCGCCGCCGATGATGATCGTGTGCGGGTCGAGCAGGGTGAGCGCGGTGGTCAGGCCGTCGGCGAGCGCGTCCACGGCGCCCTGCCAGACCTCCTGGGCGCGGGCGTCGCCGGACTCCACGGCCTTGGCGCAGTCGACGGCGCCGGCCTGCGGATCGCCGCAGACCTCAGCCCAGTCGCGGCCCACCGCCGCGGCCGAGGCCACCGCCTCCAGGCAGCCGAGCTGGCCGCAGCCGCACCGGCGCCCACCGGGCCGGACGACGATGTGGCCGATCTCGCCGGCGCTCCCGTGGGCGCCGGCCTCGATGCGGCCGCCGGTCCCGATGGCGCCGGCGATCCCGGTGCCCAGGGGGACGAAGAGGAAGCGGTCGGCGTCCCGGCCGGCGCCGATCCGGCCCTCGGCCAGGCCGCCGGTGCGGACGTCGTGGCCGAGCGCGACCGGCACCCCGCCGAGCCGTTCGGAGAGCAGGGTCCGCAGCGGGAGGTCGCGCCAGCCGAGGTTGGCGGAGTAGGTGGCGATGCCGGTGGTCTCGTCGACGATGCCGGGGACGGCGACGCCGGCGGCCAGCGCGGTGCTGCCGAACCGCTCCCGGCCGGCGTCGCGCAGGTCGGCGGCGAAGCCGAGGATCGTCTCGACGACCGCCGCGGTGCCGCGCTCGCGCCCGGTGGGGCGCCGCGCCTCGTACAGGAGGGTGCCGTCCGCCCCGGCGAGGGCGGCCTTCATTCCGGTGCCGCCCACATCAAGGGCGATGACGTGTTTCACGGGGGACAGTGTCGCGCGACCCCCCAATAAAGGTCTAGTCCACTCACCGTGCTGATCGCCACGTCGCGGGCGCCGTCGAGTGCCGCTGCCCGCTCTCGGGCACGCCCCGCGTCGCGCCCGCTCTCACGGAGGGCCCCGACCTGCACAACGGACGGGGGCGATAAGGGAAGTGGCGGGTGGGTGGTGTAGACCTTGTGGGGGGACAGTGGAGGGACCCGCTGTTCCGCGTCGTGCGAGGGCGATCCCCGAGGCGGCGGAGGGAACACCCGCATGTGCGGAATTCGGGACAAAGGGGCGGTAACAGCGGTGCGACGGCGGTACGTGAGCCTGGCGGCGGCGGGACTCACCGCAGCCCTGACCCTGACTCTCACCGGCTGCGGCAGCGGCTCCGGCGACAACGGCGTGACCCTCACGCTGGTCGCCGCGGACTACGGGGACAGTAAGGCCAACAGCTCCCGGCACTACTGGGACGACCTCGTGCACGCCTTCGAGGAGCAGAACCCCGGCATCAAGGTCGACGTGCAGGTCTACAACTGGACCCAGGTCGACAAGAAGGTCGAGGACCTGGTCCACGCCGGCAAGGCCCCCGACATGGCACAGATCGGCGCCTACGCCGACTACGCCGCCCACGGCAAGCTCTACACCGCCGACGAACTGCTCTCCATCCCCGTCCAGGCCGACTTCACGCCGTCCCTCGCGGGGGCCGGCGAGTACCAGCGGAAGCAGTACGGCATGCCCTTCGGGGCCAGCACCCGGCGCCTCTTCTACAACAAGAAGCTGTTCGCCGACGCCGGCATCACCTCCCCGCCGCAGACCTGGAACGACATCGTCAACGACGCCAAGGCGCTCAAGGCGCACGGCGTGAAGATGCCCTTCGCGCTGCCGTTCGGCCCGGAGGAGACCCAGGCCGAGACGCTCCAGTGGATGCTCGCCGGCGGCGGTGACTACACCGACAACATCGGTAAATACAGCATCAATTCGGCCGAGAACGTCAAGACCTTCGAGTGGCTCCAGAAGGAGCTCGTCGGCAAGGACCTCACCGGCGGCGACCCCGCCAAGGTCAACCGCGAGGACGCCTTCGCCGCCTTCGCCGACGGCAACGTCGGCATGCTCAACGGCCACCCCACCCTGATGAAGCAGGCCGAGGCCAAGGGCATCGACTACGGCACCGTCGAACTCCCCGGCCCCAACGGCAAGGCCAAGGCCACCATGGGCGTGGCCGACTGGATGATGGCCTTCAAACAGAACGGCCACCGCCAGCAGATCGGCACGTTCCTGAACTTCGTCTACAGCGAGAAGAACGTGCTGAAGTTCTCCGCCGACTACAACCTGCTGCCGGTCACCACCTCCGCCTCCCAGGCGATGCTGGCCGACGACAAGTTCAGCAAGCTGCACGGCTTCCTCAACCAGTTGCCCACCGCGCACTTCTACCCGTCCGCCAAGACCTCCTGGCCGCTGGTCTCCAAGACCATCAAGGCCCGGATGGGCATCGCGGTCGGCCCGCAGGGCAACCCCTCCGCCACCCTCACCGACATCCAGAACACCGCGGACATGGCGGACAACAGCGCGCAGTAGCGCCCCCCCTTGCCCGCCCCGGGCCCGGCCCAGCCGCCGGGCCCGACCCGCCGGGCGCCGGGCCGGTGGGCTTATCGTGGAAGCGTGACCAGGGACGGCGGGACGGGATGACGGACGGCAGCGACGAGGGCGCCGCACGCGGGCTCTCCGCCCGCGACGAGGCGGTCCTCGCCGTCGAGCGCCGCTCCTGGCCCGGCCCCGGCGCCAAGGAACGCGCCATCCGCGAGCAGCTCGGCATCTCCCCGACCCGCTACTACCAGCTCCTCAACGCGCTGCTCGACGACCCCCGCGCCCTGGAGCACGACCCGGTGACCGTCAACCGGCTGCGCCGCGTACGAGACGCGCGCCGGTCGCGACGCTGACCCGACCTCCACCCCCAGAAGACGGCGCTGCGCGCCGGCCCTCCCTCCCGCCGCCCGACCTCCGCCCCCAGATGACGGCGCTGCGCGCCGGCCTCCCTCCCGCCACCCGACCTCCACCCCCAGAAGACGGCGCTGCGCGCCGGCCCGCCGGTTTTGTGCGCCCGTACACCCGGCGTGCGCCCGTGTTCCGCCGGTAGGGTCGGGTCATGGGCACCCCGAACGCCGCGCCACCCAACGATCCGGTACCGGACCCCACCCCGGCGCCGTCCGCCGTCCCGCTCCCGGACACCGCAATCGGCCGCGCGGGCCTCACCGCCCTGCTGGCCCACCCCGAACGCGCCGTCGTCGCCCTCGACTTCGACGGCACGCTCGCCGACATCGTCCCCGACCCGGCCAAGGCCCGCGCTCACCCCGGCGCGGCCCGGGCCCTCGCCCGGCTCGCCCCGCACCTGCGCGCGGTCGCGGTGATCACCGGCCGCCCGGCCGCGGTCGCGGTCCGCCTCGGCGGCTTCGACGGGGTGCCGGGCCTGGCCCACCTCTCCGTCCTCGGCCACTACGGCGCCGAGCGTTGGGACGCCGCGACCGGCGCCCTGCACGCCCCCGCCCCGCATCCGGGCATCGCCGCCGTGCAGGCCGAACTCCCCGGCGTGCTGGACCGTTCCGGGGTCTGGCACGGCACCTGGGTCGAGACCGCGGTGGAGCGCAAGGGCGGCCGGGCCGTCGCCGTGCACACCCGCCGCGCCGCCGATCCGCAGCGCGCCTTCGACAAGCTCCGGGAGCCGCTGGCCGAGCTCGCCGAACGACACGGCCTGATCGTCGAACCGGGCCGGCTGGTACTGGAGTTGCGCCCGCCCGGCATGGACAAGGGCGTCGCGCTCGCCAACTGGGTGGAGGAGACCGGGGCCGCCGCCGTGCTCTACGCCGGCGACGACCTCGGCGACCTGGCCGCCTTCGGCGCCGTCGAGAAGCTCCGCTCCGAGGGGACCGGCGGCGTCCTGGTGTGCAGCGGCAGCAGCGAGGTCACCGAACTCGCCGACCGCGCCGACCTGGTCGTCGACGGCCCCAGGGGAGTGGTGGCCCTGCTCGACGCCCTCGCCGACCGGATCGAGGACTCACCGAAGGAGCCCGGGGAGCCGGCGGGGGCGGAGCGGCCCGGGGGGCCCGCTACTCCTTGAGTCCCAGGGAGGACAGCGCCGTCGTCCAGTCGTGCGCGATGGCCTGCTGGGCCTTGGCCAGCTCGACCTTGTTGCCACAGATGGCGGCCTTGAGCTTGTTCTCCACGCCGTCCTTGGGGTTGTTGGGCCCGGCGCCCGGCTTGTGCCCCGGGGACGGCGGCTCGACCCAGAGGTTGCGCGGGTCGTTGGGGTCGCCGCCCAACTGGAGGCTGATGAGGTGGTCGTACTCGGCGTCGTGCAACGAGCCGGTGTAGCCGTACGACTTGGCGTTGGCGGTCTTCTCCCGGTTGGTGATGCTCACCGGCGGCCGGATGCCCTTGGTGTAACCGCTCTTGCAGATCGTGGCCTTCACCGTCTGCGGGGTCACCTTCGGATTGGTCGCCCCGGGCGTGCACTTGGGGTCGGGCAGCGGCTGCTTGTCGGCCGTGTAGTGGACGTGGCAGCTCCCGGGCGCGGGCTGCTGCTGCACCGTGTACGCGGACTGCGGACCGGGGCCGACCGGTATCGCCCCGGACGGTGCGGACGCGGAGGAGGAGGCGGAACTGCCGCCTTTGGAGTCGGGGCTGTTCTTCCCGGACGAACACCCGGCGACCGTGGTCGCCAGGACGGTGACGGCCGCAACTGCGGCCCACCGGGCGGAACATGACCGTGCGCTGAGAGCCATGGACAAGGACTACCCCGCTTCGGCCCGCTCCAGCCGCGGCACGGGCGCGTGCGGGAGCACCCGCGGGGCGGACGCGCCCGCCGGCTAGCGCTCCCCGCGGAACCGCGCGCCGACCTCGCCCTGATCGGTCTCCCACCACGGCCGGGTCAACTCCGGCCGCGGAGCGTCCGCTTCCGACTTGGCGGCCGCCGACACCGCTGCTGTCGCCGACTCCGACACCGCTGCCGCCGTCGGGGCCGTCGCCGCCGGTCCGGCCACCGCCAGCTCCCGGTCCAGCCGGGCGTCCAACGCCGTCGTCTTGCGCCGCTCGTCGCGCACCCACTCCGCGAACACCGCGATCATGAACGGCAGTCCGACCAACTCCGCGATGGTCAGCATCAGTCCGCCGCCGATCATCTGGTCCTGCTGGAGGCTCGGGTCCCACGGCCGGTGCTGGGTGGCGTACCAGCCGCCCGCGATCAGCGTCCCGCTGGTCATCACCACGATCCCGGGCACCGCGTCCACCAGCCCGTCCACCAGCACCAGCAGCGCCCGCACCGGGTGGCTGCACCACGACGGCAGCAGCTCCTCCCGGGTGAGCATCGGCAGCACGAAGAGGCTGCCGACCACGAGCAGTTGGAGGTACATCAGCTCGTGCACCGGGCCGTGCCGCAGTGCCGTGGGGAAGTACGGGGTGAAGTAGATCGCCAGCTCGGAGGAGAGCACCAGCACCGTGCTGACCAGCGGGAAGGTCAGGAAGCGGAGCAGGCGGCCGGAGACCGTCGCGCGCAGCCAACGGGCCGCGCGCCGCTCCGGCGGCAGCGCCCTGAGCGCCAGCGACAGCGGGTCGCCCAGCGCCAGGCCGAGCGGCGCGATCAGGTCCAGCACGATGTTCTGCACCGCGGCCGGCCAGAACAGCTCGTGGTCGTAGACCGCCAGCCCCGACATGGTGGCCACCGCGATCGCGCCCAGCCCCAGCCCGGCGAACGCCACCACCCGGGCCGCCGGCCAGCGCTCCCCGCGCCGGGCCAGCCGCGCCACGCCCCAGGCGTACAGGCCGCCCAGGACGACGATCAGGACCAGTGCGTACGGATCGGGCTGCCAGGTGCCGAGCAGCCGGCCGGCGGTGAGCTCCGGCAGTCCGGCCGCGAGGGTCTGCGCGGGCGGGCCCGCGGCCGGGACGAGCGTCGTGGTCGCGGCCGCCGCGAGGGGGGAAACTGTCACGGCCCACCACGCTAGCCCCGCCCGCTGACGATCTACCGGCGGGGCACCCCTCGCGGGCGGCCGGCGGTCACTCGCCCAGTGCCCGCAGTTGCTCCAGGAACCACCGCGTGGGCGGCAGCGCCGTCGCCGCGGCCGCCAACCGGGCGCAGCGCGCGGCCCGCTCCCCGGCCGGCATCGTCAGCCCCGCGTGCAGCGCCCGCGCGGTCTGCGCCACGTCGTACGGATTGACCGTGAGCGCGTCCGCGCCCAGCTCCTCCCAGGCGCCGGCCTCCCGGGAGAGGACCAGGGCGCACCCCGCGTCGGAGACCACCGGCACCTCCTTGGCGACCAGGTTCATCCCGTCCCGGATCGGGTTGACCAGCGCCACGTCCGCCAGCCGGTACGCCGCCAGCGACCGCGCGAAGTCGTCCTTGACGTGCAGCACCACCGGCTGCCAGGTGGCCGTCCCGTATTCCGCGTTGATCTCCTCGGCGAGCGCGCCGACCCGCGCGGTGTAGTCGCGGTAGACGGCCAGGTCCTGCCGCGAGGGGTAGGCGAACGCGAGGTGCACCACCCGCTCCCGCCACTCCGGCCGGTCGGCCAGCAGCCGCCGGTAGGCCAGCAGCCCGCGCACGATGTTCTTGGACAGCTCCGTCCGGTCCACCCGGACGATCGTCTTCCGGTCGGCCCCGCCGATCTGCTCGCGCAGCGCCGCCATCCGCTCCTCGACGTCCGGCCGCCGGGACCGCTCCCGCAGGAACTCCGCGTCCGCGCCCAGCCCGTGGACCCCGATCCGGGTCCGGTGCGCCTTCTCCTCCGGCACCACCGTGACCACGCTCGGCGTCTCGTGCCGCGGCCAGTGCGCGGTGCAGTCCGGCCCCAGCGCCCGCTCGCAGCAGGCGGTGAACGCCCGCGCCCAGCGCTCGGTCAGGAAGTTGGCGCGGTCGGCGCCCAAGATGCCGAGCAGCAGCCGCCGTTGGACGTCGTCGGGCAGTATCGCGAAGTACTCCGGCGGTGCCCACGGGGTGTGCGAGAAGTGCGCGATCCGCACGTCCGGCCGGGCCTCGCGCAGCATCCCCGGCACCAGCGCCAGGTGGTAGTCCTGCACCAGCACCGCGGCCCCGGGGCCCGCGCAGTCCGCGAGCGCGCCGGCGAACGCCGCGTTGTACGCCTCGTACGCCGCCCACTGGTCCCGGAAGTCCGCGTCGAACGCCGGCTCCAGCGGCGTCTGGTACAGCATGTGGTGGACGAACCACAGCACGGAGTTGGCGATGCCGTTGTAGGCCGCGGCGTGCACCTCCGCCGGGATGTCGAGCATCCGCACGCGCTGCCCGCCGGTGTCCGCGACGTCCAGCGGCCCGCCGGTCCGCCGCACCGCCTCCCGGTCGCCGTCCCCGAGCGCGGCACAGACCCACACCGCGTCTGTCTCCGGCCCGATGGCCGAGAGTCCCGACACCAGCCCCCCGCCGCCCCGCTTGGCGGTCAGTTCCCCGCCCGCTCCCAGGGCGTACGACACGGGTCCGCGGTTGGACGCGACGAGGACCTCGGCACCTGGCTGGACCGGACTGCGCTCGGAGACCGTCTCGGAGACCATGTCGCGACATTAACCCGTCGGGGAACCGCGCAAACGTACGGACCGCCCTCAGGCGGCCCGCCGTTCCGCGTATTCGGGTATCTCCGCCATCGGGGGCCGCTCCTCGGTGTCCACCGCGGTCGTGTGCGGCACGAAACCGTTCTCCCCGCGGTCGAACTGGGTCAGCCGGGGGCGGATCAAGTGGCCGCGGGCCAGCCGGAGTTGGGCGGTACGGTAGATGGCGGCGGCCATCCGGCCGAGCGCCTGGCCGCCCTGGTGGCGGTGCTTGCGGACCCCGACGTCCACCTGGGCCAGGGCGTCCAGCCCGACGGTGTGCAGGGCGTCCACCAGCAGGCCCAGCTCCACGCCGTAGCCGACCGGGAACGGCAGCCGCTCCAGCAGCGAGCGCCGGGCCGCGTACTCCCCGCCCAGCGGCTGCACGAAGCCGGCCAGTTGGGGCCAGTGGAGGTTGAGCAGCGGCCGGGCGACCAGCTCGGTGACCCGCCCGCCCTGGCCCGGCGCCGGGCCCTGCCCGGTCTCCAACGGCCGGTCGTACATCGCCTTGACGAACTGGACGTCCGGGTCGGTCAGCAGCGGTCCGACGATCCCCGAGACGAAGGTGGCGGAGAACTCCCGCAGGTCGGCGTCGACGAAGCAGACGATGTCGCCACCGGTCACCATCAGCGAGCGCCAGAGCACCTCACCCTTGCCGGGCAGCGCGGGAATACGGGGCAGCACGCTGTCCCGGTGGACGACCCGGGCGCCGGCCGCCGCGGCGACCTCGGCGGTGTGGTCGGTGGAGCCCGAGTCCAGCACCACCAGCTCGTCGACCAGCGGCACCTCCCCGGTCATCAGGTCGGCGTGGATCGCGGCGACGATGGCGCCGACCGTCGCCTCCTCGTCGAGCGCGGGCAGTACCACGCTGACCGTCTGGCCCGTCTGGCGCTTGGCCTCCAGCAGCCGCGTGAGCGGGCGGTCCGCGGCGGACCAGGAGCGGCCGGCCAGCCAACGCTCCACTTCTTCCAGCACGTCTACGACTCTCCTCGGTGGGTCCCGAACGGGAGCCCGTTATGTGATCCATCTCGCGGACCGGACGACTATCTCAACGGTCAGTGGCTTCGGTTACAGTCTTGAACAACGCGGACGCGCCCCGCATGTCGGGGTCGCCGCGTGACAAATGCCTGGGCTCCGCCCAGCGCCATAGCGCTCATCCAGAGGGGCAGAGGGATACGGCCCGTTGAAGCCCCGGCAACCCTCCAGCCGGTCTCCGCCGCACGACAGCAGTGCGCGCGCGAGGCTCCCGGCTAGGGAAGGTGCCAAATCCGTCTCGCGGCGAAATGCGCCGTGAGGAAGATGAGGAGAAAGGGCCTCGCCTCCATGGCTGTGCAAGCAACCGAACCCACCCCCGCCGTCGCCCTCGGCCCCGCCGTCGCGCTCTCCTGCCGCGAGTGCGCACAGCGCTTCCCGCTCGGCCCGATCTTCGCGTGCCAGGAGTGTTTCGGCCCGCTGGAGATCGCCTACGACCTGCCGACCGGCGACCCCGAGGGCCTCAGGAAGCGGATCGAGTCCGGTCCCGCCAACATCTGGCGTTACGCCCCCCTGCTGCCCGTCCCCGCCGACGTGGCCGACAAGCCCAACCTCAACCCCGGTTTCACCAAGCTGGTCAAGGCCGACCGGCTCGCCGCCGAACTGGGCGTCACTGGCGGCCTGTACGTCAAGGACGACTCCGGCAACCCGACCCACTCCTTCAAGGACCGGGTCGTCGCGATCGCCGTCGAGGCCGCCCGCGCCTTCGGCTTCACCACCCTCTCCTGCTCCTCGACCGGCAATCTGGCCGGCGCGGTCGGCGCCGCGGCGCGCCGCGCGGGCCTGAAGTCCTGCGTCTTCATCCCGCACGACCTGGAGCCCGGCAAGGTCGTGATGGCCGCGGTCTACGGCGGGGACCTGGTCGCCATCGAGGGCAACTACGACGACGTCAACCGCTTCTGCTCCGAGCTCATCGGCGACCCGCTGGGCGAGGGTTGGGGCTTCGTCAACGTCAACCTCCGCCCGTACTACGGCGAGGGCTCCAAGACCCTGGCGTACGAGATCTGCGAGCAGTTGGGCTGGCAACTGCCGGACCAACTGGTCATCCCGATCGCGTCCGGCTCCCAGCTCACCAAGATCGACAAGGGGCTGAAGGAGCTGATCGCCCTCGGCCTGGTCGAGGACAAGCCGTACAGGATCTTCGGCGCGCAGGCCGAGGGCTGCTCGCCGGTGTCCGCCGCCTTCAAGGCCGGGCACGAGGTCGTCAGGCCGCAGAAGCCGAACACCATCGCCAAGTCGCTGGCGATCGGCAACCCGGCCGACGGCCCGTACGTGCTGGACATCGCGCGCCGCACCGGCGGTGCCGTCGAGGACGTCACCGACCCCCAGATCGTGGACGCCATCAAGCTGCTGGCCCGTACGGAGGGGATCTTCGCGGAGACCGCGGGCGGGGTGACCGTCGGCGTGACCAGGAAGCTGATCGAGGACGGCGTGCTGGACCCGTCGTTGACCACGGTGGTGCTGAACACCGGCGACGGGCTGAAGACCCTCGACGCCGTCGCCGCCGGGCCCACCGCCACCATCCGCCCGGACCTGGACGCGTTCCGCGCGGCCGGCCTGGCGGACTGAGCCGGCCCCGCCCCTCCCGCACCCCCTCTCCCCGCAGCCCTGGAGGCAGCAACATGAGCGTCACCGTCCGCATCCCCACCATCCTGCGCACGTACACCGGCGGCCAGGCCGAGGTCCCGGCCGAGGGCGCGACCCTCTCCGAGGTGATCGCCGACCTGGAGAAGAACCACTCCGGCATCGCGGCCCGGGTGCTCGACGACGCCGGCAAGCTCCGCCGCTTCGTCAACGTCTACGTCAACGACGACGACGTCCGCTTCGAGCAGGGCCTGCAGACCCCGACCCCGGAAGGCGCGGGCGTCTCGATCATCCCGGCGGTGGCCGGCGGCTGCTGAGGCCCCTCGACCGCCCCGCGCGGAGCGCGCAGATCGAAATTGCGCCAACTCTGTCCCGGTGGTGTCCGGAAATTGCCCCGTCCGTGCCAAACGGATGGGGCAATTCCGTGTGGTGAAAGGGGATACCATTGAGGCGATCCCCCTCCGTTTATCTCCGCGTGCATGCCGAACGCATATGAGATCGCGGTGACTTGTGCGCAAGTTGTGTGCGCAATTTGTCGTCTGTGTGGCTTATTCCTGGCCCGACTTGCTCTGGAATAACGGCATTTGAGCGCATACGGCCGTTTCCCTGACTCCAGAATTCTCGTCCGATTGACCTGTTGCGCTGGGCATCGGTCCAGATACATTCAGCGGCGGTCGACGCGTTCCGGCGCACACCCCACGGACCATTCCCAGGGGTGAGGTCTGACCCGGGTCCGCGGAGTGCGGTCCTGTGCAAGGGCCAGTAATAGGGGAGTTAGGCATGGCTCAGGGCACCGTCAAGTGGTTCAACGCGGAGAAGGGGTACGGCTTCATCGCGGTCGACGGTGGTGCGGATGTTTTCGTCCACTACAGCGCGATCCAGATGGACGGGTACCGCACCCTTGAGGAGGGTCAGCGGGTCGAGTTCGAGATCTCGCAGGGCCAGAAGGGGCCACAGGCGGACATGGTCCGGGTCGCCGCCTGAGGCGGCGACCGACCGCATCGTTGGGAAGAAGGCCCGCACCCCCGCGCACGGGGTTGCGGGTCTTCTGCTGTTCCCGGGCCCGGAGTTCGGCCCCGTCCCGCCGTGCTACGCGGGCGCGCGGGGCGCGCGCACGGTGGCAGGGGTGGCCCCGCGAGCCGGGTGGCCACCGGTCGGGCGCCCGCGTCCACCCGTCGCCCGACCGTCATCCCCGGGGCAGACATCTCCCATGCCGCTTGCACTCGATGGGTGCGAGTGCTAATCATTGCGTTAGCACTCTCCTCGTGAGAGTGCTGAATGTGGACCGGGTCGGTGAGGCCCGCAGGCCGGGTGGGGCAAGGAACCGCACGGCACGCAGGCCGTCCGTCGCGGGCGCCAGCACGGTCCGGAGCTTCCTCCCCCAAGCTCGGCTTGGTTCGAGTCGGGGGTACCCCCATCAGTCCGGAGGGACCACTTCACATGGCCAAGATCATCGCGTTCGACGAGGAGGCGCGGCGCGGCCTTGAGCGCGGTATGAACCAGCTCGCCGACGCCGTCAAGGTCACCCTCGGCCCCAAGGGCCGCAACGTCGTCCTTGAGAAGAAGTGGGGCGCCCCCACGATCACCAACGATGGTGTGTCCATCGCCAAGGAGATCGAGCTGGAGGACCCGTACGAGAAGATCGGCGCCGAGCTGGTCAAGGAGGTCGCGAAGAAGACGGACGACGTCGCCGGTGACGGCACGACGACCGCGACCGTCCTGGCCCAGGCGCTGGTCCGCGAGGGCCTGCGCAACGTCGCCGCCGGTGCCAACCCGATGGCCCTGAAGCGCGGCATCGAGAAGGCCGTCGAGGCCGTCTCCGGTGCGCTGCTCGACCAGGCCAAGGAGATCGAGACCAAGGAGCAGATCGCCTCCACCGCGTCCATCTCCGCCGCCGACCCGCAGATCGGCGAGCTCATCGCCGAGGCCATGGACAAGGTCGGCAAGGAAGGCGTCATCACCGTCGAGGAGTCCCAGACCTTCGGTCTGGAGCTGGAGCTCACCGAGGGTATGCGCTTCGACAAGGGCTACATCTCGGCGTACTTCGCGACCGACATGGAGCGCATGGAGGCGGCGCTTGAGGACCCGTACATCCTCATCGTCAACTCCAAGATCGGCAACGTGAAGGACCTGCTGCCTCTCCTGGAGAAGGTCATGCAGTCCGGCAAGCCGCTGCTGATCATCGCCGAGGACGTCGAGGGCGAGGCCCTGTCGACCCTGGTCGTCAACAAGATCCGCGGCACCTTCAAGTCCGTCGCGGTCAAGGCGCCCGGCTTCGGTGACCGCCGCAAGGCCATGCTCGGCGACATCGCCATCCTCACCGGTGGCACCGTCATCTCCGAGGAGGTCGGCCTCAAGCTGGAGAACGCCGGTCTCGACCTGCTCGGCCGCGCCCGCAAGGTCGTCATCACCAAGGACGAGACCACCATCGTCGACGGTGCCGGCGACAGCGAGCAGGTCCAGGGCCGGGTCAACCAGATCCGCGCCGAGATCGAGAACAGCGACTCGGACTACGACCGCGAGAAGCTCCAGGAGCGCCTCGCGAAGCTGGCCGGCGGCGTGGCCGTCATCAAGGCCGGTGCCGCGACCGAGGTCGAGCTGAAGGAGCGCAAGCACCGCATCGAGGACGCCGTTCGCAACGCGAAGGCGGCCGTCGAGGAGGGCATCGTCGCCGGTGGTGGCGTGGCCCTGCTGCAGGCTTCCTCGGTCTTCGAGAAGCTGGAGCTGGACGGCGACGAGGCCACCGGTGCCGCCGCCGTGAAGCTGGCCCTGGAGGCCCCGCTCAAGCAGATCTCCGTGAACGCCGGCCTTGAGGGTGGCGTCATCGTGGAGAAGGTGCGCAACCTGACCCCGGGTCACGGCCTGAACGCCGCGACCGGCGACTACGTCGACATGATCGCCGAGGGCATCATCGACCCGGCCAAGGTGACGCGCTCCGCGCTGCAGAACGCCGCCTCCATCGCGGCGCTGTTCCTCACCACCGAGGCCGTCATCGCCGACAAGCCGGAGAAGGCCGCCGCTGCCGGCGCGCCGGGCGGCATGCCGGGCGGTGACATGGACTTCTGATCGACCTCTGGTTGATCTCGTCCGTTCCGTTCGCCGGGGCGGCACCTCCCTCCAAGGGGGTGCCGCCCCGGCGGCGTTGTATCCGGCGCCCGCGTCCCACGGGCCCTCGGGCCGTATGGCTGACGGTCCTTACGGCAGGCGCACTCCGCCGGCACGCTGACGGGACGTCAAACCCGTGGGCGGGCACGGCCGGATACCGCGTTCAGGGGATCGGTTCGGCCTGACGGGTGGCGGCTCGGCGCGCCTCCACCCGGCGCTCCTACGTGGAGGGCCATGCCGGGGAGAACCTTCGCACTAGGCCCCCGCCCCCCACCCGGAACAGGACCGCCCGTGCCGAACGTCCCGAACCCCACGCGGACCGGTGACCGCACCGCCTACGAGCCCGTGGTCGCGCCCACCACCCACTACGCCGGCCGGGAGGCGACGGCGGCCGTCCTCTTCGGCGCCGCCGCCCTGCTCTACAACTGGTGGCTGCTGGAATTCCGGCTCCCCACCGGCCTCGACCCCCGGCACTCCTACGTCAGCGAGCTCTACGCCGCTGACCAGCGGTTCCGGGTCCTCTTCGGCGCCCTGGAGAGCGGTTGCGCGCTCCTCGTCATCGCGGGTGCCCTGCTCGCCCGCAGCACGCCCGCCGGGCACGGCCGTTGGGCCCGCGCGGGTTGGCTCGCACTGGCCGGCCTCGGCCTCTCCTCGCTGGCCGACGTTCTGCTCCCGATGACCTGCGCCCCCTCGCTGGAGCCCGGCTGCGAGCCCGTCCACCCCTGGCACACCGCAACCAGCGCCCTCGCCCACTTCTTCCTCTTCGCCTCGATGGCGGGCCTGAGCCGCGCGGCCGCGGTGCAACGGCCGCCGATGCCGTTGGTCCGCCGCTGGGGGCCGCGCGTCCTGGCCGTGGCCATGCCCGCCGCGATCCTCACCGTCGGTCCGCTCCTGGGCCACCCCGGTTGGCACGGCGTACCGCAGCGGGTCCATCTGATGCTGGTGGGCGTGTGGTTCGCCCTGCTGGCCGCGGAGTTGGGGCGCTCGGTGCGCCGGCGTCGGCGCTGGGCCGGCCACTGGGACGGCCGCTGGGAGCGGTACGTGGAAGGACTCAGGCGCGCCTGCCGAAGCGAACCTCTGGGGCGAGTGGGCGAGCTCGGTGAAGAGGACGGCGCGCTTCCCGGGCCGGAGCGCGGCCGTCGTGGCGGGGAGGGAGTGCTTGCTGGGCGGGAGGGCGGTTCTCTTGGCGGGGAGGGTGTGCTTCCTGAGCGGGAGGGCGGTTCTCTTGGGCGCGAGAGTGAACTTCCCGGAGGGGAAGGGGGACTTGAAGGGGGGCTTCTCGGGCTGGGGAGTGCACCTCCTGGGCGCGAGGGCGCGCCTCTCGGGCCGGAGGGCGAACTCCTTGGAGGCGGGCGTGGACCTGCTGGGCGCGGGCGTGGGCCTGGTGGGGAGGGATCCGGTCCGGCGGAAGCAGGGTGGGAGACATCTGGACCGGAGGGGACGGGGCGAGAGGGGACCGGCTCATAGGAGTTGGGCCCGGAGGAGCGCGGTCGAGAGGTGTCGGATCGAGAGGCGCCGGGTCGGCAGGGGGCCGGGCCGTGGGGGTTCGGTGCTGAGGGGGTTGGCTCTGGGAGGGCCGGTTCCGCGGGGGTCGGTTTGGAGCGAAGGGGGCTTCGGAGCGCGGTGGGTGAGGGGTTGGGCGGCTATCCGGTGCCTTTGAGCGCCGTGGTTCGAGCTTCGGGGGCGGTGGGCCGCAGGGCGTCGTGGGTGCTTGCGTCGGTGTGCTGGGGTGTGGCCGGGTCGCTGGTGGGGGTGTTGAGGCCGTTGAGCACATCGAGATTGTTGGGGGTGTTGGGGGTATTGAGGTCGGTGCGTTGTTGTTTGCTGAGGCCGAAGAAGTAGGTGGCGACGAAGCCGACGGCGTAGCCGATGAGGAGACCGAGGGCGTAGACGGCGATCGTGGTGGTGAGTGGGTGGTTGCCCTTGACCAGCGGGAAGAGCGCCCAGCCGGAGGGGCCGATGGCGGTGGCGCCGACGGCGTCGCCGAGTTGGTTGAACAGGCCGATGAAGCCGCCGCCGAACGCGCCGCCGAGGCAGGCAGTGATGAAGGGGCGGCCGAGGGGGAGCGAGACGCCGTAGATCAGGGGCTCGCCGATGCCGAGGAAGCCGGCGGGGAGGGCGGAGCGGATCGTGGTGCGGAGTGAGTGGTTGCGGCGGAGGCGGGCGTAGAGGGCGAGGGCGGCGCCCACTTGGCCGGCGCCGGCCATGGCGAGGATCGGGAGCAGGGTCGTATAGCCCTGTTGCTGGATCAGGGTGGTGTGGATGGGGATGAGGGCCTGGTGGAGGCCCAGCATCACCAGGGGGAGGAAGAGGCCGCCGAGGAGGAGGCCGGCGATGGCGCCGCCGTGGGCGAGCAGCCAGGTGGCGGCGGTGCCGATGGCGGTGGAGATCTCACCGGCGGCCCACATCAGGCCGAAGACAGTGACCAGGCCGGTGAGGAGGACGGTGAGGGTGGGGGTGAGGAGGACGTCCAGCGCCTCGGGGATGCGTCTGCGGAAGTGCTTCTCCAACTGGGCGGCGAGCAGGGCGGCGGCCAGGGCGCCGAGGACGCCCCCTTGGCCGGGGGCCAACTGCTGGCCGAACGCGGTGACGTGGGCGATGCCCGGGAAGACCGTGACGGCGGCGACGGCGCCGCCGAGGACGGGCGTGCCGCCGAACTCCTTCGCGGTGTGGTAGCCGACGAAGAGCGCGATCAGGGACATGAAGCCGGAGGCGATGGCCGTCAGGGCCGGGACCAGGGAGGGCAGCCAACCGGCGTTGGTGAGCAGGCCGTTGAGACCGGCGATGATGCCGCAGCCGATGAGGGCGGGGATGAGCGGCACGAAGATGTTGGCGATGCGGCGGAGGAACAGCTTCACCGGGGTGGCGTTGCGGGCCTTCTGCCGCGCCTTGAGGGCGGCGCCCCGGGCGGCTAGGTCGGTGGCGGCGGATTCGTTGGTTGCCTGGGGTGTGGGTGTGGGTGTGGGTGTGGGTGTGCGTGCGGGTGTGGTTGGAGGGGTGGGCGTGGTTGTGGGGGCGTGGGCCGGGGGCTCGTTGAGGAGGCGTTCGAACTCGGGGGTGACTCGGGCGACCGTGCCGGGGCCGAGCACGATGTGGTAGGTGTCGTCCTCCACGACGCCCAGGACGGCGGGGAGCGCTTTGAGGGCGTCGTCCTGGACCAGGGAGCGGTCCTTGATGCCCAGGCGGAGGCGGGTCATGCAGTGGGCGACGGAGGTGACGTTGCCGGCGCCGCCTACGAGGGGGAGGAGCGCGGCAGCGGTGGCGCGGTGCTTTTCTTCGGTCATGGGCGGTGCCTTGCTGTGTGGTCAACGGGAGGGGAGGGGTGGTGGGTTGGCGGATGGGGGCTGGGCGTCAGTTGTGGTGAGGGTGGCCGGTGGCGGGGGTGCGCGAGGACTGGAGGGCGGTGCGGAGGTGGCCTCTGGAGGTGTCGAGGAGGCGGCCGGCCTCGTGGCCGTCGACGCCGCCGAGCAGGACGAGGATGGCGTTCTTCACCTCGCCGCCGGTCTCGGTGAGGGCGGCCTCGATCTCCAGGTCGGAGGCCCCGGTGGCGAGCGCGACGATGCGGCGGGAGCGGGCCCGTAGCTTGTCGTTGGAGGCGCGGACGTCAACCATCAGATTTCCGAAGGTCTTGCCCAGGCGGATCATGGTGATCGTCGAGATCATGTTGAGCACCAACTTCTGCGCCGTGCCCGCCTTGAGGCGGGTGGAGCCGGTGATCAGCTCGGGGCCGACGACGATCTCGATGCCATGCTCGGCGGCCGCGGCGAGGGGGGAGTCGGCGTTGCAGGACAGGCCGATGGTCAGGGCGCCGATGGCGCGGGCGTGCTCGACGGCGCCGACGGCGTAGGGGGTGCGGCCGGAGGCGGAGATGCCGACGACGACGTCGCGGTCGGCTACGGCCAGCGCGGTCAGGTCCCCGGCGGCCAACTCCTTGCTGTCCTCGGCTCCTTCGACGGCGGTGACCATGGCGGTGGGGCCGCCCGCGATCAGGCCGAGGACCTCGGAGGGGTCGGTGTTGAAGGTGGGCGGGCATTCGCTGGCGTCCAGGACGCCGAGGCGGCCGGCCGTACCGGCACCGGCGTAGATCAGGCGGCCGCCGCGGGCCATACGGGCGGCGGTGGCGTCGATGGCGGCGGCGATCTCCGGGAGGCGTTCGGCGACGGCGGCGGGGACGGTGGCGTCCTCGTCGTTCATCAGGCGGGCGATGTCGAGGGTCGGGCGGCGGTCGATGTCCGAGAGCTCGGGGCGGAACGCCTCGGTGGTGAGGGACTCCAACTGGGTTCGCAGGGCCGTGTAGTTGGGGTCGGTGGGTGGCATGGGGGCTCCTTGGAGGTGGGGTGGGACGGGGTGGTGAGTGGTGGTGCGGCTGGTGTTGGTGGGTTGCCTTCGCTCTTTCCGTCGCTGGTGGGCGTGCATTTGCCCGTTGGTGGGTGCGCAGCCACCTGTCGATGGGTGTGCGTCTGCCCGACGGTGGGTGTGCCGCGCTTTCGGCTGGCTCGCCCGGGGTGTCGTGATGCCCGTACGTGCCGCCTCGGGGCCCGCGGTACGAAGCCCACTGCGCGGGGCCGGCCGGTCAGTGGCGGGGGTTGTGGCGGTGGGCCAGGGCCTCGTATGACGCGGAGAGGGCGGGGGCGGCCGTTTCGTAGGTGCGCTGGGCGACGCCTATGAAGAGGCAGTCGACGACGAGGAGTTGACTGGTGCGGGAGGACATGGCCGCGGGGCGCAGCTCGCTCTCGCGGGCCGTGGACGTCGTCAGGATGTGGTCGGCGTAGGCGGCGATCTCACCGTCCGGGCGGCCGGTGATGGCGATCGTCGTCGCGCCGTGCTCGAAGGCGACCCGCAGCGGCTCTATGACGTCGGTCGTGCGGCCGGAGTGAGTGATCGCGATGGCCACGTCGCGCGCCCGCATCTGCACGGCGTTGGTGACGGCGAGGTGCGGGTCGGAGTGGGCGTGCGCGATCAGGCCGATGCGCAGCAGCTTTTGGACCAGGTCCTGGGCGACGAGGTTGGAGGCTCCTATTCCGTAGACGTCGATCCGGCGGGCGGAGGCGAGGGCGGCGACGGCCGCCTCCAACTGCGTCACGTCCAGCGCGGTGGCGGTGTCGGCGAGGCACTGCCGCTCCTCCTGCGCCAACTTGGCGATGACATCGATCAGGGAATCGTCGACCGCTATATCGGCCGTCACGGCGGGCGCGCTGCCGGTCGCCTGCTGCGCGGCGAGGGCGGCCAGGGCCAGGCGGAGGTCGCGGTAGCCCGGGTAGCCGAGGAGGCGGGAGGTGCGCACGACGGTGGCCTCGCTGGTGCCGGTGCGCTCGGCGAGGCCCGTGACGGTCAGGGCGGCGCAGCCGGCCGGGTCGCCGGCGACCGTCTCCGCTACGCGCTGCATGGAGCGCGTCATCGTCGGCGCGAGCGTACGGACCTTGGCGGCCAGCGCCGCGGGGGCGGGTGGGGCCGGCGCGGCCGCCGGCGGGGCCGGTGCCGGAGTCGACCTGCGGTCGTTGAAAGTTTCCTTCACTGCACTGTTCATGACTGAAAGCTATTTTCAGCGCCGGTGGCGCGTCAACACCCTCCGTGACGCCTGTGGACGGACCGTGGCGGCGTTGGCGACCAGCCTGTGGATAACTTCGGCCCGGTCGGCTGCTCGCGCGAGAATGAGGTCATGGAGCTGGAACAGGCATTGCACGCCGCGCGAGCGCTGGTGCTCGCCGACCTGGTGGCAGACGACGTCGCGGACGCAGAGATCGTCTCGCTCGTCGAGGATGCGGTGACGCATCGCCGATGGTGGGTGGAGCAGTGGCCTGAGGGCGCCTCGTTCGTCGCGGGGTTGATAGCGCAGGACGTACAGGACGCACTGCTGGAGCGCTACGGGCGGTGGCCGCTGTGCCCGGTGTGCACGGAGGGCGGCGACCCGCACGCGCTCGACGTGGAGCCGGAGTTGGGCCCGGACCCGCACTGGGTGTGTCCGAAGACGGCGGTGTCCGTCGCCCCGGTGGGGCGGTTGCGGGCGCCGGCGGGGGACTGAGGTGACGCTCTACATCGACCCGCCCATCTGGCCGGGGCACGGTCGTATGTGGTCGCACCTGGTGAGTGACCGGTCGTTCGACGAACTGCACCGTTTCGCGGCGTCGATAGGCGCGCCGCGGCGCGCCTTCGAGCGCGACCACTACGACCTGCCGGCCGAGCGGTACGACGATGCCGTGCGGGCGGGGGCGTTGGAGATCGGCTCCAAGGAGCTGGTCCGCCGGCTCACGGATGCGGGCCTGCGACGCCCGAAGGGGCGGCGCACCGGGTGACGGCGTGTGCGTGTGACGGGCGGGCTTGGGGCGTCTGTGGAGTGGCCGTGCGGTGGGGCGGTTGCGCGACGTGTGCTTGTGGGGATTCGGGGGAGGGGTGGCTGTGACGTTCGCGGGGGTGGTCCCGCGCGGCCACGGCCGTGGGCAAGGAGAGGCCGGCCGAGAGGCTGGGTTGGTAGTCCGGCGAGCAGCCGGGGAGAGGGGGAGGCGTCGTGGGAGACGCAGAGAACGGTCCCGGTGCGGGGCGTAGCGGTGGGAAGGGCCGCTGGAGAGACGACGAGAAGTTGGTCGACGGTGTGAAGTCGGCGCTGATCGACTTCGTCAGACCCTCGGGGAACCGTCCGTTGGTGCTGGGGGTCGGGTTCACGATCGCCGGGATCGTGGGATGCCTGCGCGCGATAGCGACGGGCGCCGGCACCGTCGTTGTTGTGGGCGCCTTGGCGGCGTCCGTCATCGGCGCCTGCGTCGCGGTGCTGAGTGTGCGGAAGTACCTGAAGAAGTGAGCCGGTCCGGCCGCTGAGCGCAGCGGCCGGACCGGGGAGGCGGCGGGACCGTCAGCGGTTGTCCGCGGCCTCAGCGGTGGTGGAGGTGGGGGAGGGGGCCCCGCTGCCGGTGGGGGAGGGGGCCCTGCGGCGAGCGGCGGCGGCCGCCCCCACCTCCCCACCCCCCGCCCCCAACGCCCCGGCGCCCCCCGCGGACGACGCCACGACCCGCGAGCGCCCCGTGGCCCGGTGGAGGCGGTAGGCGACGGCGGTGGTCAGGACGGCGACGGCGGCGAGGGCGGCGCCGGTCCAGGCGACGGACGGGTAGCCCCAGCCGGCGCTGATCGCCAGGCCGCCCAGCCAGGGGCCGAGGGTGTTGCCGATGTTGAACGCGGCGGTGGTGGTGGCGCCGGCGAGGGTCGGGGCGGCGTTCGCCACGTTGAACATCCGGGCGTTGAGCGCCGGGGCCGTGGTGAACGCCGTGACGCCGAGCATCAGGGCGAGGGCCACCGCGGCGACCGGGCTGTGCGCGGTCAGCGCCAGGATGGTGAGGACGAGGGTGGAGGCCGAGATGCCGGTGAAGAGCGTGCCGAAGAGGTGCGCGTCGGCGATCCGGCCGCCGATGAACGTACCGATCAGCGCGCCGACGCCGAACAGGGCGAGCACCGTCGGGACCCAGCTCTCGGCGAGGCCGGCGGTCTCGGTCAGCAGCGGGGAGAGGTACGAGAAGAGGGCGAAGACCGCGGCGCCGTTCATGGCGGTGGCGATCAGTGCCAGCCAGACCTGCTTGTCCTTGTAGATGGTCAGCTCGCGGCGGAGCTGCGGGCGGTCCTCGCCGGTCGGCACCTCCGTGCGCGGCACCAGGGCGATGACGCCGACGAGGCCGATCACGGAGAGCACGGCCACCGCCCAGAAGGCGGAGCGCCAGCCGGCGTGCTGGCCGAGCAGGGCGCCGGCCGGCACGCCGGCGATGTTGGCGATGCTCAGGCCGCCGACCATGACGGCCATGGCGCGGGCCCGGGCGGTCACCGGGACGAGCGAGACGGCCACGGCCGCGCCCACCGCCCAGAAACCGGCGCAGGCCAGCGCGCTGACCACGCGGGAGGCGAAGAGCATGCCGTAGGAGGGTGCCAGCGCGCCCGCTGCCTGGCCGAGGCCGAAGACGGCGAGCAGGGATATCAGAGTGGTGCGGCGCGGCAGGCGGAGCGTCGCGGCGGCCAGCACGGGGGCGCCGACCACCATCCCGATGGCGAACGCGGAGACCAGCAGTCCGGCCTGTGGGATGGAGACCCGCAGATCACGGGCGAGCGGCTGGAGGATGCCGGAGAGCATGAACTCGCTGGTACCCAGGGCGAATACGGACAGGCCGAGGACGTACACGGCGATGGGGAGGCGGGTGCGGGGAGGGGGGACGGATGGTGCTGGCATGACAGGTGACAACGGTGCGGGCGGGGGCCGGCATTCCCGTTCGTGGGGTGGCGTTCGCCACGTGGTGGAGCGCGCCCTCCCGCCCCGGTTAGTCGCCGTCGCCGGTAACGGGGGCGCCGCCGCTCTCCAGGAGGGCGAGTTCGGTCGCCAGGTTGCGGCGGGCCGCGCCCTCCCACTGGTCGTGTGCCCACGGGGTGCGGAACAGGCGGGGGAGGGCGAGGAGTTGGCGGAGCACGGTGGCGCGGCCGGCCCGGAAGTCCGGGTCGGGGACGAAGCCGTACTCGGCGCGGACGGCGGCGGCATAGGCGGCGTACGCGTCGGGGCCGCCGGCCAGGACGGCCAGGTCGGCGTCGCACAGCACGGCGCCGTTGCGGTCCTCGGGCGCCGGGTCGTGGGTGACGGTGAGGCGGACGAGGCGGGCCACCTCGGCGGTGCGGGTCGCGTCGACGCCCAGTTCGGGGAGGGCGCGCTCGGCGAGGGCGGCGCTGCGCTCCTCGTTCTCGGAGCGGTCGGGCCGGTAGACGGCGTCGTGGAACCAGGCCGCCAACTGGACGGCGGGCAAGTCCTCGGCGTGCGCGGCGAGTTCGTCGATCCGGTCGAGGACGGCGATGAGGTGGTCGGTGGTGTGGTAGCGACGCTGTGGCTCGGCCCAGCGGCGCAGCAGGTTGTCCGCGTACGGGGCGGGGTCGGGGCCTTCCTGGGCGGTGTCGCGGGCCTGCGCGACGGTGGCCGTCCAACGGGCGGCCAGGGTGGGGCGGGGGTCGGTCATGGGCGTCATTGTGTCCGGTCAGAAGGCGGGCTTGGCGCGGCAGGAGAGGGCGTCGATGTTGGCCGTGCGGGGCTTGTAGTGGCCCTCCCAATCGGGGTCGGCATGCGGAATGGACGGGAGGGTGGTGGAGAAGTCCTGGCTCCAACTGCTGCCCGAGACATAATCCTTCAGCGCGTCGCGGATTTTGACGCAGTCGGCGTGGTGTCCCTTGTCCATCGCGATGCCGTATTGGTTGAAGGGCCCGTAGGTGATGTTGGGGATGACCTTGAGGTCGCGGTGTTCCTGGGTGAATCCGTAGAGGATCATCTGGTCGGTGGAGACGGCGTCGGCGGTCTTGTTCAGCAGGTCGGTGATGCAGCCCTGGGCGGTCTGCGACTGGTAGACCTTCATGCCCGCGCCCTCCGGGCCGTTGAGGGTGTTGTACGAGGTGGTGCCTGGCCAGGCGCAGACGCGTTTGCCGATGACGTCGGAGGGTTTGGTGATGCGGTGGTCGTTCTTGCGGACCATGATTCCCTGTCGGGTATTGGCGTAGGGGCCCGCGAAATCGAGTTGTTTCATGCGGTCGGGGGTGATGGAGAAGGTCGCGATGATCAGGTCCTTCTTCTTCCCCGTGAGCACGGTGAGCCGGTCCTCGGAGGGGACGGCGCTGAAATCCGGTTCCGCGCCAACGGTCTTGAGGATGTGCCGCGCGAGGGTGATGTCGAATCCGGACGGGTTGTAGCCGTCCGGGAAGTATCCGGTGCCCGGCTGATCGCTTTTCACGCCCACCAGGACTTTTCCGGAGGCGAAGAGCGAAGCGGGCTCGCTGGAACTGCACGCGGTGGCGGTGAGCGCGGTGAGCGCGAGCGCGGCCGCGATGCCGGTGGTGCGGAAGTGCATGGGTCCCCGTTTCTCGTGCGTGCGGTGGTTCACCGGTCGTGGAGCGTGACCCGCGTGGGTCGGACGTTCATCCGGCAACCGGGGCCGGTGGTCAGCGTGACCTCGATCCGTACGGCGTCGGCCTGCGCACCCAGGTCGAAGTCGGCGGTGCCGTCGGGGTTGACGCTCTGCTGCTGGGAGGGCACGCCGGAGCTGATCAGCGAGGCGGTGGCGGAGGAGTCCGGGACGCAGGTCGGGCCGGCGGGGTCCTGGTCCTCGATGGCCAGGGTGACGCGGAGGGCGTTGCGGCTCCCCTTCAGGGAGGAGGGTTCCAGGCGCAGGGTGACGGTGCGGTGGGCGGTGTCGTCCAGTGGTTGCCGGCCCTGGAGCGTGATCTTGCCGGTCACGTCGAGCTCGCCGTGGGTGGCCACGTTCCGGAAGGCCAGCCAGCCGCCGACGCTGGCCAGGACGGAGACGAGGGAGAGGGCGGCCACGATCCGGGCGTCGCGGGGGCGTTGGACGAGGACGCGGGCGGCGGCGGTGGCCAGGGAGAGGGCGACCAGGACGGCCCACAGGGCGTACTGGGTGGCCGGGCCGTCCGGCCAGGTGGTGCCGGCGAGGAGCAGGGCGGCGCAGGCCAGGAGCAGGGGCAGCCAGCGGGCGCTGGGGTGTTGCAGGGCCCAGCGGATGACGACGTTGCGGATGTTGCCCGCGGCGATGGAGTGGTCGCCGTGGCTGGTGGCGTTGTTGTGGGTGGGTCCCTGGGGCGGGCGGGGTGGTCGCCGGGTGCTCATGCGTCGTCCCGCGTCTGGGGGCCGCCTCCCATGTTGATGGTGCCGTGGATCTCGCCGGCGGCGATGGAGCCCTGGCCGGTCGCGGTGGGGTTGTTGTAGGTGATCCGCGGGCCGCCGGCGGCGAGTTGGGCGACGTGCCGGCGGAAGCCGTCGGCGTCGTGCTCGGGGGAGTTCAGCCAGGCGGTCAGGGCGGCGGCGAGCAGCCGGCGGTCGCCGTCGTCGAGGGTGGCCAGCAGGCGGTCGAGGGCGTCGGCGCGGTCGGCGTCGAGGAGCGGCTGCGCGGGGTCTTCGCCGAGGGCGGTGTCGCGGCGGTGCAGCAGGCGGCGGAAGAAGCCCTCGCCGGCGGTCACGGTGCGTTCGGCGATCCGGTCCTGGGCGGCGGTGAGGACGGAGGTGCCCAGGCTGTTGGCCGCTATGGCGAGATATGGGGCTATTTCGGTGGAAACGGTGGCAAGGTCGGTCATTGGGCCTCTCCGTCCTCGGGGTGCGGGCGAGCGGCGGATGGGAGCAACGCCCTTACAGGAAAGGCGTGTTACCCATGTGGGCGCTGATTCACACTCCCTTCATTGAGTGGTTTCGGGAGGATGGGAGGGGAGGGAACGGGTGGTTTTCCGTCACGTTGCGAGGTGCATGGCGGTGCGGTGAGGGGTGAGCGCTTAGGCTGGGTATTGGACTAGACCTGTTGTGGGGTGTGGGGCGGGCGCCGCCCCGGGCCCGCGCCCCGCGCGCTCTTGCCACGTCGTTCGTCATCGGAAGGTTGGGTCGTATGAATCAGCGCGCGCTCCTGGAGGTGATCGCGCTCGGTCCCGAGGACGCGGTCGCCGCGCAGGCCGGCGGTGCCGACCGCCTGGAACTGGTCGCGGACATGGCCGCGGACGGACTGACCCCGTCGCGCACCACGTTCGCCGCGATCCGGGCGGCCGTCGACATCCCGCTGCGGGTGATGCTGCGCGCCGCCGACGGCTTCGCCGCGGGCGACGTGGACGCGCTGCGCGCACAGGCGGCGGCGCTGCGGGCCGAGGGCGCCGAGGAGTTCGTCCTGGGCTTCCTGACGCCGGACGGGCGGCCGGACCTGGCCGCGGTGCGGGCGCTGGCCGGGGCGATCGACGGGTGCCGGTGGACCTTCCACCGGGCCGTCGACCGGGCCGCCGACCGCGACGCGCTCCGCCGGGAGCTGGCGGGCCTCGCCGGCCCGTCCGGGCTGGACACCTATCTGACCGCGGGTGCCGCGGAGGGCGTCGGCGCGGGGCTGGCGACGCTGATCGGCGAGCAGGCGCGCACCGCGGCCGACGAACCCGGGTACGCGCCGCGGATCTTGGTAGGCGGCGGGCTCCAGTTGGGGCACCTGCCGGAGCTGCGGGCGGCCGGGCTGGACGCCTTCCACATCGGGGGCGCGGCCCGCCCCGCTGGCTGGAGCGGCCCGGTGGACGCCGCCGCCGTACGGGAGTGGCGGGCGGCCCTGGACGCGCCGGTGGTCTCGCCGGTCTGAGCGGCGTCGAACGGGCGGGCCGGTCCGGGGAGTTCGTCGGGCCGACCCGCGATCGCCCGTAGCGCCGCGGGGCGTTACGCGCGCGGGCCCGTAGAGGCGGAACATCTCCGCTCCGGGGGCGAAAAAAACGGACAGCGCCCGCGAACTACCCATTGGTAGGATTTACGCGAATCGGCATGGGGGAGCGAATTCCATCGGCTTGGGGGATTCGCGTCCTTCCGGCCACCCTCCGGCCCGCACCACGCCTCGCCAGGAGGGCAGATGACCCAGTCCGCCATACCCCGTCGGCCCCGCACCCCCGGGTCGGCCGGCCGTTCGCGTCAACTCGTGACCGGAGCCGTCGCGTTGGCCCTGGCGGTCACCGCCGGCCCCCTCGTCGCGCCCGCCGTCGCCGCCACCCCCGCCGCCTCCGCGACCACCGCCCCCGATCCGGCGCTGAAGATCGCCGCCGGTTCCGAGATCGTCAGCGCGGGCCGCACCGGCTTCCTCTCCGTCGACGCCCAACACACCGTGCGGTGGACCCGGTACGCGGACGGCACGACGACCAAGCTGGCCCAGGACGACCGCCTGTCCTCCTACGAGACGACGCACGGCACGGCGTCCGACATCGTGGCCCTCGGGGACGACCCGGTCATGGGCGCCTCCCAGAAGATCACCCTGCGGGACATGGCCACCGGGTCGTCCACCCTCATCGACCTCACCACGTACGGCTACCACTACCTGGGCACCGTGGGGTCGCGGGTGGTCGCGTACGAGCGGGACAAGGGCAGGGGCACCGTACGGGCGCACGTCCTTGAGGCCGCGGGCGACAAGGTCACCGACCAGGTGATCACCGGGCTGCCCGACGCCACGCGGGAGGTCGACCTGGAGGCGGGCTTCGACGGCCGGATCGTATTGCGCTACTCGACCATGCCGCCCGGCGCCCAGGACCGGCACTTGTACGAGTTCACCGTGGCCGATCTGCGTCACGCCAAGGTCATTACCGGCCCAGGCGTGATCGGCGGATACACGGCCAGCATCGCGTTGTCCAACAGACATTTGGCGGTCGCCGGCCCATCGGTTGTGGACGACACCAAGACGACGCTGGTGACGATGACGATGAACGGGGCTCTGTGGGAGACGGACCTCGACCGCGTCGTCACCCCCAAGGTGGGCCTGGTCGGCGACTGGGCGCTGTACGGGAACGCCTGGCGGGCCAACGAGGGCCACGGCAGCGGCGATCCGGCCTTCCGGGCCGTCCCGATCGGCGGCGGCAAGGGCCGCAAGGTGCTGGACCACGCCTCCTCGCTCACCCCCACCCCGGACGGCGACCTGCTGGTGATGGGCGGCACCACGGAAAACGGGGAGGGGCTCTACCGCGTCTCCCCCGGGACCGACGGTGCGCCCGTCGCCAAGCTGCTCGCCAGCACCGGCGAGCGGACCGGGCTCGCCCTGGTGGGCGCCCAGGTCCCGAACGTGGTCGAGCTGAACAAGGGGCACTGGAAGCCGCGTTGGCAGCTCTCGCACGGCAACGCCGACGTGACCGTCACCCTGCGCCACACCGCCTCCGGCGCGTCCCGCGAGTTCGAGCTGCCGATCGACCCCGCCAAGTGGGAGGACAGGGGGCCGATCTGGGTGGACCTGGACTGGGACGGTCTGCTCGGCCCCTCCTACGCCCCCAACCAGGCGGCCCCCAACGGCCGTTACACCTGGAAGCTGACGGCCAAGCCGCGCAACGGCATCGGGCCGGCCCTCGACGCGGACGGCACCTTCACGGTGTCGCGCCCGCCCGCTCCGCACGACTACTCCGACAACGGAACGCCGGACCTGCTGCTCCGCGGCAGTTGGGGCGAGATGAAGCGCGAGGACACCTACCTCGACCCCGAGAACGGGAAGTTGAAGAGCCCTGACGCGGCCCGGATCGGGGGCGGTTGGGACACCTACAACCAGGTCACCGCCGTCGGCGACGTGGCCGGTGCCCCACACGGCGACCTGGTGGCGCGGGACAAGTCCGGTGTGCTGTGGCTGTACTTGGGCAAGGGTGACGGCAACTTCGACGGCCGCGTCAAGATCGGCGGCGGCTGGGGTGGTTACACCCAGCTCACCGGTGGCGGTGACGTCAACGGCGACGGCCGCGCCGACCTGCTGGCCCGCGACTCCGCCGGGGTCCTCTGGCTCTACAAGGGCACGGGCAACTGGAAGGCGCCGTTCGCCCCCCGGGTGAAGGTCGGCGGCGGCTGGAACGCCTACGACCAGATCACCTCGGTCGGCGACGTGGCCGGTGCCCCGCACGGCGACCTGGTGGCGCGGGACAAGTCCGGTGTGCTGTGGCTGTACTTGGGCAAGGGTGACGGCAACTTCGACGGCCGGCGGCGGATCGGCGGCGGCTGGGGGGCGTACTCCCAGATGGTCGGCATCGGTGACGCGAACAACGACGGCAAGGCCGACCTCCTGGTCACCTCGTCCAACGGCGACGCGTACGTCTACCACGGCACCGGCAACTGGCGGGCGCCGTTCGCCCCGCGGGAGAAGACGGGAATCTCGATCTATCCGGGCCAGACCCTCTCCTGAGGACGGGAGGCGGGGGCGGGCGCCTGAGCGGGCGCGCGCCCCCGTTTCCGTGCCGGGGCGCTCGATTCTGCGCAAGCGCCGCCCGACGGCTCCCCGGACGAGGAGCCGTCGGGCGGGCCCGGCCAGCCCGCCGTCAGCCGTTCCCCAACTGCCCCGGCAGGGCCGCCGCGTGGACGATCGTCAGGCCGGAGACCGGGCGGGTCAGGCACACGTACAGGCGGCGCAGGCCGGTCCGTTCGTCCGGCTCGCCGGCCACGATCGCGGCCGGTTCGTCCAGCACCACGTAGTCGTACTCCAGGCCCTTGGCCAGAGTGGCGGGCACCAGCGTCAACCGGGCGTCGGCCGAGGTCTCCGCGCCCGGGGGCAGCGCGTTGATGCCGGCCTCCTCAAGTGCCGCGCGCAGCAGCGGAATACGCGCGTCCGCCGCGATCAGGCCGATCGAACCCTCCTTGACCAGCGCGTCCCGACAGGCCGCCAGGACCGTCGCGTCCAGGTCCGCCGGCTGCACCGCGCGGATCCCGAAGTCGCCCGCCGACTCGCGGATGGAGGTGGCCTCCTTCAGATCGGGCGCGATCGCGGGCAGCAAACGGGACGCGTAGCCGATGACCTCACGCGGCACGCGGAAGCCCTGGGTCAGCTCCTCCACGGCGGAATCGGGCTTGCCCAGGTGGGCCAGCGCCTGCCGCCAGGTGTCGGTCGCCCACGGGGTGGTGCCCTGGGCGATGTCCCCCAGGATCGTCGCCGACCCCGTGGTGCAGCGGCGACCCACCGCGCGGTACTGCATCGGCGACAGGTCCTGCGCCTCGTCCAGCACCACATGGCCCAGCGAGTGCGTGCGGCTCACCAGGTCCATCGCCTCGTCGATCAACACCGCGTCCGCGGCTGACCACTTGGCGCTCCGCACGCTGCGCGGCGGCTTCTTCCCCGATCCGGGCGGCGCCCACAGGATCGTCTGCTGCTCCTCGTCGGAGAGGACCCCCTCGGCGTGTTCGGCGAGAAAGTCCGCGTCGCCCAGCAGCCGCAGCACCAGCTTCGCCGGATCGACCGGCGGCCAGATCGCCTTGACCGCCTCCTTCACCGCGGCATTACGGGCCACCGCGTCCTGCACCCGGTCATCGGGCGCCTCGCCCGCCTGCTCCATCCGGACCAGCACGGCGTGCGCGATCCGCTGCGGAAGCGCCTCGCGGGCCGCGCCGTAACGGATGTCGCGGTCCCGCAATTCCTGGACGATCTCCTCCAGTTCGTACGCCGGAACGCGCCAGCGGCGGGAGCCACGGACCACCACGCAGGGCTCCTGCGGCGCCGTGACGTGCGAGCGGACCGCCCGGCGCAGCACCTCGGCCATCCGCGCGTCGCCCTTGATCGTGGCCGCGGCCGCGTCGTCCGCGCCGAGCACCTCCACATGGCCGACCAGGTCGTCGATCGTGGCCTGCTTGACCTCCAACTCCCCCAGGGTGGGCAGCACTTGCTCGATGTAGCGGAGGAACGAGCGGTTCGGGCCGATCACCAGGGTGCCGGAGCGGGCCAGCCGCTCCCGGTGGGCGTACAGCAGATACGCGACCCGGTGCAGGCCCACCGCGGTCTTGCCGGTGCCGGGCGCGCCCTGGACGCAGACCGTGCCCCCGATGCCGGCCCGGACGATCTCGTCCTGTTCGGGCTGGATGGTGGCGACGATGTCCCGCATCGGGCCGACGCGCGGACGCTCGATCTCCGCCTGGAGGAGGGCGCTGGTGGTCTCGGCCTCGGCCGGGTCGGTCAGGTGCTCGTCCTCGTAGGCGGTCAACTCGCCGCCGGTGTAGCCGAAGCGGCGGCGCAGCTTGAGGTCCAGCGGGTCCTTCTTGGAGGCCCGGTAGAACGGCTGGGAGACCGGGGCGCGCCAGTCGATGACCATGGGGTCGCCGTCGGAGTCGTGCACGTGCCGGCGCCCGACGTAGAAGTTCTCCCCGTCGGCCCCCTCGGCGACGTCCACGCCCGGGGCGTGGAGGTAGTCGAGCCGGCCGAAGAACAGCGGGGTGCCGGAGAGGTCGGCGAGCGCCTTGATGCGGGCGTCGATCTCGCCCTGGAGGACCTCGGCGTTGACCCAGTTCGCGGTGACGTCCGCGATGTTCAGGGACTGCGCGTCCTCCCGCATGGCGCGCAGGGCGGCCCGGGAGGCGGCGAGGTGCGCACGCTCCCGCTGGAGCGGGTCGGATGCCGCGCCGGGCGCGGAGCCCTGATCGGGGACGGGGGCGGGGGCTGGCGGAGCGGGCTCCAGGCCGTGGGCGTCGCCGGGCGACGGTGTGGGGCTTTCGGTGCGTAGCGCCGGCGTTGAGGGGTGGTGGTCGGGTGACGGTGTGGGGCTTTCGGTGCGTAGCGCCGGCGTTGAGGGGTGGTGGTCGGGTGACGGTGTGGGGCTTTCGGTGCGTAGCGCCGGCGTTGAGGGGTGGTGGTCGGGCGACGGGTGGGCGTGCGAGGGCACGGGCTTGCCTCCGGTGGGCGGTCATTCAACGGCATGCGGCGCCGGTGCGACGGTGGGCTGCGGCATGATGCGAAGGGCCGGCCGGTTTCCGACCGGTCGGCGGCGCTGCCCAGGCGGGAGGCAGGCAGGCGCGCGATTGTAGTCAGCGGCCAGGCCAAGGTGCCAACGGGTTTTCCGGCGGGCGGCCGCGCGCCTCCTCCTCGTGCCGTACTCGCGGCGGAGAACCCCGAGTCCCGTAGGTCTCCCGTAGGGGATGGGGTGGACCCAGAGGCGGATGCCGAGCCGCGAAGAGATCGCACTGTGGGGCGATGTGCGCCAATCGCGCGAAAACGATGATGGAGGCATGAGCAGCGCAACGTTCACCTCAGCCCCTGTCCACGCCGTCCCACTCCGCTCGACCAAGGGCGACACGTCCCTCGGCGCCGCCGCCAACGGCTCGGCGGACGCACCCGAGCACCGTCACGCGCTGGGCAACGCCCTGCGCGCGGTCAAGGTCTTCACCGCCGCCGCCTTCAGCGTGGTGGTGATGGGCGAGTACACCGAGCGGTGACCCACCGGCGCCCCGCCTAGCCGAGGGCGTGGGCACCACCCGGCGCGCACACGAGCCGGCGCGCACGAGCCCGCACGGGCCACGTCCGCACACCGGCACGTCCGCACACACGCGAGCCCGGACACATGAGTCCGCACGCCGCGCACACACGAGTCCGTCCACACATCGCCACGCATCCGAGTCCGTCCGCACACATCGGCACGCATACGAGTCCGAGCACAAACGAGTCCGAGCACAAACGAGTCCGAGCACGTACGAGAGTCCGAGCACGTACGAGAGTCTGAGAACACCAACCACTACGCACGGCTGCGCACCGCTACCCACGGCTGTACGGCCGCCATACGTACCGCACGGGCAGGCGGGATCGCGATCGCGTACCTTTCGTGCGTGTGACGCCCGATTCCGCATGGACATCCGGTTGACCGGAAAGCGTTACGGACGGTCGGTCTCGATCCACTAGCGTCGCCGCAGCGAGCGCGCTCAGGGCGACGAGGAGGGGTCAACGGGTGTCTGCCGCCGACGGGACGGGGACGTGGACGTGGAGACGCACATGGGCGCAGAGCATGGCGAGCCCCGGCCGACTGGGGATAGGCGTGGCGCTGCTGGCGCTGTCCTTCGCCGGGCTGTATGCGCTCTCCCTGGCCGTGCAGCTCCCGATGTCCGACATAGAGGTCTACCGCGCCGAGGGGCACGCCGCCGCGACCGGCGGTGATCTCTACGGCTTCACGGTCACCAAGTGGGCGCTCCCGGCGACGTATCCGCCGTTCGCCGCCCTGCTGTTCGTCCCCACCACCTGGATCTCGCTCACCACTCTCAAGATCACCTGCGTCCTGGTCAACGCGGCCCTCCTGGCGCTGCTGATCCACCTCTCCTGCAAGGCCGCCGGCCTGCGCCGGGCCGCGTACTCCGCGCCGCTGGTCCTCGCCACCACCGCCGTCGGCCTCTGGCTCGAACCGGTCTTCCAGACCCTGGTCTTCGGGCAGGTCAACCTCGCCCTGACCTGCCTGGTGCTCTGGGACCTCTCCCGTCCGGACGGCGCCCGCTTCAAGGGCTTCGCCACCGGCCTCGCCGCGGGCATCAAGCTCACCCCCGCGATCTTCGCGGTCTATCTGCTGATCACCGGCCGGGTGAAGGCCGCGTTCACCGCCCTCGCCGGGTTCGTGGCGTCGGTGCTGCTGGGCGCGTTGGTGCTGCCCGGGGCGACCGTGGAGTTCTGGACGCAGCGGATGTTCGAGACCCAGCGGGTCGGCAAGGTGTGGATCGTCGACAACCAGTCGCTCCAGGGGCTCGTCGCCCGGCTCCTGCACACCGCCGAACCGGGCGCCTGGTGGCTGGCGGCGGCCGCGATCACCGCGGTGGCCGGGCTCTGGGCCGCCCGTCAGGTCTACGTCCGCCGCGGCCACGACCTCTGGGGCGTGTTGGCCACCGCCGTCACCGCGCTGCTGGTCTCGCCGATCAGTTGGTCGCACCACTGGGTCTGGTGCGTTCCGCTGCTGGTCGCGCTGGCCGCGCACGCCCGGCGGGACCCCTGGCGGTGGGCGCTGGTGGGCGCCGTGGCGGTCGCCTTCAGCGCCCGCACGATGTGGCTCCAGTACCACCAGGGCACCGTGGCCCTGCACTTCTCCTGGTGGCAGCAGCCGCTCGCCGCCCCCTACCCGTTGCTCGGCCTCGCGCTGTTGGCCGCGCTGATCTGGTGGGCGTACCGGACGCCACCGCGCGCCGGCGTCCCGGGCGGCATCACCGCCGACCGCCGCGTCCCGTTCCCGCGCACCAGCGGCCGGAGCCCCGCCGCCACCCCGTCGGGCTGACGGCGGGGAAGGCGCTCACGCCGTCGCCGGATCGTCCTCCCCGGCCGCCAGGCCACCCCCGCCCGGGAGTTCGTCCCCACTGACGAGCCCGTCACCGCTCACGAACTCGTCACCGCTCACGAGCTCGTCCCCACCCATCAGGTCGTCCAGCTCGTCCCCGTCCGTGTCGGCGTTGCCCGTCGCGAGCAGCTCGCTGGCGTCCACGATGCGGTAGGCGTAGCCCTGTTCGGCGAGGAAGCGTTGGCGGTGGGCGGCGAAGTCCTGGTCGATGGTGTCGCGGGCGACGACCGAGTAGAAGCGGGCCTCGTGGCCGTCCGCCTTGGGGCGCAGGACGCGGCCCAGCCGCTGGGCCTCCTCCTGGCGGGAGCCGAAGGTGCCGGACACCTGGATCGCGACGGTGGCCTCCGGCAGGTCGATGGAGAAGTTGGCGACCTTGGACACCACCAGGACCGAGAGCTCGCCCTCGCGGAAGGCGTCGAAGAGCTTCTCGCGCTGCGCGTTGGAGGTCTCGCCCTTGATCACCGGCGCGTCGAGGTGCTCGCCCAACTCGTCGAGCTGGTCGATGTATTGGCCGATGACCAGCGTCTGCTCGCCCGCGTGCCGCCGCACCAGCGCCTCGGTCACCCGCTGCTTGCTGCCCGTGGTGGCACAGAAGCGGTACTTCTCCTCCGTCTCGGCCGTGGCGTACGCCAGCCGCTCCGAGTCGGTCAGGTCCACCCGCACCTCGACGCAGTCCGCCGGCGCGATGTAGCCCTGCGCCTCGATCTCCTTCCACGGGGCGTCGAACCGCTTGGGCCCGATCAGCGAGAAGACGTCCGACTCCCGCCCGTCCTCGCGCACCAGGGTCGCGGTCAACCCCAGCCGGCGCCGGGCCTGGAGATCGGCGGTGAACTTGAAGACCGGGGCGGGCAGCAGGTGCACCTCGTCGTAGAGGATCAGGCCCCAGTCACGGGAGTCGAAGAGCTCCAGGTGCGGGTAGACGCCCTTCCGCTTGGTCGTCAGCACCTGGTACGTGGCGATGGTGACCGGGCGGATCTCCTTCTTCGTGCCGCTGTACTCGCCGATCTCGCTCTCGGTCAGGGACGTCCGCTTCACCAGCTCGTGCTTCCACTGCCGGGCCGAGACGGTGTTGGTGACCAGGATCAGCGTGGTCGCCTTGGCCCGCGCCATCGCGCCGGCGCCGACCAGCGTCTTGCCGGCGCCGCAGGGCAGCACCACGACGCCCGAGCCGCCGTGCCAGAAGCCCTCCACGGCCTGCTCCTGGTACGGGCGCAGCGCCCAGCCGTTCTGGTCCAGCTCGATCGGGTGCGCCTCGCCGTCGACGTAACCGGCCAGGTCCTCGGCCGGCCAGCCCAGCTTCAGCAGCGTCTGCTTGATCTGGCCGCGCTCGGACGGGTGCACCACGACGCTGTCCGGGTCGATGCGGTCGCCGACCAGCGGCTGCACCTTCTTGGAGCGGAGGATCTCCTCCAGGACGGGGCGGTCGGTGGTGGAGAGCACCAGGCCGTGCGCGGGGTGCTTGGTGAGCGTCAGCCGCCCGTAGCGCGACATGGTCTCGGCGACGTCGACGAGCAGCGCGTGCGGCACCGGGTACCGGGAGAACTGCACCAGTGCGTCCACGACCTGCTCGGCGTCGTGGCCGGCGGCCCGCGCGTTCCACAGCCCGAGCGGGGTGACCCGGTAGGTGTGGATGTGCTCCGGCGCCCGCTCCAGCTCGGCGAACGGCGCGATGGCCCGACGGCAGGCGTCCGCCTGCTCGTGGTCCACCTCCAGCAGCAGCGTCTTGTCGCTCTGGACGATGAGGGGTCCGTTCACGCGCCTCGCCTTTCGCTCTGTGGTGCGGGCTGTGGTGCACAGTCGTGGGGACGTGGGCCGCCGGGGGCGGTCGAACGTGCCAAACGTCCAGTGTGCCGCATCGCACTGACAGGGCGGCCCGGGTCCGGCGGACGGGCTCGTGGGGCGCCGCGGGAGCCGGGCTCAGACCGCGTCGTCGGCCAGTTCCGCGACGCCCGTGATGCGGTGGAGGGGGTAGGTGCGGACCTCGTCGGAGGTGTGGTCGTAGGCGGTGACGAAGCCGCCCTCGACGCGGACGGGGGCGATCACCCGCTGGCTGGCGGCGCCGTCCGCGTTGACGTAGCCGATCCAGACGGGGGAGCTGGTGAGGACCGCGGCCTGCATGGTGGCCAGGGTCTCGGCGGAGGTGGTGCGGGGCAGGGCGCCCGGGGTGCGGGGCGAGGTGTCGGCGGGGGTCGACGGCGTCGCGGGGCGGGGGCCCGGGGATGGTTTGCGTTCGGCGGTGGCGGCGAGGTCGCCGGCGCGGATGGCGCGGACCGCGGCCGTAAGGAGGGTGGTGTCGGGCGGCGGCGGGCCGTCGGGCACGGGGGTGGGGGCGGTGCGCGGCGGGGTGCGGTAGGCGTCGGCGCGGGCGATCAGGACGTCGCCGGCGGCGGACTCCGCGGCCGGGGCGAAGCCCATCGCCCTTAGGCCGTCGAGGAGTTGGTCCGGGGCGGACTGGGCGGCGAGCACGGTCGGGGCCAGCCGGCGCAGCCGCAGGGCGGCGGCGCGGCGGTCGGCGAGGATCTCGGAGAGCAGCGCGTCGTCGTCGCAGCGGACGTAGGCGGTGGCGGCGCCGACCCGCAACTGGCCGTGTCTGCGGGCCACATCGTCGATGAGGTACGCGAGCGGCTGGGGCACCGGGGTGCGGGAGTGGGCGGTCAGGAACTCCTGGAGCTCGGCGGCGGACCGGCCGGCGTCCAGGGCGCGGCGCACCGAGCCCGGCGTGAAGCGGTAGACCGTGGCGCCGCCCTTGGACTCGATGTCGGCCAGGGTGCCGAGCGCCTCGGCGAGCGGGCGCTGCAACGGGCCGGGGGCGACGGCGGTCAGGTCGGCCTGGAGCAGGACGTGGTCGAGCGGTTCGGGCAGCAGCGGGGCGAGCAGGACGGCGGCGCGGCCGGCTGCGGTGGCCGCCTCGGCGGGGGTGAGCGGGCGGGACGGTTCCTCGGTGCCCGCCATGGGCGCGTCCGGGGCGGCGCCGATGAGGGCGCGGCCGTGGGCGGCGAGCGCGCCGCGGCCCGTCACGCCCAGCAACTCGGCCTCGGTGAGCGTCCATTGGGCGAGCCGGGAGCGCAGGTCGTCGACGGGTGCGGGCCCGGTCGGGGCGTCCGGGGACGCGGGCGCGGGGGCCGACGCCGGGGGCTGGGCGGCCGGTGCGGCGGCCCGGAGGGGGCGTTCCCAGCGCAGGCGGGCGAGCAGGGCCGGCTCCGGTACGGAGCTGCCGGGCGGGAGCGTGGCCAGGAGGGACAGGACGCGGTGGCGGACCTCGGGGGCGGGGGAGCGGTCGAGGTGCGGGCCGAGGGCGGCCAGGGCGCGGCCCTTGGTGTCGGCGGTGCCGACCACTCCGGGGGCGCGGGTGGCCGGCAGCCAGGCGGTGACCAGGATCGACCAGCGCTCGGGGTCGGGGAGTTGGAGCCACTCCTCGGCGGCCGGGGTGGCGGCGTAGCGCTCGTCGGCCTCGCCGTCGGAGGCGATCAGCCCGGCCGCGTAGGCGAGTTCGAGCCAGAAGGCGGCGAGCTGCTCGGTGGTGTCCAGGGCGGTCGCGGTCCGCTTGAGGTCGCGGACGCTCAGGCCGCCGGCGCGCAGGACGGGCGGGCCGCCGAGGTCCCACTCCTTGAGCAGCTCCTCGATGGTGGCCAGCGCGGTGAACGCCTGGCCCGCGGCGGTGTTGTCCACAAGCTGTGGATCGCGGGCGGTGGCGGCCGGGGCGAGGTCGGGCGGCGTCGGCTCCGGCGCGTGGTGCGCGCGCCCGGCGCGCAGGTGGAGCGCGGCCTCCCGGGGGAGGACGACGTTGCGGGCGCCGGCCGGGAGCAGCAGGCCGCGGTCGAGGAGCCACGTGAGATGGGCGGCCGGCCGGTCGGTGACCGCCCCGTACGGCGGGCCCCACAGCAGCCTGTCCAGGACGGCGACGGCCTCGGCGGGCGCCGCGTCCAGCAGCGCGGCCATCCGGGCGCGGTCGGAGAAGAGGTCGGTGAGGGCGGCGACCGCGGACACCGGGTCGTGGGTGCCGGGCAGGCCGGCCGCGGCCAGCAGTTCCTGGAGCCGGCCGGGCGACGTCCCGGCGGTGGCCTCGGCAACGGTCGGGCCGAGGCCGGTCGGCGACGGGCGGGCGGGGCTCGGGGTGAGCAGTTCGCGGGCGGTGCGGACCAGGCGCAGCCGGTCGTCCGGGCCCCACACCAGCGCCTGGGCGCGCAGCTCAGCCACCGCCCCGGGCAGCGCGGCAGCGACCGCCGCGTCGCCGGCGTCCCCGGCCATCAGCGCCGCCAGCGTCGGGTACGGGCACGGGTCCGGCGCGACCGCCAGCGCCTCGGCGGTCTGGAGGGCGAAGGCGTCGAGTCGTTCCACGGCGCGGACCACCGATGCCCGGGTGCCGGCCCGGGTGGCGAGCTGCGTCAGGTCGCCGGGTACCGGGTTGAGCAGGTCGGGCCGGGCCCGCAGCAGCCCGGCGAGCCCGTCGTCGGAACGCGTCCGGAGCTCCTCGGCGAGGGTGCGGGGGGTAGCGGTGGTCATTGGTCCAACGGTAGCCGGGCGGGGGTGGCGGCGGGAGCAGGCGACGGGCGCGGATCGGGACGGGCGGGGTGGTGGCGGGGGCGACGGGGGCGGGACGCCCGGCGCGGGCGCGGGCGGGCGGGTGTGCCCGGGCCCGGGTACGCCGCGGTGCCGGGGTGGGGCACGCGGTACCGTCGGAGCAGCAACCAGCGCACGCCGCAGGGGTTTTCGTGGGGATCGAGAGCGAGCAGCTCGTCTTTGACTATCTGAGCCGGGTGGGCGACCTGGCCCAGCAGTGGGGGCTGCCGTCGGGCGCCCGGATGCGGCTGGTGGCCTCGCTGCGGGCCGAGATCGACGCGCAGAAGGCCGAGCAGAAGGCCGATTCGGTGTCCGGCGTGAAACGGATGCTGGCCCGGCTGGGGACGCCGGAGGCGGTGGTGCGGGCCGCGGCCGAGAAGGAGGGCGGGGCCGGCCCGGAGGGCGGCGGGACGCCCCGGCCGGCAACCCCGGCGCCCGCACCGGCCCCCGCACCCGCTCCCGCGGAACCGGGCCGCCCCGCGCAATGGGCCGGCGCCCGCGAGAAGTTGGGCGGACTGCTGGGCAAGGTGCCCGCGCCGCGCGACGGCGACGAGCCGGAGCCGGGCGGCCGCCGGCCCGGTTTCCTGAAGAAGCGCCTCGACCCGCCGGCCGCCCCGGCCCCGTCGGTCGGCGCCCCGCCCCATCTGGCCGGCGCCGACGAACTGGGGGACGCCGAGGACCCGCCTGATTGGTGGCGGGTGGAGGCCGCGCCCTTCGGGATGGAGCCCATGGCCTCCGGGGCGGCGGACACGGTGCCCGGCTTCGTCGGCGGCATCGAGATCCCCGAGGTCTGGGACCACCCCGAGGACGAGGACGAGGACGAGAAGGAGGCCGGGGGCGAGGGCAAGGACGGGGACGGCGGGGACGGCAAGGGCACGCCGTCGCTGGTGAAGGGCCTCCCCAAGGGCCTGGCCTGGGGGCTGACGAAGGCCCCCTCGAAGGCCCCCTCGAAGGCCCCCTCGAAGGACCTGGCGCAGGACCCGTCGAAGAGCCCGTCCCAGGACCTTTCCACGGCCCCGTCCACGGTGCCGGAGGGGGACGGCGCCAAGGCCCCGGGCCCGATCCTGCCGGCCCTGTTGCGGCGGACGCTCGGGCCCCGGCGGGCGGCCGCCCCGGCCGGGCCCGCGCCCGCCGCGGAGCCCGTGCAGGACGGCGCGGGCAAGCCGGTGCCGATGCCGCTACGGGCCTGGCTCAGCCCGGTGTTGACGCTGGCGGTGCTGCTGTTGGTGGCCGGCGCGGTGGTCGGCTCCTGGCTGGCGCTGGCCGGCGGCTGGGGGCTCGCCTACATTTCGCACCGGCTCAGCCGCCGGGAGACCAAGTTCGCGGCGCTGGGCGTGCCCGGCCTCGTCGGCGGCAGCCTGATCGGCTGGATCTGGGGCCGGGCCACCGGCCGTTGGGGCGACCCGATTCCCCCGGGCCACCTGGGGCAGGAACTCCTCGCCGGTCTCCCGGTCGCGGTGCGCGTGGCGGCGATCGCCTCGGCGCTGTTCCTGCTGTGGCGGATGCGGCGGACGGCGGCGGGCTGAGGCGCGGCCCGGGCGGCGGCCCCAACCGCCGCCCGCGGCACGTCACTTCTTGGCCAGGCGCTGCTGGATCTCGTCGAGGATCTTGTCGGCGGCGGTGTAGCCGATGCCCTGGATCCAGAGCTGGTCGTCGACGCGGAGCGACTTGCCGTCCTTGACCGCCCGGAGGTTCTTCCACAGGGGGCCGGTGGTGATCTGGGCCTCCTTGGACTTCTCGGGGCTGCCGTAGGTGGAGTAGAAGACGGCGTTGGCGTCGGCCTTGGTGATCTGCTCCGGGCTGACCTCGACCATCAGGCCGTCCTGGGCGCCGTCGACGACGGAGGTGGGGCCGGTGCCGATGTCGTCGAGGAGGGTGCCGATGTAGCTCCGGCAGCCGTAGACGCGGGTGTCGGCGCCGTCCACGAAGCGGACGACGTTGGTGCGCAGGGCGCGGGCCTTGGCCGGGCCGCCGAGGGACTGGGTGACGCGTTCGGCGTGCGCCTGGTAGGCGGCGACGGTCCGCTTGGCCTCGGGGATCTTGTTCAACGCGGCGGCGTGGACGGCGAAGTTCTGCTTCCACGGGTAGCCGGTGGTCTCGGTCATGACGGTCGGCGCGATCTTCTTCAGCTCGGCGTAGCGCTGGCCGTCGCGGACCTTGCTGGTGAGGATCAGATCGGGTTTGAGGGCGGCGACCGCCTCCAGATTGGGGGCGCCGATCTTGCCGACGTCCTTGATGCCGGCCAGTTTGTCCTTGGGCAGGTAGTCCAGGAAGCCGGAGTCGGCGTCCGTGCGGGTGGCGCCGACGGGGGTGACGCCCAGGGTGAGCGCGGAGTCCAACTCGGCGGTGTCCAGCACGACCACGCGCCGGGGGGCGTCGGGGACGCTCACCTCGCCCATGGCGGTGTGGACCGGGTGGCTGCCGCCGCCCTTGGGTGCCGGCTCGGGCCAGGAGGTGGTGGGCTGCGCCGGGCAACTGGCCGCCTTGAAGCTGCCGTTGGGGCCGGCGGCGGAGGCGCCGGAGTCGTTGCCGTTGCCGCAGGCGGTGAGCAGCAGCGCGCCGGCGGCGACGGCGGCCGCGGCGCGCGCGGCGGTGCGGCGGGACCGGCCGGCGGCCGCGGTGGAGCGGGAGTTGGCCGGGTCGGGGGAGTGGGTCATCGCCGGGTGGGGGGAGTGGGTCATCGCTGCCCTTTCGGCTCGACGGCGGGACGGTCGGCGGGGTGGGTGCCCCGGGGAACGTGCGTCACTGCCGGGGTTTCCCCTCCCAGGGGCGGCCCGGAACCACCAGGGGCGAGCCGGTTACCGGGTCCGGCACGACCACCGACGCCAGGCCGAAGACCTCCTGGACCAGGTCGGCCGTGACGACCTCCGCGGGGCGGCCCTGGGCGACGACCCGGCCCGCCTTCATGGCCACCAGGTGATCGGCGTAGCGGGCGGCCTGGTTGAGGTCGTGCAGGACGGCGACGACGGTGCGGCCGCGGTCGTGGTTGAGCTGGCGCACCAGGTCCAGGACCTCCACCTGGTGGGCGATGTCCAGATAGGTCGTCGGCTCGTCCAGGAGGAGCAGATCGGTCTCCTGGGCCAGCGCCATGGCGATCCACACCCGCTGGCGCTGGCCGCCGGAGAGTTCGTCGACCGGGCGGTCCGCCAGCGCCGCCACGTCGGTGCGGGCCATCGCCTCGGCGACCGCCCGCTCGTCCTGCCCGGACCACTGCTGCCACCAGCGCTGGTGCGGCTGCCGGCCGCGGGCCACCAGGTCCGCGACGGTGATCGCCTCGGGCGCGACCGGGGTCTGCGGGAGCAGGCCGAGCGACTGGGCGATCTTCCGGGTGGGGATGCGGGCCAGGTCCGTGCCGTCCAGGAGGACCGCGCCGCGGCGCGGCCGCAGCAGCCGCCCCAGGGCGCGCAACAGGGTCGACTTGCCACAGGCGTTGGGGCCGACGACGACGGTGACCGCGCCGTCGGGCACGTCCAGGTCCAGGCCCTCGACGACGGTGCGTTCCTCGTAGGAGAGGGTGAGGTCGCGGGCCGTCAGGCGGGCCCCGGCGGGTTCCTGGGTGGCGGCGGCCGCCTCGGCGGTGGGCCGCGGTGTGCCGGTACCGGTCACGCTTGTCCTCCTGTGGCCCGGCCACGGGCCCGGTGGCCCCTGACGATCAGCCAGATCAGATACGGGGCGCCGACCGCGGCGGTCAGCACGCCCACCGGCAGCTCGGTCGGCGCGAGCAGCTTGCGGGCGAGCAGATCGCCGAGGACGACGATGACGGCGCCCAGCAGCGCCGAGCAGAAGAGCGGGATCTGCGCGGTCCGGGTCAGCCGGCGGGCGATCTGCGGGGCGAGCAGCGCCACGAAGTCCACCGGCCCGGCCGCGCCGGTCGCCATCGACGCCAGCACCACCCCGACCGCCACCAACCCGAGCCGGGTGCGGCCCAGATGGATGCCGAGCGCGGTCGCGGTGTCGTCGTCCAGGGAGACGGTCCGTTGGGCCCGCGCCGCCCACAGGACGGCCGGCAGCAGCACCAGCAGCGCCCATCCCAGGGGCGCCACCTCCGCCCAGCCGCGCCCGTTGAGCGAACCGGTCATCCATACCTGGGCCTGCTGGGCCACCAGGTAGTCGCCCTTGGTCAGGAACAGTTGGGTGACCGAGCGCAGCGCCACCGCGAAGCCGATGCCGATCAGCACGAAGCGGGTGGCGTGCAGCCCGCCGCGCCAGGCGAAGGCGTAGACCAGCGCGGCCGCCAGCACCCCGCCGGCCACCGAGACGTACGGCAGCATCGCGGAGGACGTGACGCCGAAGGTCATCGCGCCGACCGTCACCGCGCCCGCGCCCTGGGTCACGCCGATGATGTCGGGGCTGGCCAGTGGATTGCGGGCGACGGTCTGGATCAGCCCGCCGGCGACCCCGAAGGCCGCGCCGACCAGCAGCCCGACCACCATCCGCGGCAACCGCAGCGTCCTGACCACGAGTTGCTGCGCGGACTCCTCGCCCACCAGCACCCTGAGCACCTCGGAGGGCGCCACCCAGCTCTCGCCGGCGCACAGGTACGCCACGCACACCACGGCCAGCAGGGCGGCCAGCGCGGCGGCGACGACGGTGGCGCGGCGGTGCAGCAGGAAGGAGCCGCGGCCGGCCCGGACCAGCGCGTAGCCGGCGGGGCGGGCCACCGGGCGGGCGGCGGGAGCGGCGGGGGAGTGGGTGGGTGCCGTCATGCCGCCACCGCCCGCCGCCGGACCAGAGTGACCAGGAACGGCACGCCGATCAGCGCGGTCATCACGCCGGCCGGGACCTCCGACGGCGGGAAGAGGACCCGCCCGACGGTGTCCGAGACCAGCACCACGACCGGCCCGAGCAGCGCGGCCATCGGCAGCGCCCAGCGGTGGTCGCCGCCCACCAACGCCCGGGCCAGGTGCGGCACGGCCAGGCCGACGAACGCGATCGGGCCGGCGGCCGCGACACCCGCGCCGGTCAGCACCGTCGCGCCCAGCCCGCCGACGATCCGCACCACGGCGACCTTCTGCCCGAGCCCACGGGCGACATCCTCGCCCAGCGCCAGGGCGTCCAGGCCGCGCGCAACCGACAGCACCAGCACCGCGCCGACCAGCAGGAACGGCCAGATCTGGGCGGCCACCGCGGCGTCCCGACCGGTCAGCGAGCCGACCTGCCAGAACCGGAACTCGTCCAGCGCCGCGGCCTTGGTGGTCAGGATCGCCATCGACACCGACACCAGCAGCGCGTTGATCGCGGCGCCGGAGAGCGCCAGCTTGACGGGCGTGGCACCGCCCCGGCCGCGGGTGGCGATGCCGTAGACGACGACGGCGGCGACGCCCGCGCCGGCGAACGCGAACCACACGTAGCCGGTCAGGGTGTGCACGCCGGCGAAGGCGATGGCGGCGACCACGGAGGCCGCCGCGCCCTGGCTGATGCCGAGGATGCCGGGGTCGGCGATCGGATTGCGGGTCAGGCCCTGCATGACCGTGCCGGCCATCGCCAGCGCGGCGCCGACCATCAGGCCGATCAGGGTGCGCGGCAGCCGCAGGAACCGCACGACCTGTGCGGCGTCGTCGCTGCCGCCGTGCACGAGGGCGTCGAGGACCGCGGACGGCGCGAACGCGCGGCTGCCGACGGCGAGCGAGAAGACCACGGCCAGCAGCAGCGCCACCACCGCCCCCGCCGTCAGGACGAGCCGCCGGCTCCGCTTTCGGTGCGTCACGGGCATGGCATCACGGGTGTCGGGTCCATTCACGCGGTCTGGAGCTGTTGGTACGGACCCGCGGTCCATGCACGGCGGCCGCGGGTTAGGTAAGGCAAGGCTAACGGTACGTCCCGGTCGGGTCGGCACGCAGGCACAATGGCAGGCATGGCTGCGCACCCCCTGACCGTCGGGTTCGACCTCGACATGACGCTGATCGACTCCCGCCCCGGAATCAAGGCCGCCTACGAGGCGCTCGCCGCCCGCACCGGGACGTACGTCGACGCCGATGCCGCGATCACCCGGCTCGGACCGCCGCTGGAGCAGGAGATCCGCCGGTGGTTCCCCGAGGAGCGGGTGGCGGAGATCAGCGACCTCTACCGGGAGCTGTACCCGACGCACGCGATCGCGGGCTCGCTCGCCATGCCGGGCGCCCGGGAGGCGATCGACGCGGTGCACGCGGTCGGCGGCCGGGCCGTCGTCGTCACCGCCAAGTTCGAGCCCAACGCCAAGCTGCACCTGACCCACTTGGGCATCGCCGCGGACGCGGTCATCGGCTCGCTGTGGGCGGAGGCCAAGGCCGAGGCGCTGCGCGAGCACGGCGCACGGATCTACGTGGGCGACCACACCGGCGACGTGCGCGGCGCGCAGGCCGCGGGCGCGCTCTCCGTCGCGGTCGCCACCGGCCCGTGCGACGCCGCCGAACTGCGCGCGGCCGGCGCCCGGGTGCTGCTCGACGACCTGACGGACTTCCCGTCGTGGCTGGATCGTTACGTGGCGGATTCCGCTCGTTACCCGGCGGACGGCGCCGACGGGGACGGGCCGACCGCGGCCTGCGCCTGACGGCGTTGGGCGGCCACGGAACGCACCACTCCGGCACCCGCGATCAGGAAACCGGCGCCCATCAGCATGGACACCCAGTAGAACTCCCACGGCAGCGGGTGCGTGCCGAGGAACAGCGGCAGCACTGTGGCGAGAGTGGCCAGCGCGCCAACTAGGAATACGATCGCGCCGATTCGGACCAGCAGATCCCCGGCCTGGGGAGTTTCGTCAGACACCTGACCAGGGTAAGTCCGGCGCAGAGCCGCCGAGGATCCCCCTGGCGACGTCTTGTCACCGGGCCCCGGACCATTAGCCTTGGTGTAGGCGGGCTTGGCGGCCCGCTGCACTGTTATCCAGACCCATTTTTCCCCGCCGCGGCGCCCGCAGCGCCGCCGGCAAAACCAGCCCAGCATTTTCCCGACGAGTACGAGGACGAGGACAGACGTGCCTACCGGCAAGGTCAAGTGGTTCAACAGCGAGAAGGGCTTCGGCTTTCTCTCCCGCGACGACGGCGGTGACGTCTTCGTGCACTCGTCGGTGCTGCCCGACGGCGTGGACGCGCTCAAGCCGGGCCAGCGCGTGGAGTTCGGCGTCGTCGCAGGCCAGCGTGGTGACCAGGCACTGAGCGTCATCCTCCTCGATCCGGCCCCCTCGGTCGCCGCGGCCCAGCGCCGCAAGCCCGACGAACTCGCCTCGATCGTCCAGGACCTCACCACGCTCCTGGAGAGCGTCACCCAGCAACTGGAGCGCGGGCGTTACCCCGACAAGGCGCACGGCGGCAAGATCGCCGGCATGCTGCGGGCGGTCGCCGACCAACTCGACGTCTAGGACCGTCAGACGAACCTCAGCGCATCGCGGCCGAGGGGCGGCACCAGTCCCTCGGCCGCGGCACGCGTGAGCAGCCCGCGCACCGCGGCGTAGCCGTCCTCGCCGAGGTCGGCGGTGAACTCGTTGACGTACAGCCCGATGTGCTGGTCGGTGACCTTCGGGTCCATCTCCTGGGCGTGCTCCAGGACGTACGGCCGGGACGCCTCCGGGTCGTCCCAGGCCATCCGGACGGACGTGCGGATGGCATCGGCCAGCCCGCGCAGCACCCCGTCACCCAGCGACCGCTTGGCGATGATCGCGCCCAGCGGGATCGGCAGCCCGGTGGTCCGCTCCCAGTGCTCGCCCATGTCCGCCAGGCAGTTCAGCCCGTAGTCCTGGTACGTGAAGCGGGCCTCGTGGATGACCAGGCCGGCGTCGACCTTGCCGTCCCGCACGGCCGGCATGATCTCGTGGAACGGCAACACCACGACCTCGCCCACCCCGCCCGGCACTTGGTCCGCCACCCACAGCCGGAACAGCAGGTACGCGGTGGACCGCTCGCTGGGCACCGCGACCGTCTTGCCCACCAGGTCCGCCGCGCCGCCCGGCTGACGCGTCAGCACCAGCGGGCCGCAGCCGCGGCCCAGCGCCCCGCCGCAGGGCAGCAGCGCGTACTCCTCCAACACCCACGGCAGCACCGCGTACGACACCTTCAGCACGTCCAACTCGCCGCGCTCGGCCAGGCCGTTGGTGATGTCGATGTCGGCGAAGGTGACCGCCAACTCGGGCGCGCCCGGGACCCGGCCGTGCGCCAGGGCGTCGAAGACGAAGGTGTCGTTCGGGCACGGCGAGTAGGCGATGGACAGCGGGCCGGTCATGGGGTCCTCCGGGGGGTGTGGGGCGGCGGTGCCGCATCCGGGGCCGCCGCGCGGACGCCGGTCACGGCTCCGGGGAAGGCGCGGAAGGCGTCGGTGAGCGCGGCGAGGGCGGGGCCGATCCGCCAGGCGGCGCGGTCCCTGGGGCCGACCGCGTTGGAGATCGCACGGACCTCCAGCACCGGTAGGCCGTGCGCGGCGGCCGCCTCGGCGACCCCGAAGCCCTCCATCGCCTCGGCCAGCACGCCGGGGTGACGGGTCGCCAGCTCGGCGGCGCGGGCGGCGCTGCCGGTGACCGTGGACACCGTGATGACCGGGCCGACCGCCCCGCCGGACGCCGCGGCGACGGCCGCGACCAGCGCCGGGTCGGGGCGGTGCGCCACCGTCCCGAAGCCGAGCTCGGTGACCGGCACGAAGCCCTCGGGCGTCTCGGCGCCCAGGTCGGCGGCGACGATCGCGTCCGCCACGACCAGCGAACCCAGCGGTGCGGCGGGCGCGAAGCCGCCGCCGATGCCGGCCGAGACCACCAGCTCGTAGGGGGTGCCGGCCAGGGCCGCGGCGGTCAGCGCGGTGGCGGTGCCGGCGGCCGCGGCGGCGGGGCCGACGCCGGCGGCCAGCACGTCCGGGGCCGGGGCGCCGGCGGGCGCGCGGTGCAGTGCGCCGCCGCCCGGCAGCGTCGCGACGCGAGGGCCGTCCGCGGCCTCGTCGACGGCCAGCGCGGCGCACACCGCGTCGCGCTCCGCGGCCACCGCGGTGACGACCAGCGCCCGCATCAGGCGCCCTGCCCCGCGTGCCGGTCCCCGGCCCGTGCGCTCAGTGCGCTCAGTCCTTCTGCTTGAGGTTGAAGTGCCACATGGCCACCGGGCCCTGGCCGGTGCTCTTGCCGGCCTCGGCGACCAGCAGCGTCACCTCGTCCAGCGAACCGGTCTGGCCGGTCGCCGGGTTGGTCTGCTTGAAGAGGTCGTCCGCGTTGAAGGTGCGGTACGTCTCGGTGCTCGGCGCGCGCATCAGCGGCTGCCCGCCGATGACGAACCAGCCGGCCTTGGCCACCTTCGGGTCGACGCCCACGCGGACCTGCTCACCCGGGCGCACCGTGATGGTGTCGCCGCCCTTCTTGGTGATGCAGGTCTTGAGGGCCGCCTGGTCGAGGGACTTGCCGTCGCCGTCGCAGCCGGGGGTCACCTCCGCCGTCACCGTCTTCGTGCCGACGGTCACGGTCGCCAGCGCGGTCGGCTGCTGGCAGGCGGAGAGGGTGAGCAGGCCCAGGGACACGGCACCGAGGGCAGCGGCGGCGCGGCGGCCCTTGCCCCGGGAGATCAACGCAGCGGTCATACGGGCAGGCTATCGGGCGTCCCGGTGCTCGCCACGCGCGGGTGCGGCGCGCCGCACCCGCGCGCGCCGCCGGAGGGCGCCAGCGACGCCGTCACGCCACCCGGGGCGTCGGCCGCCCGCCCCGCCCGCCCGCGTCGAGCAGCCCCCGCACGGCCAGCACCGCACCCACCGCCACCAGCACCGCGGCCATCGCCAGCCCCAGCACGCCCAGCAGCGGCAACGCGATGCCGAGCGCGCCGCCCACCACCCACGACATCTGGAGCACCGTCTCGGACCGGGCGAACGCCGACGTCCGCACCGCCTCCGGCACATCGCGCTGGATCATCGCGTCCAGCGACAGCTTCCCCAGCGCCTGGCACAGCCCCGCGGCGGCCGCGGCCGCCGGCACCACCAGGACCGCCAACACCGCGTAGAACAGCGCCGCCACCACCATGACGCCCAGCGCCAGCCCCAGCACCGCCGCGACGATCAGCTCCGGGGCGCGCGCCTTCAACCAGGCGCCGACCGCCGTGCCCAACGCATTACCGGCGCCGGCCGCCACCGCGACCAGCGCCAGCGACACCGCCGGGCCCAGCCCGCCCAACGGGCGCTCGCGCAGCAGGAACGCCAGGAAGAAGGTGAGGAAGCCGGAGAGCGCGCGCAGCGACGCGTTCGCCTGGAGGCCGTGCAGCACCGACGGGCCGACCGTCCGCAGGCCGGGCCGCGCCCGTCGGCCGCCCGGGCCGGCCGTCCCCGCGCCGTTCCGGGACGCCAACCGGGCCCGGGCCTCGCCCCGGCCCGAATCCACCTTGTGCGGCAACGAGAACGACAGGAACGTCCCGGCCACGAACACCGCACAGGCCGCGTACAACGGCCAGGCCGGCCCGATCAGATGCAGCCCGGCGCCCAGCGGCGCCGCCGCCGCGGTCGCCAGCAGCCCGGCCAGCGTCACCCGGGAGTTGGCCCGCACCAGCGAGATCTGCCGGGGCAGCAGCCGCGGCACCACCGCGCTGCGCACCACCCCGTACCCCTTCGACGCCACCAGCACGCCCAGTGCCTCCGGGTACAGCGCCAGCCCGCCGCCGGCCGCCGCCCCCGTCAGCATCAGCGCCAGCACCGCGCGGGCCAGCATCGCGCCCGCCATCGCCGCCCGGCGGCCGTGCGGCAGCCGGTCCAGCAGCGGCCCCACCACCGGCGCCAGCAGCGCGAACGGGGCCATGGTGACCGCCAGATACAGCGCCACCCGCCCCCGCGCCTCGTGCGTCGGCACCGAGAAGAAGACCGTCGAGGCCAGCGCGATGGTGATCAACACGTCACCCGCGGAGTTCACCGCGTGCAGCTCGATCAGCTTGGCCAGCCCGGATTCCCCCGCGCCCTGTGCGTGGGTGGCGCGCCGGACTCCCCGGGCCGCGCCGGTCAGCGGCCGGTGCAGCGCGCGCCCGGCCGCCCGGCCCGCCCGGCGGGCCCGCGACCCCCTCGACGCCCTCGCGGCAGCCACCCGGCCATAGTGCCCCAACTCGCCGCAGATACGGCGTTTTCTCCCTGACCCTGGGCGGGGCGTCCGCGGGCGCCCGGATCGGGCGCCGGCCCACCCGCCGGGTCACCCTCGAAGAGATTTGCCGCTCCCGCCGAGGGGTCGCACAGCGCTGAAGGGGTAGCGTGTCCAGAGCGCCACCGGCGGTCCCTTCCGGCCGCGTACCTCATTTCCCTGCGATCGCGCAGAATAGGACGTAAGAGGTGCGCTTGACCGAACGATCCAGCCGGGCGCGGACGTCGACGCGGTCCCCAGGTCCGCTCCGCCCGCCCCCGGTACCCACCGGTCGTCCGGACAGGACCAGGACAGCTCCGGCTGGCGCGCTCGTGAGACGGCGTGGAAGAGAGAATCGATTCTTGTGAGTGCAGCGATGCGAAGCCGTACCCCTGACCGCCTGTGCGCCGAGGCGGTTGACCTCGCCCGCACCGCGGCCGAAGAGGTCGGGACGCCCGGCATGGTCGGCGACCACATCACGGCCGTTGCCGAGGGGGACCGCGTCGTCACCCACCTCTTCGACTGCAGGGAGCCCGGCTACCGCGGCTGGCGCTACGCCGTCACCGTCGCCCGGGCCTCCCGCGCCAAGGTCGTCACGCTGGACGAGTCCGTCCTGCTGCCCGGCCCGGACGCCATGCTGGCCCCCGAGTGGGTGCCCTGGAGCGAGCGGCTGCGCCCCGGCGACATGGGCCCCGGCGACCTGCTGCCCACCGAGGCCGACGACCTCCGCCTGGAGCCCGGCTTCAGTGGCGAGGACACCCCGCCGCCGAACTCCCCGGTCGCCGAGGGCATGGCCGCCGACGTCGCCGACACCGAGGAGGCCGACGTCGTCGCCGGCTCGCCCGCGGTCCAGCCGGTGCCGGCCCGCGGCAGCATCGCCGCGGTCGCCGAGGAACTGGGCATGGGCCGCGCCCGGGTCCTGTCCCGCTACGGCCTGCACGCCGCCGCGGACCGCTGGGAGGAGTCCTTCGGCCCCAAGACCCAGATGGCCCAGTCGGCCCCCGCCACCTGTATGACCTGCGGCTTCCTGGCGCCGATGGCCGGCTCGCTGCGACCGGCGTTCGGCGTCTGCGCCAACGAGTTCTCCCCCGCGGACGGCCGCGTCGTCTCGCTGTCGTACGGCTGCGGGGCGCATTCGGAGGCGGCGGTCATGCCGAAGCCTCCGCGGCCGGCGGAGCCGGTGCTGGACGAGACCGTTGTCGAGCCGGTCTCGATCCGGCCGGCGGCCGATGGCGGCTCCGTTGAGGACGGCGGGCCGGCCGAGGAGCTCGGCCACAGCTAGGCGCTCGGCGCTGGGCCTGCTTCCCACGTTTGTGGGTTTCCCGCCGTGGGGGTTGCTCGCTGTTGGCGAGGGGGTTGTTGGGCGGGGGCGCCGCGGTCTGTTCGTGGTGGCGGGAGTGGGCCTGCGGCGCCGGTGTTGTGGACTGCTTCGCTTTACGTCCACAACACAGGCGCCGCAGGCCCACCCTCTCCCGTGATGTTGGGCGGTGCCCGCCCGGTGGTGGGTGGGGGGACCACCAGGCCGTCGTGGTAACCCTGAGGCCAGAGGCGTGGGTTGGGGACGTCCACCCGGAGCCTCGTTCTTCACTCCCCCCGCATCCGGCACCCACCCCACAACCTCCCGCCCACGGCGCAAACCCCCGCGGCGGGGCAGCCGACAACGTGGGAACCCCGTCGGGACAGTACGGTCGGGGCAGACACGTCATCACGAGGGAGACGAGAAACGTGGCAGGTATGCCGTGGGTGCGGGGCGCGGACGACGGCGCCGACCCGTTCGGTACGGCCCGGTTGCGGCGCGGGGTGCTGGACGCCTGGGCCGCCTCGCCGGCCCGGTTCCGGGAGGACGCCAACGCCGAGGAGGACCTCGCGCTCGGCGGCTACCGCGACCGGCTCGCCGTGGAGCTGGCGCAGAACGCGGCGGACGCGGCGGCCAGGGCCGGTGTCCCCGGCCGGCTGCGGCTGACCCTGCACGCCGCGAACGGCGGTGCGCCCGCGGTGCTCGTCGCCTCCAACACCGGTGCCCCGGTGGACGCGACCGGCGTCGAATCGCTCTCCACGCTGCGCGCCTCGGCGAAGCGGGAGAGCAGCGTGGCGGCCGGCACGGTCGGCCGGTTCGGCGTCGGGTTCGCCGCGGTGCTGGCGGTCAGCGACGAGCCGGCGCTGGTGGGCCGCACCGGTGGCGTCCGCTGGTCGCTCGCCGAGGCCCGGGAGCTGACCGAGGCGGTGGCCGCGCACAGTCCGGGACTGGGTGGTGAGTTGCGCCGCCGCGAGGGCCACGTGCCGCTGCTGCGGCTGCCGTTGCCGGCGGAGGGCACCGCGCCCGAGGGGTACGACACCGCGGTGGTGCTGCCGCTGCGCGACGGCGCCGCGCAGGACCTCGCCGAGCGGCTGCTGGCCGGGATCGACGCGGCGCTGCTGCTGACCCTGCCGGGGCTGGCCGAGGTCGTGGTGGAGACGCCGGAGGGCGCCCGGACGTTGACCCGGCGTCAGGACGACGCACACGTCCTGATCGAGGACAGCGAGCGGGGGAGCACCCGGTGGCGGGTGGCGAGTGCGGGCGGCTCGCTGGACGCGGCGCTGTTGGCGGACCGGCCGGTCGAGGAGAGGCTGCGGCCGTCCTGGTCGGTGACCTGGGCGGTGCCGGTGGACGAGGCCGGGGCGCCGGTGCGGCCGGGCACCGCGCCGGTGCTGCACGCGCCGACCCCGACCGACGAGCCGCTGGGGCTCCCGGCGCTGCTGATCGCCTCGTTCCCGTTGGAGCCGACCCGGCGGCACGTCGCCCCGGGGCCGCTCGCGGACTTCCTGGTGGGCCGGGTGGCCGCCGCGTACGCGGAGCTGCTCGGCGCCTGGCAGCCGGTGTCGACCGGCACCCTGGACCTCGTTCCGGGGCCGCTGGGCAAGGGCTGGCTGGACGGCGAACTGCGGCGGCAGGTACTGGAGTTGCTGCCCCGGGTGCGGTTCCTGCCGAGCGCGGCGGCCGGCGTCGGGGCGGCGGAGGCCGCCGGGTGGGACGAGGAGGAGGCCGCCGAGCGGTGCGTCCTGCGTCCGGTGGATGCCGAGTTGCTGGAGGGCGCGGGCGCGGCGACCGTCGCGGTGCTGGCGGAGCTGTTCCCCAGTCTGCTGCCGGCCGGCCTCGAACGGCGTTCGGAGCTGCGGGCGTTGGGCGTGGGCCGGGTGCCGCTCACCGAGATGATCGACCGGCTGGCGGGCGTGGAGCGCTCGCCGCAGTGGTGGCGGCGGCTCTACGACGCGCTGGCCGGCACCGACCCGGACCGGCTCAGCGGCCTCCCGGTGCCGTTGGCGGGCACCGGGCGGACCGCCATCGGGCCGCGCCAGGTGCTGCTGCCGCTGCCCGGCGGGGACGCCGCGGACGAGGGCGCGGGGAGGCACGGCGCGCTCACCCGGCTCGGCCTCAAGGTCGCCCACCCCGACGCGGTGCACCCGCTCCTGGAGAAGTTGGGCGCCACCCCGGCCGCCCCGCGCGCCGTGCTGACGACCCCTCAAGTGCGGGCCGCGGTCGCCAACTCGCTGGACGCCGACGAGGACGCCTACGACATCCTGGAGGACGAGCTGGCGCCGGGCGCCGGGGTGCCGCTGGGCGCCGAGGAGCTGGCCGAGACGGTCCTCGGGCTGGTCCGGGACGCCAATCTGACGGCCGGAGACGAGCCCTGGCTGGCCGCGCTGGCGCTGCCGGACGAGGACGGCGAGCTGGCGCCGGCGGGTGAACTGGTGCTGCCCGGTAGCGACTTCGAGCGGATCATCCGTGCGGGCGAACTCGCCGGGTGCGACGCCGAGTTGGCGCGGCGCTGGGGCGAGCAGCCGCTCGCCGCGGTGGGCGTGCTGGCCACCTTCGCGCTGGTGCGGGCCGCCGATGTGGTGCTCGACCCGGACGAACTGGAGCCGCGCGACAGCGACTTCCCCGAGCCGGACGACGCCGGGCTGCTGGACGCGGTCGACGTGTGGTGCGAGGACCTCCTCGACGCGCTGCAATCGGGCGACGAGTGGGCCGCTGTGCCGCCGGTCGTCACCGAACTGGTCGCGGTCCGCGACCTCGACCTGGTCGCCGACGACGCCTGGCCGCAGGTCCTCGAACTGCTCTCCCAGCCGCCGCTGCGGGACGCCCTGACCGCCCCGGTGCGGGTGCTGCTGCCGGACGGCACCACGGAGTCGGTGCGGCCGTACACCGCCTGGTGGCTGCGCGGTCACCCGGTGCTGGACGGGCGCCGCCCCGCCGGGTTGCGCGCCGCCGGCGGCGACCCGCTGCTGGCCGGCCTGTACGAGGCGGCGGACGCGGGGCGGGTCGACGCCCAGGTGCTGCGCGCCCTCGGGGTGCGCACCTCGGTCGGAGCGCTGCTCGACGAGCCGGGCGGCTCGGCCGAGCTGCTGGCCCGCCTGGCCGACCCCGACCTCACGGTGGGCATCGGGCAACTCCACGCCCTGTACGGCCTGTTGGCGGAGCTCGACCCGGACCAGGTGACGCTGCCGGACGAGCTGCGGGCCGTCGTCGACGGGGCGGTCCGGGTGGTGGACGCGGTGGACGCGCTGGTCGCCGATGCCCCGGACCTGATGCCGCTGGCGGGCGGACGCGCGCTGCTGCCGGTGCGGCCGGCCCGGGCCGTGGAGCTGGCCGAGTTGTTCCAGGTGCGGCGGCTGAGCGAGGAGATCGCCGCGGAGGTCCGCTCCGAGGGCGCGGTGCACGAGGTGCCCGGGGCGGTGCGGGCGCTGCTCGGCCCGGCCACCCCCGCCTCGTACGTCGAGCACGAGGAGCTGCGGGTCGAGGGGCCCGACGGCGCCGCCGAACTGGACTGGCGGTGGACCCCGGACGGCACCCTGCACGCCGCGACGCTGGAGGGCGTGGCGGCCGGGCTGGCCTGGGCGAGCGGGCAGTGGCCGCGCCGCTTCGAGGTCGCGGCGCTGCTGGAGGACCCGGAGCGGGTCGACGAGCTGGCCCGGGCGCGCTGGTTCGACTGAGGCTGGCGCCGCGACGGCCCCTGTCGGGCGACAGGGGTCGTCGCGGAAGCTGCACGGGGTGACTCAGGCGGGGAAAACCTCGTGGGCAACGGCAGCGACGAAGGTTGTCCACCCCTCCGGCTTGATCAGAAAAGCCGGACCACTGGGCTCCTTGGAGTCGCGGACGGCGACTCTGCCGTAGGGGGGCCGGGTCAGGTCGGCGACTTCTGGCGGAAGCCAGTGGCAAGTAGGCGCCGACGGCCCGGTGTTGGTCGCGGGCGCATGCCCGGCGTGCTGCGCGCGCCTCACGCGGGGAACCGTCTCCCCACCCACCGCCAGGCCACCTCCAGCAGCACCGCCGCCACCGCCGCGATGGCCACCGCCGTCCACGGCATCGTCGTGCCGACCAGCCGCAGTTCGAAGAAGCGCTGGAGCCAGGGCGTCGCCAGGACGACCAGGAAGCCCAGACCCATCAGCAGGACCAGGCCGATCCGCCACCACGTGTAGGGGCGGGCGATGATCGCCAGGACGTACAGCGCGGTGAGGAAGAGGGTCAGGGTGGCGACGCTGGTCTGTGCGCTCAGGGCGTCCGGGCCGGTGTAGTAGGAGCGGGCCAGCAGATAGGTGGCGAACGCCGCGACGCCGGTGATCAGGCCGGACGGGACGGCGTAGCGCATCACCCGGCGGACGAAGTGCGGCCGGGCGCGCTCCGTGTTGGGCGCCAACGCGAGGAAGAAGGCCGGGACGCCGATGGTCAGCGTCGACAGCAGCGTCAGGTGCCGGGGCAGGTACGGGTAGGGGATCTGGCAGCAGGCCACCAGGACGGCCAGCAGCACCGAGTAGACGGTCTTGGTGAGGAAGAGGGTGGCGACCCGGGTGATGTTGCCGATCACCCGGCGGCCCTCGGCGACCACCGAGGGCAGCGTCGCGAAGCTGTTGTTCAGCAGCACGATCTGGGCGACCGCCCGGGTCGCCTCGGAGCCGGAGCCCATGGCGACGCCGACGTCGGCGTCCTTGAGGGCCAGCACGTCGTTGACGCCGTCGCCGGTCATCGCGACGTAGTGGCCGCGGGACTGCAGCGCGCCGACCATCTCCCGCTTCTGTTGGGGCGTGACCCGCCCGAAGACCGCGCCCTCCTCCACGGCCCGCGCCAGCGCCTCCGGATCGTCGTGCGGCAACTGCCGCGCGTCCACGGGGGAGTCGGCGCCGGGCAGCCCCAGCTTGCCGGCGACCGCCCCCACCGACACCGCGTTGTCGCCGGAGATCACCTTCGCCTGGACGCCCTGGTCCGCGAAGTAGCGCAGGGTGTCGGGGGCCTCCGCGCGCAGCCGCTGCTCTAGGGCGACCAGGGCGACCGGGCGCACCTCGCGGGCGACGTCGGGGTGGTCCAGCGGCCGGGTGGCGCGGGCCAGCAGCAGCACGCGCAGGCCCTGGGCGCCGAGTTGATCGATCTCGGGCAGCAGCGCGTCGTCGGCGGGGAGCAGCACGTCGGGCGCGCCGAGCAGCCAGTCACCGTGCTCCCCGTCGGGCGCGGTGAGGGCCGCGCCGCTGTACTTGCGGGCGGAGGAGAACGGGAGGGTGGAGGTGCACTGCCAGGACTCCGGGGCCGGGCAGGCGTCGACGATGGCCTGGAGGGAGGGGTTGGGGCGCGGGTCGGAGGCGCCGAACGCGCCGAGCACCCGCCGCAGGTGGTCCGCGTCCTGCCCCTCCAGCGGCCGCAGTTCACGGACGTCCATGCCGCCCTCGGTGAGGGTGCCGGTCTTGTCCAGGCAGACCACGTTCACCCGCGCCAGGCCCTCGATCGCCGGCAACTCCTGTACCAGGCACTGCTGGCGGCCCAGCCGGATCACGCCGATCGCGAAGGCGACCGAGGTCAGCAGCACCAGCCCCTCGGGGATCATCGGCACGATCCCGGCGACCATCCGGCGCACCGCGGCATCGGCCGGCAGCCCCAGCGTGAGCAGATGACTGAAGATCAGCCCCAGCGCGGTCGGCACCATCATCCACGTCACGTACTTGAGGATCTGGCTGATGCCGCTGCGCAGTTCGGAGTGGACCAGGGTGAACCGGCTGGCCTCCTCGGCGAGCCGCGCCGCGTACGCCTCCCGGCCCACCTTGGTCGCGGTGAACGCGCCGTTGCCGGCGACCACGAAGCTGCCGGACATCATCGGGTCACCCGGCTTCTTCACCACCGGGTCCGCCTCGCCGGTGAGCAGCGACTCGTCGACCTCCAGGCCGTCGGCCTCCAGCACCTCGCCGTCGACGATCACCTTGTCGCCGGGGCCGAGTTCGAGGACGTCGTCGAGGACCACCTCGGAGGTGGGCACCTCCACGGCCGCCCCGTCGCGCCGGACGACCGGCCGGGACTCGCCGATCAGGGCCAGGCCGTCCAGCGTCTTCTTGGCGCGCAGCTCCTGGATGATGCCGATGCCGGTGTTGGCGATGATGACGAAGCCGAACAGGCCGTCCTGGAGCGGGCCGACGATCAGGATGATCACGAACAGGACGCCGATGATGGCGTTGAAGCGGGTGAAGACGTTGCCGCGGACGATGTCCGCGGTCGAGCGGGAGGACCGCAGGGGAACGTCGTTGACCTCGCCCCTGGCCACCCGCTCGGCGACCTCGGCGGCGGTCAACCCGCGGCGCGCCACCTCCCGGCCCCCGCTGGCGGGCCGGCCGCCGGGCTCCGGTTCCTCGACTTCGGTCTTCGCCGGGTCCGTCATGCCCTAGACGTTACGGGCGGATTGCCCGCTTCACCCGCTGGCGGTCGACAGAAGTGATCTGCGGGATTCTGTCCGGTTGCGCGGCAACCTTCGAAGGTGCGGGCGGCGTCCGGTGGGGCGGGTGGGGCGTCAGGAGACCTCGGAGGCGGTGGCCGCGGCGGCGGCCCGCTTGATCGCGGCGTCGCGCTTGCGGACGTACCAGACGCCGAGCAGGCCGAGCCCGCCGCCGGCCAGGCAGGTCCACAGGAACCAGGTGTGCCCGTGGTCGGCGTACCAGCCGTAGAAGGGGAGTTGGGCGAGGAAGAGCACGAACCAGATGACGGTGCCGCCGGTGATCGTGCCGACGACGGGACCTTCGAGCGGCGGCGGGGCGGCGCGCAGTTCGGACTTCTTCCACATGGGGTTCAGCTTACGGGGCCGGGTGCGGCGGCGATCCGGGACCGCGGACCGGGCGCCCGCGGGGGCCTCCGGGCAGGCCGCACAGGGGTCTACGCGCGGAGATAGCGATCAACGAATTGTTTATTCATACTGAACCTTTCCGAAACTGACTGGTTCGGATCGTTGATTCCTCCAATCTGATCCCTCCATGCTGTTCCGGTTCATTGGTTGTTTGCTCCGCCGCCCGTGCGCGTCCCGGCTTTCCCGACGGGCCGCCCGCTCCGGCCCGTACGACTGAGGTCCTGCATGTCGCCCTCGACCCCCACGCCGGTCGACACCGTGAAGAGCCCTGGCGCTCAGCCGCCCAGGAACGGACTCGACCGCTTCTTCAAGATCTCCGAGCGGGGGTCGACGGTCGGCCGCGAACTGCGCGGCGGACTGGCCACGTTCTTCGCCATGGCGTACATCGTCGTGCTGAACCCGATCATCCTCGGGGCCGGCGTCGACAAGTACGGTCACCACCTCGACAACGGCCAGCTGGTCACCGCCACCGCCCTGATGGCCGGCCTGGGAACGATCCTGATGGGCCTGATGGGCAACGTCCCGATCGCCATCGCGGCCGGCCTGGGCATCAACGCCGTGGTCTCGCTCCAGCTCGCCCCCAAGATGAGCTGGCCGGACGCGATGGGCATGGTGGTGCTCGCCGGTCTGGTGCTGATGATCCTGGTCGCCTCCGGGCTGCGGCAGCGGGTGATGGACGCCATCCCCAACGGGCTGCGGCGGGCCATCGCGATCGGCATCGGCCTGTTCATCTCGCTGGTCGGCCTGGTCGACGCGGGCTTCGTCAGCCGCAATCCGGACGCCGCGCACACCACCGTCCCGCTCAGCCTGGGCGAGGGCGGTCAGCTCAAGGGCTGGCCGGTGCTGGTGTTCGTGCTCGGCCTGGCGCTGATGTTCGTGCTGACGGTCCGCAAGACCAAGGGCGCGATCCTGATCGGCATGGTCACCATGGCCGTCGTCGCGATCATCATCAACGCGGTGGCCACCATCCCGGACGCGGCCTGGGGTCTGGCCGTCCCGAACGTCCCGGACAAGATCATCGGGGCGCCCGACTTCGGACTGATCGGACACATCAGCCTCTTCGGCGGCTTCAAGGAAGTCGGCGTGCTGACCGGCTGCCTGTTCGTCTTCACCGTGCTGCTGTCCGGCTTCTTCGACGCGATGGGCACCATCATCGGCGTCGGCGAGGAGGCCGGGCTGCTGGACAACGAGACCGGCAACCTGCCCAACATGGGCCGCATCCTGATGGCCGACGGCATCGCGGTCGCCGGCGGCGGCTTCGGCTCCGCCTCCGCCAACACCTGCTTCGTGGAGTCCACCGCCGGCGTCGGCGAGGGCGCCCGCACCGGCCTGGCGAACCTGGTCACCGGCGGGCTGTTCCTGCTCGCGCTGATCTTCACGCCGCTGGCGACCGTCGTCCCCTCGCAGGCCGCCACGCCCGCGCTGCTGGTCGTCGGCTTCCTGATCATGTCCGCGAACGTGCGGGACATCGACTGGAGCGACTTCACCGTCGCCGTCCCGGCGTTCCTGACCATCGTCTCGATGCCGTTCACCTACAGCATCACCAACGGCATCGGCCTCGGCGTGCTCGCTTTCATCCTGCTGCGGTCGGTCACCGGACGCTTCAAGGAGATCCCGTGGCTGCTGAACGCGGTCGGGGTGTGCTTCCTCGTCTACTTCCTGCTCAACCCGATCGAGCAGGTGCTCGGGGTCAGGTAGGGGCCGGCGCGTAGCGCCGTCTTCTGGGGGCGGAGGTCGGGTGACGGGAGGGCCGGCCGGGGCCCGCGGCCGCCCCCGTCACGAGGGGCTGGCCGCCGACCCCCAGCCGTGCAGTCGCTCGGTCTCGTCGACCGAGATCGACAGTCGTTCGTCGAAGTCCTCGCGGATGAGCGTCCGGACCACATAGTCCTGGACGCTCATTCCGCGTTTTGCGGCATGCCGCCGAATGCGCTCCAGTAGCTCCCCGTCCACGCGCAGGCTGAGCACTCTCGATCCCATACGGACACGGTCCTCGCAGGGCGCGGTCAGGTGTGGCGCTTTCCCAGACGTCCTCACTCATATGGGTGATTCCGGGGCACCGGGAGAACCGTGGACGGGCGCTTTCTTTAGAAAGGCTAATGAGCTATGCTAACGACCATGCCGGAACTGTCCAACGGCGCCGACGCTGACGCCGTAAACGCGCTGCGCGGCGCCGTGATGCGCCTGTCGCGCCGCCTCAAGCACCAGCGGGTCGACGAGTCCCTGAGCCCCACCGAGATGTCGGTGCTCGGGACCCTCGCCCGGTGCGGTCGCGCCACCCCCGGCGAGCTGGCCCGCAAGGAGCACGTGCAGCCGCCGTCGATGACCCGCATCGTGGCGATGCTGGAGGCCAAGGGACTCGTCCGGCTTGAGGCGCACCCCGACGACCGCCGCCAGAAGGTGGTCACCCAGACCGAACAGGCCGAGGCGATGCTCGAAGAGAGCCGCCGCCGGCGCAACGCCTGGCTCGCCGAGCTGGCCTCCGGGCTGGACGAGGACGAGTGGGCCAAGCTGCGGGCCGCCGCGCCCGTGCTGGAGAAACTCGCACAGCTGTAGATCCCTGCCCTAGGAGGCGAACCCACGTTGAGTACGGGACCCGGAGCACACTCCGCCCCCGCACCGAACTCCGACGACGCCCCCGGCCGTGACGCCGGTGACCCCGCGCCGCGGACGGGCATGTTCAGCTCCCTCCGCATCCGCAACTACCGCCTCTTCGCCACCGGTCAGGTCGTCTCCAACACCGGCACCTGGATGCAGCGCATCGCCCAGGACTGGCTGGTGCTCAGCCTCACCGGCTCCTCCGGCGCGGTCGGCATCACCACCGCGCTCCAGTTCCTGCCGATGCTCCTCTTCGGCCTCTACGGCGGCGTCCTCACCGACCGCTTCGGCAAGCGCAAGCTGCTGCTGTGCACCCAGTCCGCGATGGGGCTGATCGGCCTGGCGCTGGCCGGCCTCACCCTCACCGGGCACGTCCAGGTCTGGCACGTCTACGCCGGCGCCTTCCTGCTCGGCCTGGTCACCGTCGTCGACAACCCGGCCCGGCAGGCGTTCGTCTCCGAGATGGTCGGCCAGCGCGACCTGCGCAACGCGGTCAGCCTGAACTCCGCCAACTTCCAGTCCGCCCGACTGATCGGCCCGGCCGTCGCCGGCGTCCTGATCACCGCCTTCGGCAGCGGCTGGGCCTTCCTCTTCAACGGTCTGTCGTTCCTCGCCCCGCTCACCGGCCTGCTGATGATGCGCACCGCCGAGCTCCACAAGGTGGACCGCGTCCCGCGCAGCAAGGGGCAGCTCCGGGAGGGCCTGGCCTACGTCCGTCACCACCCCGAACTGATCTGGCCCATCGTCCTGGTCGGCTTCATCGGCACCTTCGGCTTCAACTTCCCGATCTGGCTGACCGCCTTCACCTACAAGGTCTTCCACGCCGGCGCCGGCACCTACGCGCTGTTCAACGGGCTGATGGCGGCCGGCTCGCTGATCGGCGCGCTGCTCGCCGCCCGCCGGGCCGGCTCCCGGCTGCGGATGCTGGTCGGCGCGACCCTGGTCTTCGGCCTGCTGGAGTGCGTCGCGGCCCTGGCCCCCGGGTTCTGGGTCTTCGCGGCGCTGCTCGTCCCCATCGGCATGGTCGGCCTGACCATCAACGTCACCGCCAACTCCAGCGTCCAGATGGCCACCGACCCGGCCATGCGCGGCCGGGTGATGAGCCTGTTCATGATGGTGTTCATGGGCGGCACACCGCTCGGCGCACCGGTCGTCGGCTGGGTCACCGACGCCTACGGCCCGCAGGTCGGCTTCCTCGCCGGCGGCGCGATCTCCATGGCGGCCGCGGTCCTGGTCGGCCTGGCCCTGGCCCGGTCCGGCGGGCTCCGCCTCAAGATCGACCTGCGGCGCGGGCACCGGCACGTCGCCTTCGTCCCGCGGGTGGGCCCGCCCGGCGAGACGTCGGAGGGGAAGCTGACGGCCGCCGCCTAGCACGCTGCGCGGCGGCGGGGGTGGGGCAAGACTGGCCCCATGAGACTCTTCGCCGCCGTGCTGCCCCCCGACCACAGCCTCGGGCAACTCGCCGCGGAGATCGGCCGGTTGAAGCGACTGCCGGGCGCCGACCGGCTGCGCTGGACCGGCCACGACGGCTGGCACTTCACCCTGGCCTTCTACGGCGAGGTGCCCGACGACGCCCTCCCCGAACTGCGCGAGCGGCTGGCCCGCGCCGCCCACCGGCACGCCCCCTACGAGCTGCGGATCGCCGGCGGCGGCCGGTTCGGCGACCGGGTGGTGTGGGCCGGGGCGGACGGCGACCGGCCGGCCATGCGGCACCTCGCGGACGCCGCCGAGGCCGCCGGCCGCCGGGCCGGCCTGTCCAGGGGCGAGCACCGCCCCTACACCCCGCACCTCACCCTGGCCAGGAACCGCACCGGCCGCCTCGACCTCGCCCCCTACGCAGCGGCGCTCGCCGACTTCGCGGGCAGCGCCTGGACGGTCGAGGAGATCGCCCTGGTCCGCAGCCACCCGCCGACGCCCGGCGTCCCGGGCGCCCAGCCGCACTACGAGCCGATCGGACGCTGGCCGCTGGGCGCCTGACGCCGCCCGGCCGGCCGTTGGGACCGGGCCGGTGCGGCGCCCGCCGGCGCCCCGGTTACGCTCAAAGGGTGGATCCCAAGACCCGTAACCGGATCATGTCCGGGCTGCTCGCCGTGCTGCTGATCGTCGTCATCGTGGCGGCCGCACTGCGCTGATCCGCACCGACCTGTGCCGTCACCCGCCGCCGCTCACCAGGCGAACGCCTCCGGCGACGGCCCGGGCCCGGGGAAGACCTCGTCCAGCCCCGCCAGCAGCTCCGCCGACAACTCCAGCTCCACCGCGCGCAGCGCCGAGGCGAGCTGCTCGGCGGTGCGCGGGCCCACGATCGGACCGGTCACCCCCGGCCGGGTCAGCAGCCACGCCAGTGCCACCTCGCCCGGCGCCAGACCGTGCCGGTCGACCAGGTCCTCGTAGGACTGGATCTGCGCCCGGATCGCGGAGTTGGCCAGTGCGTCCGCCGACCGGCCGGAGCCCGACCGGCCCGACCCGCCGCCCTCCTCCGCCTTCCGCAGCGCCCCGCCCAACAGCCCGCCGTGCAACGGCGACCAGGGGATCACGCCCAGCCCGTAGCCCTGCGCGGCCGGGATGACCTCCATCTCGGCCCGCCGCTCGGCGAGGTTGTAGAGGCACTGCTCGCTGACCAGCCCGTACGAACCGCGGCGCGCGGCCGCCTCGTTGGCCTGGGCGAGGTGCCAACCGGCGTGGTTGGAGGAGCCCACGTAGAGGATCTTCCCCTGCTGGACGAGGACGTCGACGGCCTGCCAGATCTCGTCCCAGGGCGTGTCCCGGTCGACGTGGTGGAACTGGTACAGGTCGATGTGGTCGGTGCCCAGCCGCTTGAGGCTGGCGTCCACGGCCCGGCGGATGTTGAGCGCCGAGAGCTTGTCGTGGTTGGGCCAGGCCGGCGGCCCCTCCGGCGCCATGTTCGCGTACACCTTGGTGGCCAGCACGGTCTTGTCCCGCCGCCCGCCGCCCTTGGCGAACCACGAGCCGATGATCTCCTCGGTACGGCCCTTGTCGGCGCCGAACCCGTAGACGTTGGCGGTGTCGAAGAAGTTGATACCGGCGTCCAGCGCCGCGTCCATGATGGCGTGACTGTCGGCCTCGTCGGTCTGCGGCCCGAAGTTCATCGTCCCGAGGACGATGCGGCTGACCTTGAGTCCGGTGCGCCCCAACTGCGTGTACCTCATGGTCGCCCAGCCAAGCGGTTGGAGTCCGCTCAAGGCAAGGGCTCGGGCGGGCGGTCGACGACGGCGGGGTTCTGCGCCGGCCCCGGCTAGCGGGCGTAGGGGCCGCCGACCTCCCACGCCTGGTGCATCGCGTCGGCGAACGCGCCCGCGAGCAGGTGCTCGCCGAGCGCCGACGGGTGCGTGCCGTCGTACGTCGACCGGTCGATCTCCCACCCGGCCGGCTCGGAGGCCAGCAGCAGCGGCGAGTTCGGGGTGGAGAGGTCGGCCACCGCCTTCGCCAACAGCTCGTTGAAGCGCGCGCACTGGGCGCCGAAGGGCGGGTCCGCCAGCGCCCGCACGTTGGGTATCACCGGCAGCAACACCGCCCGCACGCCCGGCCGGGCGGCCCGCGCACCGGCCACGAAGCGCCGCACGTTCTCGGCGGTCTGCTCCGGGTCGGTGTAGAAACCGAGGTCGATCAGGCCGAGCGACACCAGCAGGGTGTCGGCCCGGTACGTCCGCACGGCGTCCTCGATGGCCGGCGCCATGTGCAGCCAACCCTCGCCCCAGCCGGCGAGGTGACACCGAGCGGCCTCGGGGAAGGCGGGGTCCGCGTAGGCGGCGGAGTCCGGGCTGTCGGTGGCCGGATCATGAAGGGCCCGCCGCGGCCCGACGAAACGGTGCGGGCGGGGATACGTGGCGCTCAGGTGCTGCCACATGCGGTAACGCCACGTGTAGTCGCCGGAGCGGCCGATGGTCATCGAGTCCCCGACGCACATGATCCTCATCGGCCCAGCGTAAGCGCTGCGCTGGGCTGGGTTCCCACGTGGTTGGCTGTCCCGCCGTGGGCCTGCGGCCGGCTGGTTCCCACGTGTTGGCTTTCCCGCCGCGCGGGTTGCGGCTCCGCTGCCGGTCCGCTGCGCGGGGCGGGTGGGGTTGTTGTCCGCTGCGCGGGGCTGTTGGGGTGCGGTGACGGGCCTGCGGGGTGGGTGTGCAGGACTGCTTCGCTTTACGTCCTGCACACCCACCCCTCCGGCCCGTCCCCTCCCGTTGGGGGTGGGTGAAAAACGGTGAGTGGAGTCTTCTCCCGGTGGGTCAACTCGGGTCGCTGGGTTGAGTGGTGACCGTCAGGAGACATAGGCGTGTGAGCCTGAGTGGTGACCGTAAGAGGACAGGCGGCCCAAGCAACCGGGCGGTGACCGTCAGCGGACCACAGTGGCCAGCCCCATCCCAGAGAAATCCACCCACTCAACGGGAGGGGACGGGCCGGAGGGGGTGGTGTGCCAGACGTAAAGCGAAGCAGTCTGGCATGCCGCCCCCGGAGGCCCGTCACCGCAGCCGACAGCCCCGCGCAGCGGACCAGACAATTCGACCCGCCCCGCGCAGCGGACCGGCAGCGGACCGGCCCGCGCCGCAGGCGCAAAGGACAGCAACCCGCGCGGCGGGAGAGCCGACAACGTGGGGGCACGCCGACATCGGCGTTACAGGCGCCCGACGACGTGGTCGATGCAGGCCGTCAGGGCCTCGACGTCGGCCGGGTCGATCGCCGGGAACATCGCGACCCGCAACTGGTTGCGGCCCAGCTTCCGGTACGGCTCCGTGTCGACGATCCCGTTCGCGCGAAGGACCTTCGCGACGACGGCCGCATCCACGTCGTCGGTGAAATCGATCGTGCCGATGACCTGCGACCGCTTCGCGGGGTCCGTGACGAACGGGGTCGCGTACTTGGCGTCCTCGGCCCAGTCGTAGAGCGCGCGGGAGGACGCGGCGGTGCGGGCGACCGCCCAGTCCAGGCCGCCCTGGCCGTTGATCCACTCCAACTGCTCGTTGAGCAGGAAGAGGGTGGCGAGGGACGGGGTGTTGTACGTCTGGTTCTTCAGGGAGTTGTCGATCGCCGTGGGGAGCGAGAAGAACTCCGGGACGTGGCGGCCGGACGCGTGGACGGCGCGGGCGCGCTCCAGGGCGGCGGGGGAGAAGACGCCGAGCCAGAGGCCGCCGTCGGAGGCGAAGGACTTCTGGGGGGCGAAGTAGTAGACGTCGGTCTGGGCGATGTCCACCGGGAGGCCGCCGGCGCCGGAGGTGGCGTCGACCAGGACCAGGGCGCCCTCGTCGGCGCCGGCCACCCGCTGGATCGGGGCGGCGACACCGGTCGAGGTCTCGTTGTGGGTGAACGCGTAGACGTCCACGCCGGCTTCGGCGACCGGGTCCGGGTGGGTGCCGGGGTCGGCGGAGATGACGGTGGGCTCGGCCAGCCACGGTGCCAGCTTGGCGGCCTTGGCGAACTTGGAGGAGAACTCGCCGAACGAGAGGTGCTGCGACTTGTTCTCGATCAGCCCGTGGGTCGCGATGTCCCAGAACGCGGTGGAACCGCCGTTGCCGAGAACGACCTCGTAACCCTCGGGGAGTTGGAAGAGGTCGCGCACGCCCTGCCGTACCTTGCCGACCAGGTTCTTGACCGGGGCCTGGCGGTGTGAGGTGCCGAGCAGGGAGCTACCGGTGGCGGCCAGCGCGTTGAGCGCCTCCGTACGCACCTTGGAAGGGCCCGCGCCGAAGCGTCCGTCGGCGGGCTTGATGTCAGCGGGGATCTGGATATCAGCCACGAGGGGCAGCCTAAGGGGTCGCGCGGGTGCCGGGTGGAGAGTCCAGCCGGTGAGATGAGCGACAGTTGGAGTGTGGACACGGGGTGTCATGGAGGGCGGCTTGATGTGACCCGCTGTGGTCGCGGCCGGGGGCGCTACCGGCGGTCCGTCGCGACGGGGGATGCGTAGCGGGACGAGAGCGCCGCGGCGGTGTCGGCGAGGACCCGGCGGGCCTCGGGCGGGTCCAGGACCTCCAACGAGTCGCCGAACTGGAGGAGTTGACGGACGGCGGGGAGGACCGGGTAGCCGAGCTCCAGGATGGCCCAGTCGGTGGCGTCGTCCGTCCGCGGGGGCGCCGCTGCGCGCGGTCGGCCCGGCCCTCCGCGACGAGCTGCGCGAGATGTCGTACGCGGAGTCCGACACCATCCACCGCGACCCCGCCGACCCGCACGCCTACGACGGCGACAACGCGCTGCTCGACGGGTTGGACGCGGCGGCACTGCGCCGGGTCGCGGCGCTGACCGGGCCGGCCGCGCCGGTGATGGTGGTGACGCAGCTCAACCACTTGGGCGGCGCGCTGGCGAGCGGCCCGGCGGGTGCGGTGGGCCACCGGGAGGCGCGGTTCGCGCTGCGGGTGCTGTCGCCGCTGGGCGAGGCCGGCCGATCCCGAGGGGGACCTGGCGACCGTACGGGCGGTGCACGCCGAGGCGTTGGGCGTCGTCGAGCCCTGGCGGCTGGGCCGGAGCGTGAACTTCGTCCTCGGCGCGCGGCGGGGGCGGGCGGATGCCGCGGAGGTGGGGCGCAGCACCCATGGCGCGCCGGATCGTGCCCGGTTGGCGGGGCTCAGGGCGGCGCACGATCCGGAGAACGTGTTCCGCTGCCATGTGTACGACGGGGCGTAGGAGAGGCGGGGACGCGGCGGCGCGGGGCGATGGCCGGTCGCCCGTCCCGGCCCCGACTCTTGATCCGGGACGCCCCCTAGTGGGCAGGCTGGGGGCATGGCTGATCGCACGGAGACGGACAAGTACGAGGACGGCGGGCCGGAAGCGGGCGGGCGGAGCGGCGGCGGGCACCGCCCGGGCCGGTCCGGGACCGACCGGGCGGCGGCCGCCCGGCGGGACCTGGCGCGCGAACTGGCCGCGGCGGTACGGGGCGAGGTCTCGGCCGCCGCCGGGGACCGGGCGCTGATGACGATGGACGCCTCCAACTACCGGCGGGTCCCGGACGCGGTGGTCGCGCCCATGGACGCCGAGGACGTCGCCGCGGCCCTGAAGGTCTGCCGGGAACGCGGCGTTGCGGTGGTGCCGCGCGGCGGCGGCACCAGCATCGCCGGGCAGGCCACCGGCACCGGCGTCGTCCTGGACTTCACCCGCCATCTGCGCCGGATCGTCGCCCTCGACCCGGAGGCCCGCACCGCCGTCGTCCAGCCCGGCGTCGTCCTGGACGACCTCCGGGCGGCGGCCGCCCCGCACGGCCTGACCTTCGGGCCCGACCCGTCCACCCACAGCCGCTGCACCCTCGGCGGCATGATCGGCAACAACTCCTGCGGCTCCCACTCGGTGGCCTGGGGCACCACCGCCGACAACGTCCACACCCTGGACCTGCTCACCTACGGGGGCGAGCCGGTGCGGGCCGGCCGCGGCACCGACCACGAGGGCCGCCCCACCGGCCTCCCGCCGCGGCTGCGGGACGGCGTCAAGGCGCTGGTGGACGGCGAGTTGGCGCTGCTGCGCACCGGATACCCCACCGGCCTCCCGCGCCGCATCTCCGGATACGCCCTGGACGCGCTGCTCCCCGAGTCCGGCACCGACCTGGCCCGCGCCCTCACCGGCAGCGAGGGAACCCTCGGCGTCCTCACCGGGGCCACCGTCCGGCTCGTCGAGGCGCCCGCCGCCCGCGCGCTGGCCGTCCTCGGCTACCCGGACGAGGGCGCCGCCGCCGACGCCGCGCACACCCTGCTGCCGCACTCCCCGCTGACGGTCGAGGGCATGGCCACCGACCTCGTCGGGGCGGGCGCGGCCGGGCTGCCCGCCGGCGGCGCCTGGTTGTTCGTCGAGATGGGCGGGGCGAGCCCCGCCGAGGCCGCCGCCCGGGCCGAGGCGCTGTGCCGCGCGGCGCGGGCGGACGGCGCCGGCGACCACCTCGTCGTCACCGACCCGGCCGACCAGCGCGCCCTCTGGCGCATCCGCGAGGACGCCTCCGGCACGGCGACCCGGATGCCGGACGGCAGAGAGGCGTGGCCGGGTTGGGAGGACTGCGCGGTACCGCCCGCCCAACTGGGTCACTACCTAAGGGACTTCCGGGGTCTGCTCGCCCAATACGGGCTGCGCGGCACCCCCTACGGGCACTTCGGGGACGGCTGCATCCACGTCCGGATCGACTTCGACCTGCTCACCCCGCCCGGCATCCGCCGCTTCCGGGAGTTCTCCGGCGACCTCGCCGACCTGGTGGTGGCGCACGGCGGCTCGCTCTCCGGCGAACACGGCGACGGACAGGCCCGCGCCGAGCTGCTGCCCCGGATGTACGGCGACGAACTGGTCGGCCTCTTCGGGCGGTTCAAGGACCTGTGGGACCCGGCCGGTGGCCTCAACCCCGACATCCTGGTCCGCCCCGCCCGCCTCGACGCCAACCTCCGCTTCGCCCCGCTGCCCCAAGGGCCGGTCCCGGTGGAGTTCGGCTACCCGCACGACGACGGCGACTTCTCGGCCGCGGTGCGGCGCTGCGTCGGCGTCGCCAAGTGCCGTACGGAGACGCTGGGTTCGGGGTCGGCGGACGTCATGTGTCCGTCCTTCCGCGCCACCGGTGAGGAGCGGCACTCCACGCGCGGGCGCGCCCGGTTGCTGCACGAGATGCTGGCGGGCGAGGTGGTCACCGAGGGCTGGCGGGCCCCGGAGGTACGCGACGCCCTCGACCTGTGCCTCTCCTGCAAGGGGTGCCGCAGCGACTGCCCCGTTGGCGTCGACATGGCCACCTACAAGGCGGAGTTCCTGCACCACCACTACGAGGGCCGGATCCGGCCCGCCGCCCACTACGCCATGGGCCGCCTGCCGCAGTGGCTGCGCGCCGCGGCCCCCGCGGCGCCGGTCCTCAACGCGCTGGCCCGCACGCCGCTGGCCGCGGTCGCCAAGCGGGTGGCCGGGATCGCGCCGGAGCGGGAGATCCCGGCACTGGCGCGGGAGACGTTCCGACGGTGGTGGTGGCGTCGGCACGCCACGGCGGGTGCGCCCACCGGCGGCAGGACGGTGGTCCTGTGGCCCGACACCTTCACCGACCACCTCTCCCCGGAGGTGGGACGGGCCGCCGTCCGGGTCCTGGAGGCCGCCGGGCTGCGCCCGTTGCTGCCGCCCACCGCCCCCCTCGGGACGCGCTCCCCGTTGCCCCGCCTCCGCCGCCCCGGCCTGTGCTGCGGCCTGACCTACGTCTCCACCGGCCAACTCACCCAGGCCCGGGCGGTGATGCGGCGCACCCTGGACGCGCTGAGCCCGCTGGTGCGCCCCGGCCGCCCCCTGGTCGTCCTCGAACCGAGCTGCGCCGCCGCCCTCCGCACCGACCTGCTGGAGCTGCTCTCCGACGACCCCAGGGCGGCCCGACTCGCCGCCTCCGTCCGCACCTTCGCGGAGGTCCTGGAGGAACTGGCCCCCGACTGGGACCCGCCCCGCCTCGACCGGCCGGTCGCCGGCCAGACCCACTGCCACCAGCACGCCGTGCTCGGCGACGCCGCCGACCGGCGACTCCGTGAACGGGCCGGCCTGGAGGGCACGTTGAGCGGTGGCTGCTGCGGCCTCGCCGGCAACTTCGGCTTCGAACGCGGCCACTACGACGTCTCGGTCGCCTGTGCCGAGGACCAACTCCTGCCCGCCGTCCGGGCCGCGGACCCGGACGCCGAGCTCCTCGCCGACGGCTTCTCCTGCCGGACGCAACTCGCCCAGCTGGGCGACCGCGCTCAACTCGGCGGGCGCCGGGGGCGGCATCTCGCGGAGGTGCTGGCGGAGGCGTTGGATCAGGGTCGGGAGGTGGAGGGAGAACTAGAGGGGTAGCGGGCGGGTTAGCGGGAGGGCTGGGGACGGTGTGGGTCTGTATCCGTTGGTCTCCGGGCGTCCGCGGGTCCGTTGGGGGCGGGGCTAGCCCAGGACCTCGTGGGCCAGGGTCACCAGGTCCGGGATGCGGGGGTGGCCAGGGCCGTCGCGCCAGGCGAGGACGACCGGGACGGGTGGGGCGTCGGTCAGCGGGACGTAGGCCATCGCCGGGTGCGGGTGCATGCCGGCGGTGGCCGAGGTGGTGACCCCGATCGCGCGACCGCCGGTGATGGCGGCGATCCAGTCGTCGGTGTTGCCGATGGTGATCGTGGCGGAGGGGCGGGCGTCCGGGGGCCAGAGGTCCAGGGTGGTCGTGCCGGAGACCGTGTTCAGGGCGAGGGTGCGGTGGGCGAGGTCGGCGAGGGAGAGGGCGGGGCGGGCGGCCAGGGGGTCGTCGGCGGGGAGGCCGGCCACCCGGGGCTCGGTCGTGAGCTGCTCGGTGACCAGACCGGGGACGTGCACCTCGCCGCGGAGGAGGGCCGCGTCGACGTCGCCGCGGGCGAGGCCGGCCGTGCGGTCGTCGATGCGGAGGAGTTCGAGGGGGGTGTCCGGGTGTTCCTCGTGCCAGCGGCGGAGCAGCGTGGTGGTGTCCGCGCCGGCCGCGGACCAGGCGTGGCCCAGGCGGAGCGGCCAGCCGGTGCGGTGGCGGCCGTGGGCCAGGGCGCGGTCGAAGGCGGAGACGGCCAGGGCCGCCTGGTCGCGGAAGGCGAGGCCGTCCGGGGTGAGGGCGAGGTGGTGGGTGGTGCGTTCGACGAGGCGGGTGCCGAGGGTCTCCTCAAGCTGACGGAGGGTGCGGGAGACGGCGGGCTGGGTGAGGTGGAGGCGTTCGGCGGCGCGGGTCACGCTGAGGGTGTCGGCGATGGCGAGGAAGCAGCGGAAATGGCGCAGCTCGGTGCTCATGCGTGCGGAGCATAACAGCGGGCGAAATGGCATTTCAGGTGCCGGATCGGGGGCCTTAGCGTGGGGGTGTGAACGCTTCCCCCGGGTCCTTTGAGGCTGCGCCGTCGGGTCGGTCGTCGGCCGCGTCTTCGTCGTCTTCGTCCTCGCCTTCGTCCTCGCTGTCGTCCTGGTCCTCGTCCTCGTCGTCTTTGTTGTCGTCCTCCGGGTCGTCCGACGGGTTGGGGGGCGGTGGCGGGATAGCCCAGCCCGTGCCGGCGTCGCCCGAGGTGTTGTCGGCCGAGGCAGGGGCGGCGGCGCATGGGCTGGGCGGTGGCGGTGGCGATGGCGGGAGCGGTACGGCTTCGGCGCGGGCGCGGGCGCGGGCGCGGGCGCGGGCGCGGTTGGGGTCGGTGGCGTTGGTCATCGGCGGGATCGTGTCGGTGCAGTTCGGGGCGTCGGTGGCGGTGCTGCTGTTTCCGCGGGCCGGGGCGTTGGGGGTCGTGACGCTGCGGCTGATCGTGGCGTCGTTGGTGCTGTTGGTGGTGTGCCGGCCGAAGGTGCGGGGTTACGGGCGGGGGGATTGGGCGACGGTGGTGGCCTTCGGGGTCGCGTTGGCCGGGATGAACTCGCTCTTCTACCAGGCGATCGACCGGATTCCGTTGGGGGCGGCGGTCACGCTGGAGTTCCTGGGGCCGTTGATCCTGTCGGTGGCGACGTCGCGGCGGATGCTGAGTGCGGTGTGGGCGTTGCTGGCACTGGGGGGCGTGGGGTTGTTGGGGCGCGCGGGGTTCGATGGGCTGAATCTGGTGGGGGCCGGGTGCGCGGTGGCCGCGGGTGGGCTGTGGGCCGCGTACATCCTGTTGTCGGCGCGGACGGGGCAACGCTTCCCGCAGGCCGATGGGTTGGCGTTGGCGATGACGGTGGCGGCGGTGTTGAGCCTGCCGTTGGGGGTGGCCAGTGCGGGGGCGGCGCTGCTGAATCCGGTGACGGTGGGGTTGGGGGCGGCGGTGGCGTTGATGTCGTCGGTGCTGCCGTACACGTTGGAGTTGTTGGCGCTGCGGAGGCTGCCGGCGTCGGGGTTCGCGGTGATGATGAGCCTGGAGCCGGCCGCGGCGGCTACGGCGGGGTTCTTGGTGTTGGGGCAGGCGTTGGGGTGGGTGGAGTTGGTGGCCATTGGGTTGGTGGTTGTGGCCAGTGCGGGGGCCGTGTTGAGCGGGGCGCGACGCTGAGTTGAGGTCGGCTTCGGCCGCTGTTTGGTAGCTGCGGCTTGGTGGGGGCGGGCCCCTTGCGGGTTCCCTTACGGGGTGGGGCCGGAGGGGCTGTCCCGGGGTACGTCCTCGGTGCGGGCGCCTCTGGTCTGTGAGATGAGGAATGCCCGGGGCTTTGCTCCAGATCCTGCGGGCGCACCCCGGGACATCCCCTCCGGCCTACGCCGTTGCCGACTTTCCGCCGGTGGGCCTGCACGCCGGACACGCGCAGGGTGGGAAGCGGCCCGGCATGTCGTCGACGAGCTGTGCTGGGTCGTCGGCCCGGACGACGACGGTACGGAGCGGGGTGCGCTTGCCGGTCGTCGATACCCGGTAGACGGAGAGCGTCATCCGACGCGGGCTGATCTTCACCGGGGCCGCCCGCGGCGCATTTCCGTACGCTCACGAATCCAGGCGGCCAGCCGGAACACCTCGGAAGCGGAAATTCCGCCCAGTTCGACCCGCCCCCGTTCCATGACGGGATAACCGCCGCGGAGCGACGGAAAGACGAACCCGGCTGTTGCTAATGCCGACGCCAACTCCTGCGCGGCCTGCTGTCCTTGGGCCAAAGCACTGTCCCCGGATGAGGGGTTCTGCTGATTCATGCCTCCCAGCGTCGACGGGTCTGCATAGCCTGAAAAGTAATGACGCGCGTACGGAGCGTGTCTGTCGCTGTGCCCAAGGAGGCGTGATGAATGCAGGCGATGGTGGGGAGCGGGTGTCGACGGCGCTGCGGGTGTTCGGGACTCAGTTGAAGCTCTTCCGCGAAATGAACTCGCTGAGTCGCGAGGAGTTGGGGCGCCGACTTGGCTACGCGTCCCACACCATCAAGGCGTACGAGTTGGCCCAGCGCATCCCGGAGGCGGAGACGGTCGAGCGCGCGGACGAGGTGCTGGGCGCGAGGGGAGTGCTCCGGGCCGCGATTCCACTGCTGGAGGAGGCACAGTACCCGCCGTTCTTCCGGGACTTGGCGAAGTTGGAGCGGTCGTGTGAGCGTCGATGCTCGTACGAGACGCTGGTCGTGCCGGGGCTATTGCAGACGGAGGACTATGCGCGTGCGGTGATCGAATCACATGTCCCTGTTCATGCCGACGACCAGGTGGAGCGACTGGTTGCAGGCAGGCTCGAAAGGCAGGGGCTACTCACCCGCGGGGGCCGGCCGCCGGTGCACTTCGTCGTCGAGCAGTGTGCGCTGGAGCGTCCGATCGGCGGTCGGAAGATCCACCGAGAGCAGATGGCAAGGATCTTGGAGCAGCTACAACTGCGCAATGTATCCCTTCAGGTTATGCCTACGGACACCGAGGAACATCCGTGTATCGACGGCGCGTTGGTCTTGCTGGAGATGCCCGATTCGCGCACGCTGGGTTACGTCGAGGGCCATGCAAGGAGTCAGCTCGTGTCCGACCGGAAGAAGGCCTCCGAACTCGTGGAACGCTATGCCATGATCCGTACGCAGGCCCTGTCCACCAGGGAATCCATGCAATTCATCGAGAAGTTGGTGGGGTAGGAAATGAACAACGAACTGACGTGGTGCAAGTCGAGCTACAGCGGCTCCGCCGGCGGCGAATGCATCGAGGTTGCCACCGGCCCGGCTGCCTCGCGCGTCCACATACGTGACTCCAAAGACGCAACCGGCCACCACCTCACCGTCAGCCGCGTCGCCTGGGCTGCTTTCGTCCGCGACGCCGCTGGGTTCAACTCCTAGGGCGCGTGGATGCGGTTGATCCGCGCACTGGCGTTGCCCATCAAGCAATCCACCCAAATCGTCGAGCAGTTGGCGAGGTAGGAATGAACATCGACCTGACGTGGCGTAAGTCGAGCTACAGCGGTTCCGAGGGTGGCGAATGCGTCGAGGTTGCCACCGGTCCGGCTGCCTCGTGCGTCCACATACGTGACTCCAAAGACGCAACCGGTCCCCACCTGACCCTCGGCCCCGTCGCCTGGGTGGCGTTCGTGCGTTATGCGGCCGAAGTCGTGCCTGTCCGGAGGTAGTTCGGGGCGCGGGGTCGGCGCGCCGAGACGTTCCTTGGTGCGGCATGGCAGAAAATCATGCAGGCGTGCTTGATTGTTTCTCGTTGCGCTGGCACTCTCGGGGCCGCATCACCGCAGCGTTCAACGTGCCCTGCCCGTAGGGGAGATGGGCTTTCGGCGTGGATGAGGAGACCGGGCGATGGCCGATCCGCGGGAGGTTCGGGAGGTCCTTGAGGATCTTCGGGCCGAGGGTGAGGAAGTGGACGGGCTGGTGGCGGGGTTGCCGGAGGGGGAGTGGCGGCGGGCCACGCCGGCCGTCGGGTGGAGCATCGCGCATCAGGTTGCGCACCTGTTGTGGACGGACGAGCGGGCGGTGCAGTCCGCGGTGGACCCCGAGGGGTTCCGGCGGGAGGTGGCGGCGGCGTTGGCGGCGCCGGAGACGTTCGTGGACGAGGGGGCCGAGCGCGGGGCGCGGCTGCCGGCGGCGGAGTTGTTGGGGCGGTGGCGGGCCAGTCGGGCCGAGTTGCTCACGGTGCTGGCGGGGCGGCCGGTGGGCGAGAAACTCCCGTGGTACGGGCCGCCGATGAGCGTGGCGTCGATGGCCACCGGGCGGCTGATGGAGACCTGGGCGCACGGGCAGGACGTGGCGGATGCGCTGGGGGTGCGACGGGTGCCGACGGCCCGGTTGCGGCATGTGGCGCGGATCGGTGTCAGGGCCAGGGACTACGCGTATGCGGTGCGTGGACTGACGCCGCCGGAGGGGGAGTTCCGGGTGGAGTTGGTCGGTCCGGGTGGGGAGCAGTGGGCGTTCGGGCCGGAGGACGCCGGTCAGCGGGTGAGCGGGGCGGCGTTGGACTTCTGTCTGCTGGTGACGCAGCGGGTGCATCGGGACGATGTGGCGCTGGTGGCGGTGGGGGCGGACGCCGAGCGGTGGCTCGGGATCGCGCAGTCCTTCGCCGGACCGGCGGGGGCCGGGCGGGCGCCGGGCGAGGCGCGGCGGTGACGGGCGTGCGGGAGCCGCTGCGGATCGGGAACGCGTCCGGTTTCTACGGGGATCGGTTCGAGGCCGTGCGGGAGATGTTGACGGGTGGGGCGCTGGACGTCCTGACCGGCGACTACCTGGCCGAGTTGACGATGTTGATCCTGGGGCGGGACCGGCTGAAGGATCCGCGGTGGGGGTACGCCAAGACGTTCCTGCGGCAGATGGAGGAGGGGCTGGGGCTCGCCGTCGAGCGCGGCGTGCGGATCGTCACCAATGCGGGGGGACTGAATCCGGCCGGACTCGCCCGCGCTCTGCGGGAGTTGGGGGAGCGGGTCGGGGTTCCGGTGCGGGTGGCGCATGTCGAGGGTGATGACCTGGTGGGGCGGGGGTGGGGGGAGGGGGTCCTCACCGCCAACGCGTATCTGGGGGGTGCTGGCATCGCGGAGTGTCTGCGGGCGGGCGCGGACGTCGTGGTGACCGGGCGGGTGACGGATGCGGCGCTGGTCAGTGGGCCGGCCGCGGCGCACTTCGGGTGGGCGGCGGACGACTACGACCGGCTGGCGGGCGCGGTGGTCGCGGGGCACGTGGTGGAGTGCGGGACGCAGGCGACGGGTGGGAACTACGCGTTCTTCCGGGAGTTGGGGGACGTGCGGCGGCCTGGGTTTCCGGTGGCGGAGATTCATGCCGATGGCAGCGCTGTCATCACCAAGCACCCGGGGAGCGGGGGCGCGGTGAGCGTGGGGACGGTCACCGCCCAGTTGCTGTACGAGACGGGGGGTGCGCGCTACCTGGGGCCGGATGTGACGGCGCGGCTGGACACCGTGCGGCTGGCGGAGGTCGGGCCGGACCGGGTGCGGATCGACGGGGTGCGGGGGGAGGCGCCGCCGGCCACGCTGAAGGTCGGGCTGACCCGGATGGGCGGCTGGCGCAACGAGGTGGTGTTCGTGCTCACCGGGCTCGACATCGACGCCAAGGCGGCGCTGGTGCGGGGGCAGGTGGAGGACGCGTTGGGGCGTGTGAAGCGCCGTCCGCGGGAGGTGCGTTGGTCGCTGGCGCGGACCGGTCGCGCGGACGCGGGGGTGCAGGAGGAGGCCAGTGCGCTGCTGCGGCTGGTGGTGCGGGATCCGGACCCGGAGGCCGTGGGGCGGGCGGTGAGCGGGGCGGCGATCGAGCTGGCGTTGGCCAGTTATCCCGGTTTCCACGTGACGGCGCCGCCGGGGAAGGGCGCCCCTTACGGGGTGTTCGAGGCGGCGTACGTGGCGGCGGAGGGCGTGCGGCAGGTGGCCGTGAGGGACGACGGGGAGCGGGTGGAGGTGCCGCATGTGCCGCCCGTTGTCGGTGAGTTGGAGGTGGTGGCGGCGGAGCTTCCGGTGCCGTTGCCGGACGGGCCGACCCGGCGGGTTCCCCTGGGGATCGTCGCCGGGGCCCGTAGTGGGGACAAGGGCGGGGCGGCGAACGTCGGGGTGTGGGTCCGGACGGAGGACGCGTGGCGGTGGCTGGCGCATGAGCTGACGGTCGAGCGGGTGCGACAACTGCTGCCGGAGGTCGCCGAGTTGGAGGTGCGGCGCACGGTGCTGCCGAATCTGCGGGCGGTGAACTTCACCGTCGAGGGGCTGTTGGGGGAGGGGGTCGCCGCGCAGGCGCGGTTCGACCCGCAGGCCAAGGCGCTGGGGGAGTGGCTGCGCTCCCGCCATGTGGAGATACCGGAGGTGCTGCTGTGACGGTGCTGAGGAGTGCGCTCGATACCGCCGGCGCCGAGTACCGCGAGCGGCGGGCGGCGATGCGGGAGAAGCTGGGGGAGGTGGCGGGGGAGCATGCCAGGGCGTTGGCGGGCGGCGGGGAGAAGTACGTCGAACGGCACCGCAAACGGGGCAAGTTGCTGGCCAGGGAACGGATCGAGTTGGTGGTCGATCCGGACACGCCGTTCCTGGAGCTGTCGCCGCTCGCGGGGTGGGGCAGCGACTACGCGGTGGGCGCGTCGCTGGTCACCGGGGTCGGGGTGATCGAGGGCGTGGAGTGCCTGATCACGGCGAATGATCCGACGGTGCGCGGCGGGGCGAGCAATCCGTGGACGCTGAAGAAGGCGCTGCGGGCGAATGAGATCGCGTTCGCCAACCGGCTGCCGGTGGTCAGCCTGGTGGAGTCCGGCGGGGCCGACCTGCCGAGCCAGAAGGAGATCTTCATCCCGGGCGGGGCGCTCTTCAAGGACCTGACGCGGCTGTCCGCGGCCGGGATTCCGACGGTGGCGGTGGTCTTCGGGAACTCGACGGCCGGGGGCGCGTACGTGCCCGGGATGTCGGACCACGTGATCATGGTGAAGGAGCGGGCCAAGGTCTTCCTCGGCGGGCCGCCGCTGGTGAAGATGGCGACCGGCGAGGAGAGCGACGACGAGTCGCTGGGCGGGGCCGAGATGCACGCCCGGACGTCGGGGCTGGCGGACTACTTCGCCCTCGACGAGCCCGACGCACTGCGGCAGGCCCGGCGGGTGGTGGCGCGGCTCAACTGGCGCAAGGCGCACGCCGATCCGGGGCCCGCCGAGCCGCCGAGGTACGACGAGGAGGAGCTGCTGGGGATCGTGCCCGGCGACCTCAAGGCGCCGTTCGACCCGCGGGAGGTGATCGCGCGGATCGTCGACGGGTCGGACTTCGACGAGTTCAAACCGCTGTACGGGGCGAGCCTGGTGACCGGGTGGGCACGGCTGCACGGCTATCCGGTGGGCATCCTGGCGAACGCGCAGGGGGTGCTGTTCAGCGAGGAGTCCCAAAAGGCGGCGCAGTTCATCCAGTTGGCCAACCAGCGGGACATCCCGCTGGTCTTCCTGCACAACACCACCGGCTACATGGTCGGCAAGGAGTACGAGCAGGGCGGCATCATCAAGCACGGCGCGATGATGATCAACGCGGTGTCGAACTCGCGGGTGCCGCACCTGTCCGTCCTGCTGGGCGCCTCGTACGGGGCCGGGCACTACGGGATGTGCGGGCGGGCCTATGACCCGCGGTTCCTGTTCGCCTGGCCGAGCGCCAAGTCCGCGGTGATGGGGCCGCAGCAGCTCGCCGGGGTGCTCTCCATCGTGACGCGCGCCTCGGCCGCGGCGAAGGGGCAGCCCTACGACGAGGAGGCGGACGCGGGGCTGCGCGCCATGGTGGAGCAGCAGATCGAGTCCGAGTCGCTGCCGATGTTCCTGTCCGGGCGGCTGTACGACGACGGCGTCATCGACCCGCGCGACACCCGCACCGTCCTCGGCCTGTGCCTGTCCGCCGTCCACACCGCGCCGGTCGAGGGCGCGCGGGGCGGCTTCGGCGTCTTCCGGATGTGAGGTTCCCGTGACAACGACTGATTCCGGTGAGATCCGTTCGGTGCTCGTCGCCAACCGCGGGGAGATCGCCCGGCGGATCTTCCGCACCTGCCGTGAACGGGGCATCGCCACCGTCGCGGTGTACTCCGACGCGGACGCCGCGGCCGCGCACGTGCGGGAGGCGGACGTCGCGGTCCGGCTGCCGGGCGAGGCGGCCGGGGAGACCTATCTGCGCGGCGAGTTGATCGTCAAGGCGGCGCTGGCGGCCGGGGCGGACGCGGTCCACCCGGGGTACGGCTTCCTCTCCGAGAGCCGGGAGTTCGCCGCGGCGGTGGCGGACGCGGGGCTGGTGTGGATCGGGCCGCCGCCGGCCGCGATCGCGGCGATGGCGTCCAAGACGCGCGCGAAGGAGCTGATGGCGGCGGCGGGGGTGCCGCTGCTGGCGCCGGTCGATCCGGCCGCGGCCGGCGCGGGGGACCTGCCGCTGCTGGTGAAGGCGGCGGCCGGTGGCGGTGGACGGGGCATGCGCATGGTGCGCGAACTCGAAGCCCTGGACGGCGAGTTGGCGTCGGCGCGGGCGGAGGCGGCGGCCGCGTTCGGGGACGGCGAGGTCTTCGTCGAGCCGTATGTGGAGGGCGGGCGCCACGTCGAGGTGCAGGTGCTCGCCGATGCGCACGGCACGGTCTGGACGCTGGGCACCCGGGACTGCTCGCTCCAGCGCCGGCACCAGAAGGTCATCGAGGAGGCCCCGGCACCCGGGTTGCCCGACGGGCTCCGGGACGCCCTGCACCGGGCCGCCGCGCAGGCCGCGCGGGCCATCGACTACCGGGGCGCGGGCACCGTCGAGTTCCTGGTGTCCGGCGACGGCCGGGCGTACTTCCTGGAGATGAACACCCGGCTCCAGGTGGAGCACCCGGTCACCGAGGAGATCTACCGGCTCGACCTGGTGGCCCTCCAACTGGCCGTCGCCGAGGGCCGACCGCTGCCGGCCGCGCTGCCCGAGCCGCGCGGCCACGCCGTCGAGGCCCGGCTCTACGCGGAGGACCCGGCGGCCGGCTGGCAGCCGCAGACGGGCACCGTGCACCGGATCGAGGTACCGGACGGCGTCCGGCTGGACTCCGGCATACGGGACGGCGATCAGGTCACCGTCCACTACGACCCGATGCTGGCCAAGGTCATCGCCTGGGCGCCGACCCGCGCCGAGGCGATCCGCAAGCTGGCCGGCGCCCTGGACCGGGCCGAGATCCACGGCCCGGTCACCAACCGCGACCTCCTCGTCCGCTCGCTGCGGCACCCCGAATTCGCCGGCGCCGGCGGACTGGACACCGGGTTCTACGACCGCAACCTCGGCGCCCTGACCGCCCCGGAGACCGCCGGCGACGCGCTCTGCGCGCTGGCCGCCGCGCTCGCCGACGCACACGGCCGCTCCCGCTTCGGCGGCTTCCGCAACGTCCCCGCCGGCCCGCAGACCAAGCGCTACGCCCACGGGGAGGCCGTCCACGAGGTCCGCTACCGCCTCGGGCGGGACGGGCTGGACGCCGAGGGCTTCCCCGGCGTCCGACTGCTCGGCCTGGCCGCGGACGAGGTGGTGCTGGAGGTCGACGGGGTGCGGCGGGCGTTCGCGGTCGCCCGGTACGGCGACCGGGTGTACGTCGATGCGGCGTCCGGCGCCCGGGCGTTGACCGCACTGCCCCGGTTCCCGGACCCCGCCGCCCGTAGGGAGCCCGGTTCGCTGCTGGCCCCGATGCCCGGCACGGTCGTCCGGATCGCGGACGGGCTGGCCGAGGGCGACCGGGTCACGGCCGGCCAGGTGCTGCTGTGGCTGGAGGCCATGAAGATGGAGCACAAGATCACCGCACCGGTGGCCGGCACGCTGACCGCCCTTCCCGTCCGCACGGGCCAACAGGTCGAGGTGGGCACGCTGCTCGCCGTCGTCACCGATTGATCCGGCGCGCCCAACGGGGCCGTGTCGCGGCCCCGTTACCCGTAGGCACTCACTCACCGCCCCAGGAGCCGTCATGAGCAACGCCCTGAGCAACCCCGTGATCGAGTCCGAGGAACACCGCGCCCTGCGCGCCGCCGTCGCCGCGCTCGGCAAGCGCTACGGCCGGGAGTACTTCGCGGCCGTCGTCGCCGACGGCGGGCACACCGACGAGCTGTGGCGGGAGGCCGCCAAGGCCGGCTACCTCGGCGTCAACCTCCCGGAGGAGTACGGCGGCGGGGGCGCCGGAATAACCGAACTCTCCCTGGTGCTGGAGGAGTTGGGGGCGGCCGGTTGCCCGCTGCTGATGCTGGTGGTCTCGCCGGCGATCTGCGGCACGGTCATCGCCCGCTTCGGCACCGAGGAGCAGAAGCGCACCTGGCTGCCGGGGCTGGCCGACGGCAGCCGCAAGATGGCCTTCGGCATCACCGAGCCGGACGCCGGCTCCAACTCCCACCGGATCACCACCACCGCCCGTAGGGACGGCGGGGACTGGATCCTCAACGGGCGGAAGATCTTCGTCTCCGGCGTCGACATCGCCGAGGCGACCCTGGTCGTCGGCCGCACCGAGGACGCCCGCACCGGGAAGCTCAAGCCCTGCCTGTTCATCGTCCCGCGCGAGACGCCCGGCTTCGGCCGCAGCCCGGTACCGATGGAACTGGCCGCCCCGGAGAAGCAGTTCGAGCTGACCCTGGACGACGTGCGACTGCCGGCCGAGGCCCTGGTGGGCGACGAGGACGCCGGGCTGCTCCAACTCTTCGCCGGCCTCAACCCCGAGCGCGTCATGACCGCCGCGTTCGCCCTCGGCATGGGCCGCTACGCGCTCGCCAGGGCCGTCGACTACGCCCGCACCCGCCAGGTGTGGAAGGAGCCGATAGGCGCCCACCAGGCCCTCGCCCACCCGCTCGCCCAGTGCCACATCGAACTGGAGCTGGCCGCGCTGATGACGCGCAAGGCGGCGCTGCTCTACGACGCCGGTGACGACCTGGCCGCCGGCGAGGCCGCCAACATGGCGAAGTACGCCGCGGCCGAGGCCGCCGTCCACACCGTCGACCAGGCCGTGCACACCCTGGGCGGCAACGGCCTCACCCGGGAATACGGGCTGGCGTCCCTGATCACCGCCGCCCGGGTGGCGCGGATCGCGCCGGTCAGCCGGGAGATGATCCTCAACTACGTCTCGCACCAGTCCCTGGGCCTGCCCAAGTCGTACTGAGGCCGCGGTTCTCCGCTCGCCGAGCAGGGCGGTGCGCCGGCCCCCGGCACCAACGGGGCCGGCGTACCACCGCCCGGCACACGGGAAGGAAGGTCCCCGCGGCCCCCGCCGCACCCATCGCCGCCCCAGGGAAAGGACCCCATGGCGTCGCCGACGTCCCACCGCCCGCACGTCTTCCGCAGCGCCCACCCCGACGTCGCCCCCGTGGAGTTGCCGATTCACGAGGCCGTCCTCGGGCGCGCGGCCGCCCACGGCACCCGTCCCGCCCTCATCGACGCCCTCACCGGCGCCACCCTCGACTACGCCCGGCTCGACCGGCACAGCCGCCGCCTGGCCGCCGCGCTCGCCGCCTCGGGGCTCCGCAAGGGCGACGTGCTGGCCCTGCACAGCCCCAACTCCCTCGTCTTCCCCGTGGTGTTCTACGCCGCCTCCCGCTGCGGCGCCGCGGTCACCACCGTCCACCCGCTCGCCACCGAGGCCGAGTTCGCCCGCCAGTTGAAGGACTCCGGGGCGACGTGGATCGTCACCGTGGCGGCCCTGCTGGACGTCGCCCGCGGCGCCGCCCAACGGGCCGGCACCATCGCCGAGATCCTCGTCTGCGACCGCGCCGAGGGCCACCGCTCCGTCCTCGACCTGCTCGACGGCGACCACCCGGAACCGGACCCGAGGATCGACCCGGCCACCGACCTCGCCGCGCTCCCGTATTCCTCCGGCACCACCGGCACCCCCAAGGGCGTGATGCTCACCCACCGGAGCATCGCCACCAACCTCGCCCAACTGGCGCCGCTGATGCCCAACGGCGCCGAGAACCGCATCCTCGCGGTCCTTCCCTTTTTCCACATTTATGGGCTTACCGCCCTGATGAACGCCCCCCTCCGCCACGGCGCCACCGTCGTGGTGCTGCCCCGCTTCGACCTCCGCCAGTTCCTGACCGCCATCCAGGAACACCGCATCACCGACGTCTACGCCGCGCCCCCGATCGTCCTGGCGCTCGCCAAGCACCCGCTGGTCGACGCGTTCGACCTGACCTCCCTCAAGCGCCTGGTGTGCGCCGCCGCCCCGTTGGACGCCGCACTCGCCGCCGCCTGCGCCCGCCGGCTGGGCCTGCCCGCCGTCCTCCAGGCGTACGGGATGACCGAACTCTCCCCGGGCACCCACGTCGTACCGTCCGACGCCGTCGCCCCGCCACCGGGCGCCGTGGGCACCCTCCTGCCCAGTACGGAAGCGCGCATCGTCTCCCTGGAGACCGGCCGGGACCTCGGACCGGGTGAGAGCGGCGAGATCCTCATCCGCGGACCGCAGGTGATGAAGGGCTACCTCGGACGCCCCGCCGAGACCGACGCGATGATCGACGCCGACGGCTGGTTGCACACCGGCGACATCGGCCGGATGGACACCGGCGGCTGGCTCCATGTCATCGACCGCGTCAAGGAGTTGATCAAATACAAGGGCTACCAGGTCGCCCCCGCCGACCTGGAGGCGCTGCTGCTCGCCCACGAGGCCATCGCCGACGCGGCCGTCATCGGGGTCGACGACGAGGACGGCAACGAGGTGCCCAAGGCGTTCGTGGTGCGTCAACGGGGGGCCGCCCTCACCGCCGACGAGGTCATCGCCTACGTTGCAGGCCGGGTCGCCCCCTACAAGAAGGTGCGCCGGGTGGAATTCCTGGACAGCGTCCCGCGCGCCACCACCGGAAAGATCCTCCGGCGCGAACTGCGCGCCAGGGAAAGGAGTTCGACGCCCCGATGACGGACGTGGAGCGCGCCCACGAGCGCGGAATCACCACCCTCACCCTCAACTCCCCCCACAACCGCAACGCCCTCTCCACCCGCCTCGTCACCGAGCTGCACCGGGCCCTCGCGGACGCGGGCGCCGACGACGCCGTCCGGGCCGTGGTGCTCACCCACACCGGCACCACCTTCTGCGCCGGCGCGGACCTCTCCGAGGCCACCTCGGGCGCCCCCAAGGACGGCCCCCTCGCGCTCGCCGGCCTGCTCCGGGCCCTGGTGGAACTCCCCAAACCGGTCGTCGCCCGGGTCACCGGCCACGCCCGCGCCGGCGGCCTCGGCCTGCTGGGCGCCTGCGACCTCTCCGTCGCCGGCCCCGAGACCACCTTCGCCTTCACCGAGGCGCGGCTCGGTCTCGCCCCCGCGGTGATCTCGATGCCGCTGCTGCCCCGTATGGACGCCCGGGCCGCCGCCCGCTACTACCTCACCGGCGAGAAGTTCGGCCCCACCGAGGCGGCCCGGATCGGCCTGGTCACCCTGGCCGCCGACGACGTCGACGCCGAACTGGCGCCCCTCCTGGACGGGTTGCGCAAGGGCTCCCCCCAGGGCCTGGCCGAGTCCAAGAAGCTGGTGACGGCCCAGGTCCTGGCCGCCTTCGACCGCGACACCGACGCGCTCGCCGAACGGTCCGCGCGGCTCTTCGGCTCCGCGGAGGCCCGCGAGGGCATGACCGCCTTCCTGGAACGACGGGCCCCGGCATGGGCGCACTGACCCCCGCCCGCGGCGCCAAGGAGCCCCAGCAGGAACGCAGCCGCGCCACCCGGCTCAGGCTGCTGGAGGCCGCCGTCGCCTGCCTCGCGGAGCGCGGCTGGACCGGCAGCACGGTCTCGGTCGTCGCCGAACGGGCGGGCGTCTCACGAGGCGCCGCCCAGCACCACTTCCGCACCCGCGAGGACCTGTTCACCGCGGCCGTCGAGCACGTCGCGGAGAAGCGGCAGAGCGCGCTGAAAGCGGCACTGGCCCACGAATTGCCTCCGGCCGGGTCGCCGGCCCGTACCTCACGCATCGTCGAGGAACTCGTCGGCCTCTACACCGGCCCCCTCTTCCGCGCCGCGCTCCACCTATGGGTGGCGGCCTCCGACGAGGCCCAACTCCGCGACCGCGTCACCGCGTTGGAGGCCCGCGTCGGCCGCGAGGCGCACCGCACGGCGGTGGCCCTCCTGGACGCCGACGAGTCCGTCCCCGGCGTCCGCGAAACGGTCCAGGGGCTCCTCGACATGGCCCGAGGGCTGGGCCTGGCGAACCTCCTCACGGATGATTCGCCCCGACGCAGCGGGGTGGTCGCGCAATGGGCACGCATCCTCTCCGAGGCGCTGCCGTAGGGCCTGCGGCCGGCTGTTGCCCACGTGGTTGGCTGTCCCGCCGCGCGGGTTGCTGTGTTTTGCGCCTTGCGGCGCGGGCCGGTCCGCTGCCGGTCCGCTTGCGCGGGGCGGGTCGAGTTGTCTGGTCCGCTTGCGCGGGGGCGGGGGTGGGGTTGTTGTCCGCTGCGCGGGGCTGTTGGGGTGCGGTGACGGGCCTGCGGGGTGGGTGTGCAGGACTGCTTCGCTTTACGTCCTGCACACCCACCCCTCCGGCCCGTCCCCCTCCCGTTGGGGGTGGGTGAAAAACGGTGAGTGGAGTCTTCTCCCGGTGGGTCAACTCGGGTCGTTGGGTTGAGTGGTGACCGTAAGAGGACAGGTGGCCCAAGCAACCGGGCGATGACCGTCAGCGGACCACAGTGGCCAGCCCCATCCCAGAGAAATCCACCCACCCAACGGGAGGGGACGGGCCGGAGGGGGTGGTGTGCCAGACGTAAAGCGAAGCAGTCTGGCATGCCGCCCCCGGAGGCCCGTCACCGCAGCCGACAGCCCCGCGCAGCGGACCAGACAATTCGACCCGCCCCGCGCAGCGGATCGGCAGCGGACCGGCCCGCCGCAGGCGCCACGGCGGGAAAGCCACCAACGTGGGCAGCAGCCGGCCGCAGGCTCACGGCGGGAAAGCCACCAACGTGGGCGGCAGCCGGCCGCAGGCTCACGGCGGGAAAGCCACCAACGTGGGCGGCAGCCGGCCGCAGGCCCACGGCGGGAAAGCCACCAACGTGGGGGAACAGGCCACAGCCTAAAGGCGGGCAATCCCGTCGTAGCCGGCGATGGACTCCGGCCGTCGGCCCGCCGGTCCCACATAGCGGGCAGACGGGCGCACCAGGCGCCCGGTCCGCTTCTGTTCCAGGACGTGCGCGCTCCACCCCGCCGTGCGGGCGCAGGTGAACATGGACGTGAACATGTGGGCCGGGACCTCAGCGAAGTCCAGGACGATCGCGGCCCAGAACTCCACGTTGGTGGCCAACACCCGGTCGGGGCGCCGGTTGTGGAGCTCCTCCAGGGCCGCCTTCTCCAGGGCCTCGGCGACCTCGAAGCGCGGTGCGCCGAGCTCGCGGGCGGTGCGGCGCAGGACCCGCGCCCGCGGGTCCTCGGCGCGGTAGACGCGGTGGCCGAAGCCCATCAGACGCTCGCCCCGGTCCAGCGCCTGCCGGACGTAGGCGGCCGCGTCGCCGGTCCGCTCGATCTCCTCGATCATGCCGAGGACGCGGGACGGCGCACCGCCGTGCAGCGGCCCGGACATCGCGCCCACCGCGCCCGACAGGGCGGCCGCCACATCGGCGCCCGTGGAGGCGATGACCCGGGCGGTGAACGTGGAGGCGTTCATGCCGTGCTCGGCGGCCGAGGTCCAGTACGCGTCAACGGCCTTGACGTGCTTGGGGTCGGGCTCGCCGCGCCAGCGCTTCATGAAGCGCTCGACGACCGTCTCGGCCTTGTCGATCTCCCGCTGCGGAACCATCGGCAGGCCCTGGCCGCGGGCGGACTGGGCGACGTAGGACAGCGCCATCACGGCGGCCCGGGCGAGGTTGTCGCGGGCGGTCCGCTCGTCGATGTCGAGCAGCGGTTTCAGGCCCCATACGGGCGCGAGCATGGCGAGGGCGGACTGCACGTCGACCCGGATGTCGCCGGAGTGCACCGGGATCGGGAACGGCTCGGCGGGCGGCAGCCCCGGCGTGAACGCCCCGTCGACCAGCAGCCCCCAGACGTTCTCGAAGGACACGTGCCCCACGAGGTCCTCGATGTCCACCCCGCGGTAGCGGAGTGCGCCGCCCTCCTTATCGGGTTCGGCGATCTCCGTCTCGAACGCGACGACTCCCTCAAGCCCGGGAACGAAGTCGGACATCAGGCGGCTCCTCAAGATGGGGACGGCAGTCGGCCCGTGACCGACTGCCGTCCGGTCGAGTCTCTTTCGGCGCCGGTGCGGTTACGCGGCTGCGCCGGCAGCTCGCGGTCCGTACCGGTCACCCCGGTGATGCCCCGCCAGGGCAGGGGCCACGCGACGGTCTACGCCCATGGAGGGTCGGTCCACGGGTACGGGCCGTCGCGCAGGGCGCGCCGCGACGGCCTGAAGACGGACACGATAACTTCCGGTGTCCAAGGGCCACAGTGGGCCGGGCCATGATTTTGGCGGGTTCATCAGCAGCGGGGAAGCGTGACGTCCGGCACACTGGGCGATTTGCTGACGGGAGGGTTACGTCCCGGCGACGAGGGGCAGACTTCCGGCCCACCCGGCTGCCCGTCAACGGGCCGATGCTGCAAGATGAGGCCGTGCATCCCGCCGATATGCCTTCCGCCGACACCCCCGACCCGTCCTCGATGCGCGCGCACTACCGCGCCGAGGGCATCACCGAGTCCGAGCTCGCCGCGAGCCCCTACGACCAGTTCGCCCGCTGGTTCAAGGACGCGGCCGTGGCCGGTCTGCACGAGCCGAACGCCATGGTCGTCTCGACGGCGGACGCCGCCGGCCGGCCCAGCTCAAGGACCGTGCTGCTGAAGGCATTCGACGAGCGCGGCTTCGTCTTCTTCACCAACTACACCAGCCGCAAAGGCCGGGACCTGGCCGCGAACCCGCACCTGTCGCTGCTGTTCCCCTGGCACCCGTTGGCCCGTCAGGTCATCGTGACCGGCACCGCCGAGCGCATCGGCCGGGACGAGACCGCCGCCTACTTCCGCACCCGCCCGCACGGCTCCCAACTGGGTGCCTGGGCCAGCGACCAGTCCGCGCCGATCGCCTCCCGCGACGAACTGGAGCGCTCCTACGCGCAGTTGGCGGCCCGTTACCCGGAGGGCGAGCAGGTGCCGGCGCCACCGCACTGGGGCGGTTACCGCGTCACCCCGGAGGCGATCGAGTTCTGGCAGGGGCGGCTCAACCGCCTGCACGACCGGCTGCGGTACGCCCGCGAGGGCGCGCCCGAGGCCGGCCAGTGGCGGGTGGAGCGCCTCGCGCCCTGAGGGGCGAGTGGTGGTGCGGCGCCGGTCGGGGCCGCACACGCAGACGACCCGCGGGCTGTCTCCTCCGCGCTCGGTGGCGCGAAGGGCCGGTCGGACGAACCGGCAGCCCGCGGGTCGGGTGACTGCTTGGGATTGGGCCGGCTGAGCGCATCTGCAGTATGCGCTGATCCGGCGCTGCACTTCGGTGAAGCGTCGGGCTGCTAGCCCGCAGCCACCTCACGCGTCCGGTGCGAAATCATCTGCCGAACCACCTCCCTTCTCGTGTACCCCATACGTTAGGAACCGCCCCGTCCCGGCACAACAGGTTTTTTCTCGGGGTGCTTGCGGGGTGCTTCCGGGTCCCTTTCGGGACGGTATCCGGGGCTGTTTTCCGGGCCGGTTCTTTGCGGGGGCGGGGCCCGGTGGGCGGCGATTTCCGGGAAAGGGGTGTGTTCCACGTCACGTTCCAGTTGAATGTCCCCACGTGGAGCACGTGCGGCCGCGTTCGTAAGGGGTGCCAGTGACTGCCTCGTCAGCTTCTTCGGCCTCGTCGGCCTCGTCGCCGCAACAGCCTGCGTCCGCCGGCCCGCCCGGCCCACGGGTGCCGGGGCAGGCCACCTCCGGACCCCCGGGCGCCGGGCCCGAACAACCTCCGGACGCCGACGACTCCGGGCTGCTCGCCGCCCTCCTGGACGGCATGGACGCCGCCCTGATGGCCTTCGCCGCCGACGGGACGGTCACGCACTGGAACCACGAGGCCGAGCGCATCCTGGGCTGGACCACCGAGGAGGCGGTCGGCCGCAGCGGCCTCACGGGCTGGGCGGTGCGCACGGAGGACGCCGACGGCGTGCGGTCCGCGCTGACCGCCACGATGCGCGCCGCCGGCCGCCAGGTGCACGACTTCACCCTGCTCGCCAAGGACGGCCACCGCGTCCTGGTCCGCACCCAGTCCTCGGCGGTGCGCGCCCCCGACGGCCGGGTCGTCGGGGCCTACTGCGCCTTCAGCGAGTCGCACACCCAACTCGACCTGGAACGCGCGGTGGCGCTCAGCGAGGCGCTCTTCGAGGAGGCGCCCTGGGGCGTGGTGCTGATCGACGCCGACCTGCGCCCCGCGGTCGTCAACGCACACGCCGCCCGCGCCTTCGGAACGGGCCGTACGGCGCTGCTGGGCCGCCCGTTGGGCGACGTCCTGGTGCAGGGCGTCGAGGAGTTGGAGAGCGCCCTGACGCACGTCCTGGCCGAGGGGCCGCCGCCGGCCGTCGCCGAGCTGTGGGTGACCCTGCGGGAGGGCGAGGGCGAACTCCCGCGCCGGTGCTGGCGCAGCGGCTTCGTCCGGCTCTCCTCGCCGCTGGCGGAGGAGCCCGTTCCGCTCGGCGTCGCCTGGCTCTTCCAGGACGTCACCGACGCCAAACGGGCCGAGCAGGACGGTTCCCTGCTGCGCTTCCGGGCCCACCAACTGCACCGCGCGGGCCGGGCCGCCGCCGAGTGCCCGGACCCGGCCGAGGCCGCGGCGGTCCACCTCGACTTCGCGCTGGCCGGCTTCGCCGACCACGCCCTGGTCGACCTCGTCCACACCTCGACCCCGGCCCCGTACGGGGCGGTGGAAGCGGACGCCGAGTGGGACGCGGAACCGTCGCCCACCGGGGGCGGCCCCGACGGCGCCGCCCCGGAAGGGGCCGGGCCCCCGCGGCTGGTGCGGGTGCTGGCCTCCCCGGCGGGCGAGCCCGGCCCCTCGGAGGCGGTCCCGGCCACCGGCATCCCGGTGGCGTACGCGCCCAACCACCCGGCGCTCCAGGCGTACGGCCGGCGCGGCTCCGTACGGGCCAGCGCCGGCCCGGCCCCGGCCGACGGCTGGGCGGCCGCCCGCAATTGGCCGGACGGCACGGTGCACGGGCTGTGTGTGGTGCTCCGCAGCCGCGGCCGCACCCTGGGGGTCGCCACCTTCCTGCGGGCCCCCGCGCGCCGCCCCTTCGACCGCCCGGACGCCGACTACGCCGAGGAGGTCGCCGCCCGCATCGCCGCCGCCCTGGACCTCGCGGGGGCGGGCGGGGCATGAGGGCGGACGGGGCGGTGGTGACGGGGCGGGCGCCCGTTGGAGGCTCAGTGCCGGTAGAAGATCCGGTCCGCGTACTCCCGCATCACCCGGCCGTTCCACTCGTGCCCGCCGTCCACGTTCCCGGAGCGCAGCAGCGGGGGCTGGTCCCCCCGCTCGGCCAGCGCGCCGGCCGCCGTCGCCACCACGGCCTGCATGATCGCGCTGGTGACGACCGTCGAGGCGGGCGCGAACGGCGCGTCGATGCCGGGCAGCGTCAGCTCCGCGTCGCCGACCGGGATCCGGCTGTCCAGGACGATGTCGCAGTGGTCCTTGAGGTAAGTCCCGGAGGAGTGCCGGGACTTGGTGGCGTCGGCGTAGGCCACCGAGGTCAGGCCGATGACCTTGATGCCCAGGGCCCGCGCGTTGATCGCCATCTCCACCGGGAGCGCGTTCCGCCCGGAGAGCGAGATGATCACCAGCACGTCGCCGCGCTCCAGCGGGCTGGTGTCCAGCACCGCGCCGGCCAGCCCGTCGACCCGCTCCAGCGCGCTGCCCAGCGTCGCCGGCCGGACGTCGACCCCGACGACCCCGGGGACGGACAGCAGGTTCATGATCGCCAGCCCGCCGGCGCGGTACACGGTGTCCTGGGCCGGCAGCGAGGAGTGGCCGGCCCCGAAGGAGAAGACCCGGCCGCCGGCGGCCACGGTGTCCGCGATCAGCCGCCCGGCGGCCGTGATCCGGTCGCCCTCGGCGTCGCGGACCTGCCGCAGCAGGTCGATCGCGGCGTCGAAGTACCGCCCGGCCAGCCCCTCGCTCCGGTCGCTCTCAGCCATTGCCGCGGGCCCCTCTCGTCGCGTCTGGATGGGATCCCCGGCGGGATCCGTGGCGGGCCGTCACCGGCCCGTCACCGGCGCGCCGCCGCCTCGTGGCGCAGTGGCCCGGATCACGTTGCGGTCTGTACCAGTGCGCTGTCAATACGCCGGGCAATGCACCCGTTGAACCGGCCCGCAAGGGTCCGCTGGGCGGACGAGGAGACACCGATGTCAGTGGGATGCGTCAGAATTGAATCCAGGGCCACCGCACGACATATCGAGGGGCACGCATGTCCGGACTGATCGACACCACGGAGATGTATCTCCGCACCATCCTCGAACTGGAAGAGGAGGGTGTGGTCCCCATGCGCGCCCGCATCGCGGAGCGGCTGGAACAGAGCGGCCCGACGGTCAGCCAGACCGTGGCCCGCATGGAGCGAGACGGCCTGCTGACGGTTGCGGGCGACCGACACCTGGAGCTGACCGAGGAGGGCCGCCGGCTGGCGACGCGGGTGATGCGCAAGCACCGCCTCGCCGAGTGCCTGCTGGTCGACGTCATCGGCCTGGAGTGGGAGCAGGTGCACGCCGAGGCGTGCCGCTGGGAGCACGTGATGAGCGAGGCGGTCGAGCGCCGCGTCGTGGAGCTGCTCCGCCACCCCACCGAGTCCCCGTACGGCAACCCGATCCCGGGCCTGGAGGAGCTGGGCGAGAAGGCCGAGGCCGACCCGTTCCTGGACGCCGGCATGGTGAGCCTGATGGATCTGGACGCCGGCGCCGACGGCAAGACGGCCGTGGTGCGCCGGATCGGCGAGCCCATCCAGGCCGACGCCCAGCTCATGTACACGCTGCGGCGGGCCGGGGTGCAGCCGGGCGCGGTGGTCAGCGTGACGGAGTCCCCGGCCGGGGTGCTGGTCGGCAGCAGCGGCGAGGCCGCCGAGCTGGACGCCGAGATCGCCCAACACGTCTTCGTCGCCAAGCGCTGACGCCCCCGCGGCCCCAGGCGCCCCGCGGCCGGCGGCCCGTGCGCGGCACCGGCCGCCTACGCTCCGCACCGCCAGCCGACCACTCCCGCGAGCCCGCTGAACTGCGCCGATGCGCAGGCCGGCGGGCTCGTTCATGGGGTGTCAACTCCGGTGGCGATGAACGGTCTTGTGCGAATCCGTGCGGATCGGCCGGTCTCGTGTCACCCTGGCGCTGACGCATGGCCATGCGTCGTCACTCCCGCGTGATGCGTCGACGGCCGAGGGGGCTCGGATGCGTCCACCGAGATCGGTCGGGGACGGTCAGGGCCCCGGCGCTGCGAGCCGCCGGGGCCCTGCCTCCCCATGTCCCCCCACCGTGACCCGGAGCCCCGAGCTCTCAGGGTCGTTCCCCACGGGCCCCCTTCCCGGTAGGGCCCGCCTCCCGGCAGATGTCTCCCCGTGGTGGCCGTGGCCAATCACGCAGCAAGGTCACTCGAAAGTGGGGAGTTCGGCGCGGAAGCGATCTATTCGAATCTAGGTTCGATAATGTGGGGTGTGCGGGGCTGGCCAGGGGATGATTGGGGGTGCCAGGGCACATGGTGCGGCGTATCGATGTGACGGGGGCCGGCGGCGTACGGCTCGCGGCCTGGGAGTTCACCGACCCGCCCAAGGGTGGCGGGCTGGAGGACGGCGGGCGGCGGCCCGGCGTGCTGTTGCTCCACGGGCTGATGGGCCGCGCCTCCCACTGGGCGCACACCGCGCGTCAGTTAGGCGCGACGCACCGCGCGGTCGCCCTCGACCAGCGCGGCCACGGCCGCAGCGACAAGCCCGCCGAGGGCCCGCTCGACCGCACCGCGTACGTCGACGACGCCATCGCCGCCATCGAGCAACTCGGGCTGCCCCCCGTCGCGTTGGTGGGCCATGCCATGGGTGCCCTGACGGCCTGGCAGGTGGCGGCCCGGCGGCCGGACTTGGTCAGCGCGCTGGTGATCTGCGACATGCGGGCCTCGGCGCTCGGCGCGGCCTCGCAGCGCGAGTGGTCGGAGTGGTTCCGCTCCTGGCCGGTGCCGTTCGCCACCCTCGCGGACGTCCGCAAGTGGTTCGGGGAGGACGATCCGGTGCTGGAGCGCCCCCGGCCGGCCCGCGGGGAGTTCTTCGCCGAGGTGATGGCCGAGCGCGCCGACGGCTGGCGCCCGGTCTTCTCCCGCCGCCAGATGCTCCGCGCCCGCGAGACCTGGGTGTGCGATGCGCACTGGGAGGAGCTGGCCCAGGTCGGCTGCCCCGCCCTCGTCGTGCGCGGTCTCGACGCCGAGTTGGGCCGCGCCGAGGCCCAGGAGATGGTCCGGGTGCTGTCACACGGCGAGTACGCCGAGATCCCCGACGCCGGCCATCTGCTGCCCTGGGAGCGGCCCGACGCCTGGCACCGCACGATCGAGCCATTCCTCCGCTCGGCGGCGGCCCGTCCCTGAGGCCGACGGCCCGTACGCCGGCGTGCCCCTCGGGGCCGCCCCTGCGGGCCGTTCACTCCGCCCGGCCGGCCCCGTCGAACTTCCAGGCCAGCGGCTTGGCGGCGCCCTCGCCGCTCCAGCGGACCTCAAGCGCCTTGGTGCCCGCGGGAATCATGTAGGTCCGACAGATGACGTGACTCTCGCCGACCTGCCAGTTGTCGATGTCGATCGGGTCCTCGCACCCGGGGAGGTCCGCCGGAGCCGCGATGAGCAGCCCGCCGCGCTGCCCGTCCGCGTAGATCTCGGCGCCGTCGTCCACCTTCGCCAACCCCTTGACGACGCCCGGGCCCTTGTTGGTGAACTTCACATAGGCGGTGGCGGCGATCAGGCCCTTGGCGTTCGCCGGGTCCTGCACCATCCTCTTCGTCTCGTCCTCGGTCCCGATGTGGACCTGCTGCGCCACGACGTCGTACGTCGTCTTCCCGGACTCTTCCCTGTACTGCCCGGTGCCGCTCTGCCCCGGCCGCTGCGCCCCGCCGCCGGCCGTCCCGGTCGGCTCCGCGCCGGTCTGCGGCGCGGCGTCCGCCGAGTTGGTCCCGCCGGCCGGTCCGGAACCGGCGGACGGCGCCGCCGCGTTCTTCTTCCCGCCGCAGGCGGTCAGCGCCAGCGCCAATGCGGCGACCGGCGCGGCGGCGCGCAGCCATGCGGTCCTTGAGTGCAGCACAACGCTCCCTGGTCCTTGCTTCCCCCGTTTCACAGCACCGTTGCCCAGTGCTCGCGAACGGCTGTGTGAGCGGAGCATAGGAGCGCGATTTCATCCGTGTCGAAACGCGGAAGACGCCTGCGCGCCGCTTTCCGTTCGCCCACTGCGGGAGCGTCCCGGAGCATTCCCCGCAATCCCTGCAAAATGACTTCCGGGTTCCGTCGCCAACCCCGCCCAATTACGGGTGAATTCACCGGCATTGCGAGCTGACGCGCCGTCGGATGGCAATCCCCGGATAAAACTTTGACCGCGGAGCCGCCCTTGGCCGGGGCGGGGTGGTTGACGGCCATGGGGTGGGGCGGGTGAGTAGGTTCCGCTCCGCATCGGGCCCCGCTGTCCGGTGGTGGAGGTCGTAGAGGTGGGGAGGGGATCGGCCACGGCGTCTCAAGGCCCTTGGCGCAGCCGTCAGTTCGGCGTGCGGGTGAGGTCGTCGTGTGGGAGGCGGGCGATGGGGCGGCCGGTCGCCGTGGCGCGCGCCCCGGCCGGGCGGGGCGGTTCTGGCGTCCGGTGGGCCCGTGGTGTCGGCTCCGGGACGGGACGGGGCACGGTGGTCGGGGTGGTGCGGGCGGCGCCGGGCATGGGGGCTCCAGGGAGGAGAACGCAGTGGGGGCGCCGGCCCGTTGAACGGCCGGCACCCCCACACCCTGGGACCTCAACCGAACCTGATGTCCATGCCGTTCGGTCGGCCCCTACGGAGCCCTCGCGTCACCCCTTGCTGACCGCCGCCAGGATCTCCGGCAGCCGGGCCGCCGCCCGGGGCGCCGCCACCCGCAGGCCCAGCGCCGCGATGCCCACGCCGTAGACCGCGCCGGCCGGGATCAGCACCCACAACAGGTGCGCAGAGCCGGCCACATGGAGCCAGACCATCAGGCCCGCCAGCGGCGAGACCAGCACGGCGGCCGTCAGGAAGCCGGCCAGCAGGCTGATCCAGGCGATCCCGGCCTGGCCGGGCGCCACGTTCTTGTTGCCCTCGGACGGGATGGAGTACGGGAACAGCGTGGAGGCCATGGCGCCCGTGGCGACCAGCGCGCCCAGGAGGCCCAGCGAGATGCCGTAGACGTCAGGGAAGGCCGACCAGGGGCCGAGGAGGGCGGCGGAGCCGACGACGACCAGCGTGACGTACGGGACGGCCACCAGCGCCAGGCTCAACGCCCGGGCGCGCAGCTCCTCGTGGGCGTCCCGGGGGGAGGCGATCGTCGAGGCCACCATCCAGAACGCCGAGGTGTCCTGCCCGAACTGGTTGTACATCTGCATGCCGAGCAGGGCGGACGCCGAGAAGGAGGTGTAGATGGTGCCGTTGCCCTGGGCGGCGGTGATGATCGGCACCATCAGGCCGATGCCCAGCGCCATCGCCCAGGACATCTTCGACTTCGGGTCGCGCCAGGCGTAGCGCAGCGTGCGCAGCATGACGGTGCCGGTGCGGCCTTCGGGCAGCAGTCGGGCGAGGCCGCGCTCCCCGTCGCCGGACCGGCGCGCGCCGTCCTTGTCGACGGCCTGGAGGGTGGAGGAGTCCGGCGAGGTCATCAGGGTGGTCAGGGTCCGCTGCCACCACCACAGGAGCAGCACCAGGGCCAGCACCGTCAGGGCCAGGCCGGCCGCGGCGCGCCCGTAGGAGCCGTGCCCGGCGTCGTCCACGGCGGAGAGCGCGGAGGCCGGCGGTATCCAGCGCAGCACCTCGCCCACCGGCTCCAGGGCGGCCAGGCCGCCGGCGCGGCCCAGCCGCTGCCCGGCGACGTTGACGACCTGGGCGCCCAGGGCGATGAACAGGCCGCTCAGCACGGCGAGATCGCGGCCCCGGCGGCTGGTCAACAGCCGCGTCGAGGCGGCGGCGACGGCCCGCGCCAGTGTGACGCAGACCAGCACCACCAGGACGACGGCCAGCACGCCGACGACCGCGGCGGCGGCGCCGTTCGCGACCGCCACGACGGAGCTGGCCACCAGGGCGAGCGTCGTCAACGGGCCGACGCCCACCAGCGACGTCACCAGCAGCGCGCGGATCAGCTGGCGGGGCCGCAGCGGCAGCATCACCAGGCGGGTCGGGTCGAGAGTCTCGTCGCCCGTGGGGAAGAACAGCGGCATCACCGCCCAGCCCAGGGTGAGCATGCCGGTGAGGAGGACGACGAGCGCCGCGGCGTGCGGATTGCCGCGCAGCGCCACCAGGGCGATCACGACCGCGGCGGCCACTACCAGTCCGCCGAGGGCCGAGATGATGAAGGCCGCGGTACGCCCGGGCGACTGGCGCAGGCCGTTGCGCAGCAGCGTCAGCTTGAGCCGGATGAAGACCGGGACCAGGGAGGAGGGGGTGGCGAGGGCGGTCTCGGTGCTCATCGGGCGCCGCCGCCCAGCCAGTCGAGGTCCTGCCCGGTGCGGCGGCCGTTGGCGCCGACCAGTTCGAGGAACGCGTCCTGGAGCGAGGGGGCGTCGCCGCGCACCGCGGCCAGCGGGCCCTGTGCGCGGATCCGGCCGGCGGCCATCACCGCGACCCAGTCGCAGAGCGACTCGACCAGCTCCATCACATGGCTGGAGAAGATCACCGTGGCGCCGGAGGAGGTGTAGCGCTCCAGGACGCCGCGGATGGTCTGCGCCGACACCGGGTCGACGCCCTCGAACGGCTCGTCCAGGAAGAGGATTTCCGGGTTGTGCAGCAGCGCGGCGGCCAGGCCGATCTTCTTGCGCATGCCGGTGGAGTAGTCCACGACCATCTTGTGCTGCGAGCCGGACAGGTCGAGCACGTCCAGGAGTTGACCGGCGCGCTTGTCCACCTCGGCGCCGGGCAGGCCGCGCAACCTGCCTATGTAGGCGAGGAGTTCGCGCCCGGAGAGGCGCTCGAAGAGGCGCAGCCCCTCGGGCAGTACACCGATCCGGGACTTGACCGCCACCGGGTCCCGCCAGACGTCGTGCCCGCCGATCTCGACGAGCCCGGAGTCCGGCCGCAGCAGGCCGGTCACCATGGAGAGGGTGGTGGTCTTGCCGGCGCCGTTGGGGCCGACCAGGCCGATGAAGTGTCCTGCGGGCAGGGTCAGATCGATGCCGTGGACCGCGGTCTGTTCGCCGAAGCGTTTCCACAGGCCCTCGATGCGGACCGCGGGCGGTCCGGCCACGGCCCCCTCCTGGGTCGCGGCCGACCCGTCCTGCCTTTGCGTGATGTCCGGTTCGCTGGCCACGGCCTGCCCTTCGACGTCCCCGCAGGGGCCTGGTCATGACCCCCGTCTGGCAACCCACGATACGGGCAGGCTCTGACAGCCCCCTTCGCGCCGTCGTCAGCGGGTGCGGAGCGCCGCCGCGTCGCGGGCGCAGGCGTACGCGAGCGGACTGATCAACTCCTCGGCGTCCGGCAGCCAGCGGTTGCTGGCGGTGGGGCGGCGCGCCCACTGGATCGCGCCGTGCGGGCCCACCCGGGTCGGCGGCGCGGCGATGTACTCGCCCTCGCCGCGGCAGATCAGGTCGAGGGCGGCCGGCGTCCAGCCGAGGTTCCGGACCATGTCCGGGACCTTGGCTGCGGCGCCGGGCAGAACGAGGAAGAGCATCCGGCGGTCGGGGGTGCGGGTCACCGGGCCCAGCGTCACGCCCAGTCGCTCCATACGGGCCAGCGCCAGGCAGCCCGCCATCTCGGGCACGTCGAGTGCCTCGAACGTCCGGCCCGTGGGCAGCAGGATCGACGCCCGCGGCTGCTTGCTCCACATCCGCCGCACGGCGGTGGCGCTGCCGCTGGCCTGGTTGGCCCAGCCGGGGGCGGTCGGATGGGCCCCGGGCGAGGGGCAGTTGGCGGCGTCGCACGAGCAGCGCGGCAGCTCGCCCTCGTGCTCCAGCCATGCGCCGGGGAACACCTCCCAATGGCGTTCCTCGGCGTAACGCACCGCAGTGTCGATGAATTGCTCGCCGCGCTGTTTGGGGATCTGCGGGGCTCCTGTGACTCCGATGGTCTCTTCCACGCAGAGGACAACTCCCCTTGTCACCAAGGGTTACGGCCGAATGGGTGACGGCCCCGGCGCATCGTTCCGACACGTGGGGCGCATGGATGCACTAGTGGGGGCGCGTGTGCGGATGGGGTCCGGGAAGCGGGTAGCCACTTGCGTGACGGGCGGACGGACCGCCCGGCGGACGGCCGCGGAGCACCAGGGGAGCCCTGCGCCGCGGCGCCGCGACCGGTGCACGGACACCGCGCGCCACCCCTCCTCGTAGACACAGCCCTCCGCGGCGCGGACCTGGGGGCGGCCGCGCTTCGCACGACGACGCACGGGCATCGCGCGCATCGCACGTATCCCGGGCATCCACTGCGAAGCACGCCCTCCGGGTTCGTACCGCGCATATCCCGGATGTCTCGGATATCCCAGATATATGCGGGGAATTGATCGCGGGGACGGCGTTCGCCGGTGAACGCGCAGCAGCAGTACAGGGGGTACACACCATGGCCGCCAGGCCACTCGTCGCGCGCCAGCCCAATGAGCGGCTGCAAGCGCTGATTCAGGAAGCCGGCTGTTCCAACGCGGGGTTGGCCCGCCGCGTCAACATGTGCGGCGCGGAGCACGGTCTCGACCTGCGTTACGACAAGACCTCGGTGGCCCGTTGGCTGCGCGGGCAGCAGCCGCGCGGCCGTGCGCCCGCCATCATCGCCGAGGCACTGGGTCGCAAACTGGCCCGCACGGTCACCATCGACGAAATCGGGATGGCCGACGGGAAGAACCTCGCGTCCGGGGTGGGGCTGCAGTTCTCGCCGACCGTCCTAGGGGCCATCGAGCAGGTCTGCGAGCTGTGGCGCAGCGACGTCGGGCGGCGGGACTTCCTCAGCGGGTCCACCGTCGCCGCCTCCGCGCTGGTCGAGCCCAGCCGGGACTGGCTGATCACCGGTGCGGATTCCCAGGTGTCCCGCAACGCCGGTGCCAGAGTGGGTGTTTCGGACGTGGCGGCCGTACGGGCGATGACCTCGGCGCTCAGTGAACTGGACCACCGCTTCGGCTCCGGGCACGTCCGGCCCGTCGTCGTGCACTACCTCAACAGCGTGGTCTCCGGACTGCTGGCGGGGTCGTACCGGGAGGCGGTCGGGCGGGAACTCTTCGCCGCCGTCGCCCGGTTGACGGAACTGGGCGGCTACATGGCCGTCGACACCGGCCAACCGGGCCTGGCGCAGCGCTACTACATCCAGGCCCTGCGGCTCGCACAGGCGGCCGGCGACCGCGGCTACGGCGGCTACGTCCTCGCCGCCAGCATGAGCCACCTGGCCGCCTCGTTGGGCAATCCGCGGGAGATCTCGCAGCTCGCGCGGGCCGCCCAGGAGGGCGCGCGGGGCATGGTCACCCCCAGGGCCGAGGCGATGTTCTTCGCCGCGGAGGCGCGCGGGCACGCCCTGATGGGCGACACCCGGGCCTTCCAGGCGGTGGCGGGGCGGGCGGTCTCCGCGATGGAGCGCGCCGAGGCGGCCACCGGCACCGGCGACGACCCGGCGTGGATCGCCCACTTCGACCCGGCCTACCTGGCGGACGAACTGTCGCACTGCCACCGGGACTTGGGGCAACCGGCGCCGGCCGCGCAGCGCGCCCAGGAGGCGCTCGACGGGCATCCGGCGGCCCGCGCGCGGCGCCGCGCCATCGGGTTGGTGCTGCTGGCCACCGCCCAGGTGCAGCAGCGGGAGGTCGAGTTGGCCTGCCATACGGGAACGAGGGCGGTCGAGTTGCTGAACGGGCTGCGCTCGGACCGCGGTGCGGAATACCTGGACGACTTCCGGCAGCGCCTGGAGCCGTATCAGGACGAACCCGTCGTAAGGGAATTCGCCGCCCGGATGGAACTGCGCGCCGTCGCGGCGTGAGCAACGCCTCATCAGGCGCCGCGGTGAGCCCTCGCGGCGAGGGACGAAAACGGGCGGAAGGGAGTACCGGTCGAAGGGTGTTCCACCGTGTGCTGCCGGGGGCGGGCCGGAATTCCGGCCCGCCCCCGGCGCGTTCTGCTGGGCCGGCAGCGGGGGCCGCCGGTGGCCGGTGCGGTGACCTGGACGCATGTCGAACGTTGCCGCGAACCGGTAGCGTGCAGCCGACGATTCCGTAGGTCTGCACGATGGTAGGAGTCCCGGTGACGCAGAGCGGACAGGGTCACGACCCGCAGGATCCTGCGGCCGGCCCGGCCAGAGAGGGCATAGTGCTGCCCGCCGGCGGCGGCGACGCATGGCCGCCCGACCAGCAGGCCGCGCCGCCCGCCGGGCAGCCGTGGGGCCAGCCCTGGGGGCCCGGCCAGCAGCCGCCGCCCGCACCGCAGGGCCCCGGGCAGCCCGACGCGGCCCCGGGCGGGCCGCAGCCGCACGGCCAGGCCCCGTCGTACGGCTACCCGGCCGCGCCCCAGGCGCCCGCCGCGCCGCAGCAGGGCTCCCCGCCGCCCTTCCCGGGGCCCTCGCCGACGCCGCCCATGCCGGCCGCGCCGCCCCCGATGCCGCCCCAGGTGGGCCCGCCGGCCGCCGGCCCGATGCCGCCCAACGCGTCGGCCGCCGAGGCCACCGCGATCCTCTCCTTCGGCGGCCAGGGAGGGCGGCGGCCCGGCCCCTCCGGTGAACTGGTCCGCGCGACCCCGCAGGCCGGCGCCCCGCTGCCGCCCGTGGCCGGCGACGACGCCACCACCCTCCTGCCCCCCGTCACCGGCGGGCCCGGCGCCCCCGGTGGCGCTCCGCTGCCGCCCGAGTCGGCCGCCGCGCAACACCGGGACGCGGCCACGCAGATGCTGCGCCCCATCAAGGCGCACCAGGGGCCGCCGCGTTCGGCCCAACCCATGCCGCAGTCCCAGCCGATGTCCGGCGCCGGCATGGACCAGGCCACGCAGTTGATCCCGCCGATCAGCGGCGCCGGCGGTCCCGTTGGCGCCGGTGTGCCCACCCCGCCGCCCGGTGCGCAGTTCGGTGCCCAACCGGGCGTGCCCGGCGGCCGGTCGACCCCCGCCGAGTTCGACGGCCTGTTCCGCGACGGACCGGCCGCCCCGGCCGCACCCGCCCCCGACGCCACCGCGCAACTGCCGCGCTTCGGCGACGCCGGCCACCCGCCGTACGGCCAACAGCCCGCCCCCGGAGGCCCGTTCGTCCCCGGTGGCGGCCAGGAGCAGCACGTCCCCTACGAGGAGAGCGGCGGCGGGCGCCGCAAGATACCCGCGGCCGTCGTCATCGGCGCCATCGTGGTGGCGCTGGCCGGCGTCGGCCTCGGTGTCGGCTGGGCGCTCAGCGGCGGCAGCGGCGATGACACCGCCCAGAAGAAGCAGCAGGACACCGGCACCAGTACGGCCAAGTCGACCAAGGACGGCGAGACCAAGCCGGCCGACGACCCGGCCGCCGGCCAGGCCAAGGGCCTGGACGCCCTGCTCGCCGACAGCAACAACAGCCGCTCGGCGGTCATCGGCGCCGTACAGAACATCAAGAGCTGCACCAACCTCGGCGGCGCGGCGGGCGACCTGCGGTCCGCCGCTGGCCAGCGCAACGACCTGGTCAAGCGGCTCCAGCAGCTCCCCGTGGACAAGATCCCCAACAGCGGTGAGCTGACCGCCGCGCTCACCACGGCCTGGAAGTCCTCGGCCGACGCCGACAACCACTACGCGGCCTGGGCCGACAAGGCCGCCGGCAAGGGCGGTTGCGACAAGGGCCACGCCAAGGGCGGCAAGGAAGCCTCCCAGGGGAACACCTCCAGCGGCGCGGCCACCAAGGCCAAGCAGCAGGCCGCCGGCCTGTGGAACCCGATCGCCGAGAAGTACGGCCTCCGGAAGCACGGCCCCGAACAGCTGTGAAACCGGGCCGGGGGCTTGCCCCGTAGGCGGCCGGGCAGCGTCAGCCGTCGTCGGTGCGCCGCTGCTCCAGCGTCCGGGTCACGTCGACGAACCCCTCCTGGGCGGCGACCAGTTCGCCGTGCCGGACGACCTGGTACGTCACGTCCGCGTTGACGATCCGGGGGAAGTCGGCGACGGCCAGCATGTCGTCGTCGCGCCAGCGCAGGTCGGGCGTCAGGCCGCCGGTGTCGACGGACTGGTCGCCGCGGTCCAGGGCGGATTGCAGCGCGTGCGCGGTGATGTCCGGGACGCCCGAGGCGGCCAACTGCCGGATCACCGCGCTCAGTACGGTGTAGGCGATCCAGGTCGTCTGGACGCCCTGATCGGCCGGGTCGATGCGGCTGTCGTCGAACGCCTCCTGGTCGATCACCCGGCGCATCGGCAGCCAGCGCGGATCGCTGGGGACCGGGTACCAGCCGGTGACGTCCGCGCCCTCCAACGGGCCGGAGTCGCCGCCGCTGCGGTTGACCATCGACTGGTCGACGCTGCCCAATACGGAGCCGACCTGGACCTTGGGGCGGGACTCCTGGAGGCGCCGGAAGGAGTCGAAGAAGGTGTCGGTGTGGTCGCCCAGTGAGGCGGCCACGCAGGAACCGGGCGCCGCGCCGCCGGTCTTCGCCGTCCCGTACACCGCGGAGTCCGCGCCCGCCGCCTTCAGGGCGGCGGTCACCTCGTCCGTGTAATCGGTGGCGGCCTCGGGCGCCCTGACGTCCGCAGCCCCGCCCCGACCCCCGCTGTTGAGACCCGCGTTGAGCAGCCCCGGCATCTGGTCGCCCTGGATCGTGTCCGGCCGGACCAGCGCCACCCGTCGGCAGTCGCCCGCCAACTGGCGGCCGTTGCCGGCCAGGAGGGCGGCCTGACCGCCGTTGACGGGGTAGGAGAGCGGGCTGGCGAACTCCTCGGCGGAGGCGCCGTACCCGCCGATGTACGGGATGCCCGCCGCTTCGAGCGGCGACATGAACGAGCGCCCCCACTGGCTGTACGAGCCGACCACGGCCACCGCCCCGCCCCGCACCGCGCGCTGGGCGCACCGCGCGGCCTGCGCCGAGTCGTTCTGCTCGTTGCAGGTGAGGACCTTCAACGGGTGGCCGGCTATCCCGCCGCGGGAGTTGACCCAGCGGGCGTACGCCTGCGCCATCGCCGGCATCCCGGGCATGTTGGTGGTCTTGGTGCCCTCGGGCGCCCAGGTCATCACCGTGACCGGCTCCTTCTCCCCGGAACCGGCGCCGGGGAGGGAGCCGCAGCCGGACAGCAGCGACGCGATGACCGCCGTGCACGCCGCCGCGACGGTCGCGGAAGCGCGGGGAGAGGGGCGGGGGGAGGAGCGTCGCCGTCCGGTCATGAGCCCGCAGCCTTCCGCTCCGGCCGGAACGGGTGCGTGACACCGCGGCAACGGATGGTGACGCTGCGGTGAACTCCGGGGGGCCGATCGAGATCAATCGGGAGGAACGTACGATCGCTTGCTGTGCAAGGTTCGGAGAAGTCTTCCCGTCGCGGCCGTCGCTCGACCACCATGGGCGGTATGCCGCTCTCTGACATGCCATGGTGGCGCTGGCGCAGCAACGTCCGCTCCGCGCTGCACATGCTCTCCGACCCCGCCTTCCAGCAGCACACCTGGCTGGCCGGCCGTCCCGGCTACGGAGACGTCACCGACGCCGTCTACCGGCTCGTCGAGGACACCTGGTTGGACAACTGGTCCGCCGAGAAGTACATCGGCACGATCTTCCGGGACGCCCAGGAGGCGCAGTTGGTCGACGCGGCCGTCCTGCGGGTGCTGCGGATCATGCACCAGGTAGGGGCGGACGCCCCGGTCACCGCCTACATAGAGCACCCCGGTTGGCCCGACGCCGTACGGGCCGCCCGCGAGGCGCACGTCCACCTGGCCACCGCGGACGGCGAGGACCCGGCCACCGCCCCGCACTCCCTCGAAGCGCTGGCCGCCGCCCTGTCCGGCACGCTGGGGGCCCCGGCGTGACCGGTGTCCCGGCCGCCGCGGTCGGAGCGACCTCGCGGATGTGCGACCCTATGAGGTCATGAGCGAGTCGCAGCCCACCCAGCCCGGTCCGCGGGACCGGAACGATCAGTACGTCCTCACGCTGTCCTGTCCGGACAAGAAGGGCATCGTGCACGCGGTGTCCAGCTACCTGTTCATGACCGGTTGCAACATCGAGGACAGCCAGCAGTTCGGCGATCGGGACACCGGGCTGTTCTTCATGCGGGTGCACTTCACCGCGGAAGCGCCGGTGGACGTCGACAAGTTGCGGGCCAGCTTCGCGGCGGTGGGCGTCTCCTTCGAGATGGACTGGCAGATCCACCGCGCCGACGAGAAGATGCGCGTGGTGCTGATGGTGTCGAAGTTCGGGCACTGCCTCAACGACCTGCTCTTCCGCTCCCGGATCGGCGCCCTGCCGGTCGAGATCGCGGCCGTGGTCTCCAACCACACCGACTTCGCCGAGCTGGTCGGCTCCTACGGCATCCCGTTCCACCACATCCCCGTCACCCGGGACACCAAGGCCCAGGCCGAGGCCCAGCTCCTGGAGCTGGTGGAGAAGGAGTGCGTCGAGCTGGTGGTGCTCGCCCGCTACATGCAGGTCCTCTCCGACGACCTGTGCACGGCGCTGGCCGGCCGCATCATCAACATCCACCACTCCTTCCTCCCCAGCTTCAAGGGCGCCCGCCCGTACCACCAGGCCCACGCCCGCGGTGTGAAGCTGATCGGCGCCACCGCGCACTACGTGACCGCGGACCTCGACGAGGGCCCGATCATCGAGCAGGAGGTCGAGCGGGTCCGCCACGACGTCACGCCGGACCAGCTCGTGGCGATCGGCCGCGACGTGGAGTGCCAGGCGCTGGCCCGCGCCGTGAAGTGGCACAGCGAGCGCCGGGTGCTGCTCAACGGGCGCCGCACGGTCGTCTTCGCCTGACGTGGACGCCGCGCGCGTGGCGACGCGCACGGCATAGGCGACGCGCACGACGCAGGTGAGGCGGGCCCCCAACGCCGGCGGCCCGCCTCACCACCGCGACCCCGCCCCAAGCCCGCTACAAGCGGGACAGCGCCGCCGTCGCGAACAGCACCTCGCGGATCGCCTCGCGCTCGCCGTCCTGCCCCGCCGCGGCCTCCTCCGGCGAGATGTGCCCGGCGGCCAACTGGCAGAACTCGTCGCTGTCCAGGGCGATATGGGCGACGGTGCTCTCAGGCGAGCCGACCGCCGCCGGGGAGTCCAGGGCTATGTACCAGTCCCCGCCGCCGTTGCCCTCGACCTCCAGATGGAGCGTGCGGCCCGGGGCGCCCGCGGCGACCAACTGCCGCGGCGGCGCGGCCAGTCCGGCCTGTCGACGCTGGGCGAGCGTGGTCGGCAGCAGCCGCGCCGCGAGGTCGACGAGCAGATGGAGATGGCCGGAGGCCGGCGGCCTGTACGGATAGTCCACCGCCTCGGCGATGTCCCCGGCGTGCACCCAGGTCTCGAAGGCGCGGTCCAGGAAGGCGTCGCGCAGCGCGAGGTCGAACTTCCCGTACGGGACGGAGAGTTCGGTGCCCCCGGTGTCGGCGAACGAGACCGTTCTGACCAGCGCCTGGCCCTGTTCGCGCCAGGGGTCGTGTGGCGCCCGCGGATCGGGCTGCTCGCCGAGGGCGCGCCAGTACACCTCCGTTCTTCGGCGCGGTCCCGGCTGCTCCGGGGCGTCGGCGCCCAACGGGTCGGGCAGCCCGAGGGCCGTGGCGACCATCCCGTCCACCGCCATCAGGTGCCCGATCACCCCGCCGACGGTGCTGTCGCGCGCCACCGGCTCCCGGCCGTCGAACCAGCGCAGCCGCACCGGAGCCCGCCACTCCGCCTCGCCCATGTCGCGCAGCAGCGCGTCGAGTTTGGCGGCCTCCGCGTCGAACGGGATGGCCCACTCCGGCACCGGGATGCGCGCCGGCCGGCGGCCCAGGCAGCCCGCCAACACCCGCGACCGGAGCAGCGGATCGAGGTCGAGGCTGTCCGCGGGGTGCAGCAGTGCCACCGCGTCGCGCAGCCGCAGGGCCTCCTCGGCGCAGGCGGCGCAGTCCGTCAGGTGCTCCTCGACGGCGGCGGTCTCCTCCGGCGAGCAGGCGGACAGTGCCCAGGCACCCAGCAGGGACTTGAGCACCTTGTGGGACGGGGCGGCCGGCGGTGGCTGGCGCGGGCCGGTGTCGGCGCCGGTCACGGGGTCGTCATCGCTCTCGTACTCCGCAGGGACGTCGTGGGACGGGACGTGGTCCGGGACGGGACCGGGCGTCGGGTGGGGGACGCGTGGCAGGGGCGGCAGCGGGCCGTGGTCCTCCGCGGCGGGGCGCGGCGCCGGTATCCGGGGCCGTTCACCGGGGCCACCGGGGCGCTCGCGGCCGTCCCATTCGTCCGGGCCCCTCACCGCGGCCGCCCATGGCCCGGTGCGGGCGGTGTGGAGCGCGGCGGGCGCGGGGCCTGCGGCCCCCGGGCGGCGGCGCGGCGCATCGGGACCGCGGGCAGCGCCTGGTGGTTGTGGGCGGTGGACAGCAGTTGGAGGCCCAGGCGGAGCCGGCGCCGGGCCTCGTCCTCGGTGACGCCGAGGTCGGCGGCGGTCTGGCGGTAGTCCCGGCGCTGGAAGTACGCCAACTCCAGGGCCTGGCGCAGCGGGGCGGGCATGGAGGTGACGATGTAGTCGGCGCGGGCGGCGGTGGACGCCTCGTGGATCTTCCGCTCCAACTCGCGCTCCGATTCGGCGGATCCGGGCCCGCTCTCGTCGTGGTCGCGCGCCGAGGCGGACTCGGTCTGGCGCAGCCGCTGGACGGCCTGGTGGCGGGTGATCCCGGCCACCCAGGAGCGCAGCGAACCCTGCTTGGGGTCGTAGGAGTCGGGGTGCTCCCAGATGTAGCCGAACACCTCTCGGGTGATGCGGTCGGCGGCGTCCTCGTCGTCCAGGACGCGGTGGGCGAGGCTGTGCACCAGCGAGGCGAAACGGTCGTAGAGCTCACCGAGCGCGGCGGCCTCGCCGCGGGCGAGCCGCTGCTGCATCCGCCTGTCCCAGCGCGGTGGTGCGTCGTGTGCCATGGGACCCCCATTCCTGCCCCTCGCGGCCGGGCTCACACCTCGGCCGGCGCCGTCGCCGAAGCCTCCGGACGTGACCTCAGCCTCCACCCGGGGCCCGTGCTCCGCCGGACCCCGCGCCGTCACTCCCGCCCACTGTCGTACCCGTACTCGCCCCTCCGCTCACGAACTATCGTCCGTCACTCGATCCGGCGGCCCGCCGCATCGGGCGCTTTACGGCCGTCGCGCCCACGCCGTGACGTTCGCCACGACGATCGCCGTGCCCTCGAATGTAGTGGCCGGGTCTGACAGCGCAGACGCCTTTGCGGCAAAGCGGCCCGCGCAGGCGTTGCGGGTGGTAAGGGGGTGATGACGGTGTGGCAGATCCGTCCCCACTTCGCGATCGAAGTGGAACGATGCGGACCGTTCGTGGCCGTATCCACCCATGTGTTACGCGGGTGTGACCGGTTGCGGGCGAAAACCCGCCTTCCCTTGGGCATAGCCTTAGGAGGGGACGGCCTGCCGCGCCGCGGAATCGCAAGCGTTTCAGGGGGGAGAGGTCGGGCAGTCGAGCCGGGAAGGGTGGGTTCCGCATGGCAGCCGGGGCGCATCCGGTCCGAAAGCGAGCGAAAGGCTTCGAGCGCGTGTCGTTGAAGGTGGCAGAGGACGAAAAGGGCCCATGGGCGGTGCTCCAGGTTTCCGGCGAGATGGACCTGGTCACGTCGCCGGCGGTGCGGCAGCACGTGCACGACGCGGTGGCCGAGGGCCGGCGCTCCCTGGTCCTCGATCTCTCCGAGGTCCGGTTCTGTGACTCCAGCGGCGTGGGCGTGCTGATCGCCGCCCGCCGCCTGATGCGCTCCTGCCAGGGGCGCCTGAGGCTGATCCTGCCCGCCCAGGGTGCCGTCGACGGCTCCCACGTCAACCGTGTCCTGGCCGCCCTCGGCGTCCGCCGGCTCTTCGAGGTCTACCCGGACCTGCCCACCGCGGTCGACGAAGCGGCGGCGCCGCTCTCGGCCTGAGCGGCCCGGTGTCGGCGTGCGGGCGGCCCGCGTGAGGGCCGCCGTCGACGCCTGCCCGTCTCCCGATGCCCGCCCGCCGCGGCCCTAACGGGCCAGCCCCTGCCCTCGGTTGTCGACCGCCCCGCCCGATCACCCCGCCCCGTACGGGAATTCCGCCCGTACGACGAAGCCGCCCTCGGTCGTGGGGTGCGCCTCCAGCGTTCCGCCGAGGCTCTGCGCGCGTTCGCGGAGCCCCACCAGTCCGTGCCCGCCGCCCGGGAGCGCGGGGACCGGCACCGCCGCGTCCGCCGGCCCGTTGCGGATCTCCACCCGCAACCCCTCCTGTCCCCGCGCCGCCGCGCTCACGTCTCCCGGTGCCGTCAGCTCCACCGCGTCGACCCGGACCCGCACCCGCGCCCCCGGGGCGTGCTTGCGGACGTTGGTGAGCGCCTCCTGGACGGTGCGGAAGGCGGCCCGCTCGACCGTCCGGGCGCCGCGCGGACGGCCCGCGTCCGCCCCGTCCGGAGCCGCCCCCTCCGGGTCCCCGTCCGCCGCGCCCAGCCCCTCGTACGTCACGTCCAGCGCGCTCATCTCGATCAGCCGCGGCAGCTCGTCGAGGTCCGGCTGCGGCGCCAGTTCGGCGGTCTCCCGGGCGTCGCCGCCGGCCGCCCGCAGCACGCCGACCATGTGCCGCAGCTCCTCCAACGTGCGCACGGACAGCTCCCGTATGGTCCGGGCCCCGCTGCGCGCCGCCTCGTCCGCCGTGCTGACCTGCACTGCGCCGGCCTGGAGGCTGATCAGGCTGACCTGGTGGGCCACCACGTCGTGCATCTCGCGGGCCAGCCGGGCCCGTTCGGTGGCCTTCACCCGCTCCGCCAGCAGCCGGTCCTCGCGGCGCAGGCTGCGGGTCAAGTCGTCCACCCGGGAGGCGAGTTCGCGGCGGGTCCGGACCAGTAGGCCGAGCGCGATCGGGGCCGCGGAGGTCACGCAGGCGTCGATCAGGACCAGGGCGTTCTCCCGGTACGCGGTCGGTTCGAAGTCCGAGATCGGGTACGGCAGGAAGTGCGCGGCGACCAGCAGCAGTGCGCAGACGCCGAGCCGGGCCCGGCCGGGCCGCAGCGCGGCCAGGGTGTAGAGGGCGACCATCGGCGCGAACCAGATGTAGCCGATGTAGAGCCCCGGAAGGGTCACCAGGAACACCGGCAGCGGCCAGCGGCGGCGCAGCAGCAGGGCGGTCGCCGCGAGCACCGAGACGGCCAGCTCCAGGGCCAGCTCCAGGCCGTTGACGAGCAGCGCGTCGGCGATCGCCAGCAACACCGGCACCAGTACGGGACCGATCCGGCGCAGCCGCCGTCCCAACGGGCCATGGGCGAGCCGGCGGACGGGACGGCGGCCGACGCCCGGGCCCCCAACGGGCGCCGGGCCTGCTCCCGTTGCCGACTCCTTCCCGGCGTCCCGTCTTCCCCCGGGCTTCCGGCCGGATATCACCACGTCCCCCGGGGGACGCCGGCCACCAGGCCCGCCCGGTCGGCGACGATCGCCGCCTGGACGCGGTTGATTCCGCCCAATTTGGCCAACAATGCTCGCACATGGTCCTTGACCGTGCTGGGCGCCAGTCCCATCCGCTCCGCGATCTGCGCATTGCCCAGGCCCTCGCCCAGCAGCGCCAGCACCTGCGACTCGCGCGGCGTCAGCCCGCTCACCGCCCGGGCCGCGGCCGCCTGGTCCTCGGCGGTCAGGTAGCCGCCGATCACCGCTCGGGTCACCCCGGGGTCCAGCACGCTGCCGCCGGCCGCCAGCGTCCGCACCGCCCGCACCAGTTGCTCGGGGTCGGAGTCCTTGAGCAGGAAGCCCGCCGCGCCCTCCCGCAGCGCGGCCGTCAGGTACTCCTGGGCGTCGAAGGTGGTGAGCATCGCCACGGCCGGCGGCTCCGGGGCGGCCCGCAGCCCGCGCAGCACGGTCAGGCCGTCCACGTCCGGCATCCGGATGTCGAGCAGGACGACCTCGGCCGCGCAGCTCAGCACGGTCTCCACGGCCTCCGCGCCGCCGCAGTCCGCGACCATCTCGATGTCCGGGGCGGTCCCCAGGATCATCCGCAGTCCGGACCTGACGAGCCGTTCGTCGTCCACCACAGCGACACGGATCACCGGCCGCCCCTTTCTCCCACGCATCGTTCGAGCTCCGGAACCGCCCGGCGCTGCGCGACTCCGTCCCCGCCTCCGGGTCCCCCTTAGGAGGGCCCCGCACCCCCGCCGACCGGCGGGGGTCCTCGCCCGACCTGCGGACGATGGCGCGGGGCGGACCCCGCGGGCAGAGTGGTTCTCATGCTGCACCACTGAAGAGGCCACAAGCCCAGGACGCGTTGCAGCTCACATCGACGGCCGCCGCGGCCCCCACACGCGACGGACGTCCCGGCGTGCGGGGGCGGGCCCGGAGGGGACCTTCCCCACCCCGGTCACGGGGTCCACGAGGCCCCGTCGCCGCCGCCCCCGCTACCGTCGCCGTCGACGTCACGGACCCCGGCCGCCCCCTGTGCCCCCTCCGGGCCCTCGGCGCCTCCCGCGCCCTCCTCCGCGTCCTCGGTATCCGTCGACTGCCGGTGCTGGGCCAGTCGTTCGCCCCGGCTCTCCGCGATCCGTACGGCGTCCCGTAGGGCGGCGAGCAGCTGCGCGGCCAGGAAGCGGAGCTGTCCGGCGTCGGCCGACGGGTCGTCGATGAGGGGCTCGGCATGGTCCAGCAGCCCGAGGCTCATGGCCAGTTGGAGCGCCTCGATCCGGTCCGCGTGCCGGGAGACGGGGCCGTCGCCCGCGAGGTCGGTGAGGAGGTAGCAGGGCTGGTCGTCGGCGCCGACCCAGGGGAGCAGCCGGCCAACGGTAGGGGTCGGGCGGACGGTTTCGGCAGTTCGGGCATTCCGGTCGGAACGGTGCGGCACGTCAGCCTGCTTTCTTGGGGTGAGCGGATCGGGCCGGCGCGGCCCGGGGCCGTCGTCTTCGACGCGCCCGCCACGCTAGGCGGGCGCGGTACGCCCGGACAGTGACGCCCTGTGCCACTTTGCGTGCCGGGTAGGACGCAGTGCCCTACCCGCCCTCTGGGGAGGGCGGTGCGCTACGCGTCGAGGTCCAGCCGATCGGCGAGCGCCGTCAACGGAGAGGCCCGGCGCCTTTCGCGACCGCGAAGTTCGGACACCAGACGCAGGCTGGTGGAGTGGTACCGCATCCACTCCGGGGCGATGCGCTCGGCGGTGAGCAGGGCCGTCACCGCCCCGTCGTCCTGGTCCAGGTCGGCGTGGGCCAGGGCGCGGTCGACGTGGAACCGCGCCCGCCACGTGGGCGGCAGCGCCTGCAGTTCCGGCACGGTGCGCGCGGTGCGCAGGGCCTCCGCGCTGTCCTCCATCTCCACAAGGAAGTTGACCTTCGCCACCCCTACGTTGGTGGGGCCGAACGGCGTCGCGTAGTCGAGCCGGTCCGTGCCGAGCCGGGCCGCCGCCGCGCCCGCCAGGTTGAGCAGGTCGTGGACGGTGTCCTGGTGTTCCGAGCGCACCGCCGCCGTCGCCGCGCGGAGCAGCAGGACGCCCCACAGCGCCAGTTCGATCGGTGCGGAGCGGAAACCAGGCTCGATCCGCTCGGCCGCCCTGAGCGCGACGCGTTCGGCGTCCGCCAACCGCCCCTGCTTGGTCAGGACCCAGGCGAGGCTGGAGAGGCCGACGGTCTCCAGATGGGGATCGTCCCCCTTGGCCGCCGCCGTCCTGGCGCGTTCGAGCGCGGTGAACGCGGCGTCCTCCTTGCCCAACGCCGCCAGCGTCGTCGCCGCGACCTGGTACGCCTCGGCCAGTACGGAGTGGGCCGCGGCGGCCCGGTGCCCGGTGGAGGCGTGCGCCGTCGCCTTGGCATCATTGATCAACTGCGGCAGCAGGGCGCCGATTTCGGCCATCCGGCCCTCTCGGCGGATGCACTCCGTCGAGCGCAGTGCCGTCTGCAGCGCCGCGATGTCCGGCGGGTCCTCGGGGTCGGGGTCCTCCCCGAGGAGCTCGGACACCGGAGCGACGGCCTGGCGCAGCGCCAGGACGGACGGCTGCTCGCCGTCCCCGCGGACCTCGAAGGTCGCGGGCTTGCCGACGAGTGCGGACGGCTCCACGTCCAGCGCTCGGGCAAGGGAGTTGAGCGTGCTCAGCCGGGCCGTCCGGCGCACGCCCTGCTCCAACTTGCGCACGACATCGACGGACATCCCGGACCGTTCGGCGAGCCCTTCCTGCGTCAGCCCGCGCCGGGCGCGCAGTCGGGCGATGCGGTCCCCGATGCCGGGCTCCTCGTGGAACAACTCCATGGCTACTCCCGCGAGACGGACGTAGCGACCACGCTACGCCTGTGGGCGCGGGGGCGTTGCGCCACCGTCCGGAGCCGCCCACCGGACTACCCCTCCCCGGCCACCGGCCCCACCCCGTCGATGACGCCCTCTCCCCGTTCCAGGCCGCGCCCCATCGCCAGCACCAGCACCGACGTCATCGCGGCCAGGCCGAACGCCGTGGTGGCCATGTAGAGCGCGCCGTCGGGGGTGGCGAAGGACCGGTTGAAGAAGTCGGTGACGGTCAGCCAGACCACCGTACGGACGGTGAGGTAGAGCTCGACCGCGGCGAAGACGAACAGCGCGCCGCGGACGTCGTGGCGGGCGCGGCAGGCCAGCACGCCCAGCACGAGGAAGCCCAGCACCGAGCCGAGGGTGGTGAATTCGCTGGAGGTGGCCAGATTGAGGGTGCCCAGGACCGAGCCGTCCACCGCGCCGCGGAGGTACCGGCGGGCGGCCTCCACCCCGGCGGACGTCAGGTCGTACGCGGTCCAGGAGAGCCGGGCCACCCCCATGGTCAGGAAGAGGACGCCGCAGATGCGCGCGAGGCGACGGTCCCGAGGGCCGGGGCAGAGGGGCGGGGCATCCGGCGTGGCCAGGAGGGTCGAGGTAACCGGGGCGGCCCCGTCGGCCCGGGGGCGGCGCCAACGCCCCGCCACGGACCGCGTCTTCGCAACCCCCGCCGTCTCCTTCGCCGGGAACATCTTCGTCAGGACGACCACCGCGACCACCAGCCCCAGCGCCCGGGTGGCCAGCGCCCAGCCGCCGAGCGGATCGGTGGCGTACTGATCCCGGTAGGCGGCGTCGCAGAGGCCGATTGCCTCCCGCAGCGAGACGGCCAGCAGGAAGAACCCGCAGAACAGGGCGGCGCTGCGGGCCGGTCGGCGGTGCGCGACGACCAGGCCGGCGGTCGCGAGGAAGGCCGCGGCGAAGGCCCACTCGTAGGGGCCGACCAACTGGGACGCGGGGGCGGCGCCAGGATTGAACAGCCCCTCGACGAAGTCCCAGACCGAACCGTCCCCTTGGACGATGCCGTACACCGTCCAGGCGGCGAGCGCGACGGCGTAGAGGGTGAGGAAGAACGCGGTGGTGCGGTACGCGGCGTGGTGCCGGGGCGCGGCGCGGGTCGGATCCCCGCCCGGACGGACGTCCAGCGCGTCGCCGTCCCGCATGACCATGCCCGATCCCCGTTCCCGTGCCGCCCGTTGTCGTACCGGCGTCGCCGCCGAAGCCGCCGCCTCACTGTGTCAAGGACGGCCGGAGGGGCGGGGGAGGTTCCGCTCCGTGTGTCGCGAGTTGATCAACGTGGGTGGTGGGTTGACGGGGGAGGCGGTGCGATGGCGTGTCGATAGGGCTAACGCCCTCCAGAGGGCGGGGTGTTGACGCGGGCGTGGACCTGGCGTTGACGTCTCGGTGGGCACCGGCCGGCTCCGGCCGTCCCGCGACGGATTCCGCGCCGGACGCCGGGAGTTCGCCTTGGACGGCCGCGCCGGATCCATCAGGGGCGCGCCCGCCCACCGGCGGCCGAGATCCGCGCGCCCCGCCCCGTCTCCCCAGCCCACCCCCCTTGCGGCCAGCAAATACTGGCGCGATGGTGGGCAGTGCGGGAAAACCTGTTACCGCCGGGTACACAAAGCGGTCCCGGACGAATACGCTCGCCCGCATGACGGACTCGCAGGACACCGGAACGGCCACCTCCGACGCGGCACCCCAGGACGCCCCGACGTCCACGACGATCTCCGAGGCCCCCACCGCGCCCAGCGCGGAGGCCGATCCGGTGGCGCCCGCCGCGCCCCATGCGGACGGCAACCCGGTCGCCACCGCCGCGCCCGGCACCCGTACCGCCGCGGACGTCGTCCCCCCGGAGGTGGCCGCCCGCCTCACCCGCGCCGTGGTCGGCAGTGGCGCGACCGCCAACCACGCCCCGTTCACCGGCGAGAAGTTGGCGGACCTGCCCGAGTCCACCCCCGAGGACGTGGCCACCGCCTTCGAGCGGGCCCGCGCCGCCCAGGAGCGCTGGGCGAGGGTCCCGGTCCGGCAGCGCGCCGCGGTCCTGCTCCGCTTCCACGACCTGGTCCTGCGCCGGCAGGCCGAGGTGCTGGACCTGATCCAGTTGGAGACCGGCAAGGCGCGGCTGCACGCCCACGAGGAGGTGCAGGCGGTCGCCGTCGCCGCCCGCCACTACGGCCGCAAGGCCCCCGCCTACCTCCGCCCCAAGGGCCACACCGGCGTCGTCCCGACCCTGACCAAGGTCACCGAACTCCGCCAGCCGCGCGGCGTGGTGGGGCAGATAGCCCCCTGGAACTACCCCTTCGAGCTCACCGTCGGCGACGCCCTGCCGGCCTTCGTCGCCGGTAACGCCGTGGTGATGAAGCCCGACACCGAGACCGCGCTGACCGCCCTGTGGGCCCGTGAGCAACTGATCGAGGCGGGCCTCCCGGAGGACGTCTGGCAGGTGGTGCTCGGCGAGGGCCCGGTGATCGGCCCGGAGGTCGTCCGGCACGCCGACTACGTCTCGTTCACCGGCTCCACCCGCACCGGCCGCGAGGTCGCCCAGGGCGCCGCCGCCCGGCTCGTCGGCGTCTCCCTCGAACTCGGCGGCAAGAACGCCATGTTGGTGCTGCGCGACGCCGACGTGGACAAGGCCGCCGCCGGCGCCGTCCGCGGCTGCTTCTCCTCCGCGGGCCAGTTGTGCATCTCCATCGAGCGGCTCTACGTCCACGAGTCGATCGCCGATGCGTTCGTCGAGCGGTTCGTGGCCCGCACCAAGGCGATGCGGCTGGGCAACGCCCTCGCCTACGGCGCCGACATGGGCTCGCTGGTCGGCCCGCGCCAGTTGGAGACCGTCACCCGGCACGTCGAGGAGGCGGTGGCCAAGGGCGCCCGGGTGCTCGCCGGCGGCCGCCCCCGCCCCGACATCGGCCCGCTCTTCTACGAGCCGACCATCCTGGACGGCGTCGAGACGCCGATGGCCGTCTGCGGCGAGGAGACCTTCGGCCCGGTCGTGTCGATCTACCGCTTCCGCGACGAGGACGAGGCGGTGGCCCGCGCCAACGCCACGCCCTACGGCCTCAATTCCAGCATCTGGACCAAGGACGGTCGACGCGGCCGGGCGCTCGCGGCACGGCTGCGCACCGGCACCGTCAACGTCAACGAGTCCTACGCGGCCGGCTACGGCAGCGTGCAGTCCCCGATGGGCGGCATGGGCGACTCGGGCCTGGGCCGCCGACACGGGTCCGAGGGCATCCTCAAGTACACCGAGGCCCAGACCGTCGCCCAGCAACGCCTGATGCCCATGGCCCCGTCCTTCGGGATGAACGACGAGAGTTACGCCGCCTTCATGACCCGCAGCCTGCGCGCAATGAAGGCCCTCCGCCTCCGCTGAACCGAACGGTGCGTGCCGTCGGCGGGTCCAACCAGCCCCGCCGACGGCAGATTCCGACCCTGCTGCGCGTGAGAAGCAGGGCCGGCGACGGAGCCCACACATTCAGCCCCTCCGGCGTTTGAGGAGCGGGGTCCGGGGCGGAGCCCCGAAGACGGACACGGAGGTACCGGTGCCACAGGACAACGCTTCCCCCCACCCCTCCCCGAACGGCGAGTTCGCCGCCACCGGGCCCACCCCCGACTCCTACGACTACGACTACGACGTCATCGTCGTGGGCTCCGGCTTCGGCGGCTCCGTCTCCGCCCTCCGCCTGACCGAGAAGGGCTACCGCGTCGCCGTCCTCGAAGCCGGCCGCCGCTTCACCCGCGAGACCCTGCCGAAGAGCTCCTGGGACCTGAAGAACTACCTGTGGGCCCCCGCCCTCGGCCTCTACGGCATCCAGCGCATCCACCTCCTGGGCAACGTGATGGTGCTGGCCGGTGCCGGGGTCGGCGGCGGCTCGCTGAACTACGCCAACACCCTCTACGTCCCCCCGAAGGCGTTCTTCGACGACCCCCAGTGGCGCGACATCACCGACTGGCAGGGGGAGTTGGACCCGTACTACGACCAGGCCCGGCGGATGCTCGGGGTGCGGCTCAACCCGACCATGACCCCCTCCGACGTCCATCTGAGGGCGACCGCCCGGGAGCTGGGCGTCGGCGACTCCTTCCACATGGCGCCGGTCGGGGTCTTCTTCGGCGACGGCGAGGACGCCGACGGCACGCCCCGGGCGAAGCCGGGCGCGGAGGTCCCCGACCCGTACTTCGGCGGCGCGGGCCCGTCCCGCCGGGCGTGCACCGAGTGCGGTGAGTGCATGACCGGCTGCCGGCACGGCGCCAAGAACACCCTCAACGAGAACTACCTCCACCTCGCCGAACAGGCCGGCGCGGTGATCCACCCGATGACCTCGGTCGTCGCCGTCACCGAGGACTCCCGCGGCGGCTTCGCGGTCAAGACGCTGCCCACCGACAACAAGAAGAAGGGCGCGGGCAGGACGTTCACCGCCCGCCGGGTGGTCCTCGCCGCCGGCACCTACGGCACCCAGACGCTGCTGCACCGCATGAAGGACAGCCGGCTGCTGCCGTACCTCTCCGACCGCCTCGGCACGCTGACCCGCACCAACTCCGAGGCCCTGGTGGGCGCCCAGACCACCGACCGCCGCTACCGGAAGCAACACGGCGCCAACCGCGCCGACTTCACCAAGGGCGTCGCGATCACCTCGTCCATCCACCCCAACGAGAACACCCACATCGAGCCGGTCCGCTACGGCAAGGGCTCCAATTCCATGGGGAGTTTGACGCTCCTCCAGGTGCCGTACCGGCCGACCGGGCGGGTCCGGGGGTGGGTCGGCAACATGGTCCGCCACCCGGTGCTGGCGGTCCGCTCGCTCTCCAACCGCCGCTGGTCCGAGCGCAGCATCATCGGCCTGGTGATGCAGTCCCTGGACAACTCCCTCACCACGTACCGGAAACCGGGCGGCCTGGGGAAGGGCCTGCTCACCGCCCGGCAGGGCCACGGCGCCCCCAACCCCAACCAGATCCCCGAGGCCACCGAGGCCGCCGCCCTGCTCGCCCGCGAGATCAACGGCTTCCCGGGCAGCAACGTCGGCGAGTTGATGGGCACCCCGCTCACCGCACACTTCCTCGGCGGCTGCCCGATCGGTGCGGACGCCGACCACGGTGTCATCGACCCCTACCACCGCCTCTACGGCCACCCGGGCATCTCCGTCGTCGACGGCGCCGCGGTCTCCGCCAACCTCGGCGTCAACCCGTCCCTGACCATCACCGCCCAGGCCGAACGCGCCATGTCTCTGTGGCCCAACAAGGGCGAGGCGGATCCGCGCCCGGCCCCGGGGCGGCCGTACGAGCGGGTGGCGCCGGTCGAGCCGGTCCGCCCGGCCGTGCCCCGCGCGGCCTTCGGCGCGCTCAACTTGCCGTTCCTACCGGTCCCTTCGGTCCCGCCGAAGAAGCCGTAGCGCCCGCCCGGCACGGCGAAGGGCCCCGCGAACTCCTCCGCGAGGGGGGATGCGGAGGCCACGGGGCCCTTGGCGTTCGGTGCCGACGTCAGGGCGGCGCCGGCACCGACAGGCGGCGCTGGGGGGAGCGCCGCTGGCTCATCAAGAGGGGTGCGGTGGTGCGGTGTTGCGGAGTGGTGCGCATGCGGTGCGAGACGTGGTGCGGAAGTGGTGCGCGGGGCCGCTCGGCATGTGGTGTGGACCAATGGCGTGCGCGGCAAAGGTCCGTACCGGAAGCGGTCAGTGGTTCGTCAAGCATCGTCCAGGATGCGCCTCACCTGGCGCAACCGTTTCGACGGGATGCGGTCGGTCCCGGGCGTCCCCAGGACCGACCACCCCATCGGTGTGACCGGGCTGCTGTCCCCTGCTGACCGGTCACGGACCGGAGCGAGGTCCCACGACGCGGGCCGCTGCCAGCGGCCGACGTCTCATCACTCCGGCTTTCCGCCCGTGGGGCGGCGTCTACGCGTAGTCCTGCAGGCCACGTCTGGCTGGCGTGGCACCGGGAACAACGAAGCCTCTCCGGGCCCGGTCACGCGCCGTACGGGTGAGTCGGCAACCGAACTCAGTTCCAGCCGGGCCCCCACACGCATCCCCTCCGCACGGCCGCGCGACCGGTGCGGAGGGCGCCCATCGGACCGCCGCCGGACCGTCGTTGGGCCCGGCCGTCAGACCCGGCCCCGGCACAGCTCCAGCAAGGTCATCGCCAGCGCCGTGCCCGGCCGGCCGAGCTGGTCGCGGTAGTGCGCCAGCACCTCCATCTCGCGGGAGAGGTTCACCCGCCGCCCGCCGGAGGCGATCCGCTCGCGCTGGATGACCGCGGAGACCGCCATCCGTTCCTGGACGAGCCCGATGATCCGGCCGTCGAGGTCGTCGATCCGGCGCCGGGCGTCCTGGATCACACCGGCCGCCTCCGAGGTGTGCGCGCCGGTGTCCGGGGTGGCCGTCGGCCGCGCGGTGTCGCTGCTCGTGCTCATGTCCGTTCCTCCTGGGGTCCTGGCCCCGGGAGCCGCGGGATCCGGCACCGGTCCCGGACAGACAACAGGCGCCCCGGACCGTGGTCGGCCCGGGGCGCCTGGGGAAGTCGCTGTCAGTTGATCAAGCAGCACGACCTTGGCAGCCGGACGGGCCGGTGCCATAGGTAAAGACGAAGGTGAGCTGCCTGGACATGGCGCCCAGTATGAGCCCGTTAGAATCGAAAGTCCAACCCCTGCTCCACACCGCCGGAAGGCCGCCGAAGTGCCATCAGCGCCCCCTGCCGCCGCACCGGACGTCGTCCTCGTTGTCGACTTCGGCGCACAGTACGCCCAGCTCATCGCCCGTCGGGTCCGTGAGGCCCGGGTCTACAGCGAGATCGTGCCGTCCACCATGCCGGTGGCCGAGATGCTCTCCAAGAACCCCAGCGCGATCATCCTCTCCGGCGGTCCGTCGTCGGTTTACGCCGAGAGTGCCCCCAGCATCGACCGTTCGCTGTTCGAGGCCGGGGTCCCGGTCTTCGGCATGTGCTACGGCTTCCAGCTCATGGCCACCACGCTCGGCGGCACGGTCGACAACACCGGCGCCCGCGAGTACGGCGGCACCGCCCTGAGCGTCAGCAAGCCCGGTTCCACCCTCTTCGAGGGCACCCCGGCCGAGCAGTCGGTGTGGATGTCGCACGGCGACGCCTGCTCCGCGGCCCCCGAGGGCTTCACGGTCACCGCGTCCACCGACCTGGTCCCGGTCGCCGCCTTCGAGAACGACGAGAAGAAGCTCTACGGCGTGCAGTACCACCCCGAGGTGATGCACTCCACGCACGGCCAGCAGGTCCTGGAGCACTTCCTCTACCGCGGTGCGGGCATCGAGCCGAGCTGGACGACCACCTCCGTGGTCGAGGAGCAGGTCGCCGCGATCCGCGCGCAGGTGGGCAGCAAGCGCGCGATCTGCGGGCTGTCCGGCGGCGTGGACTCCGCGGTGGCCGCGGCCCTCGTCCAGAAGGCCATCGGCTCGCAGTTGACCTGTGTCTACGTCGACCACGGCCTGATGCGCAAGGGCGAGACCGAGCAGGTCGAGAAGGACTTCGTGGCCGCCACCGGCGTCCAGCTCAAGGTCGTTGACGCCAGCGAGCGGTTCCTGAACGCGCTCAAGGGCGTCTCCGAGCCCGAGCAGAAGCGGAAGATCATCGGCCGGGAGTTCATCCGGGTCTTCGAGCAGGCCCAGGCCGAGCTGGTCGCCGAGGCCGGCGCCGACGGCGAGGAAGTGGCCTTCCTGGTCCAGGGCACGCTCTACCCGGACATCGTCGAGTCCGGCGGCGGCACCGGCACCGCGAACATCAAGTCGCACCACAACGTCGGCGGCCTGCCGGAGGACATCGAGTTCGAGCTCGTCGAGCCGCTGCGCCAGCTGTTCAAGGACGAGGTCCGGATGGTCGGCACCGAGCTGGGCCTGCCGGACGCCATCGTGCAGCGCCAGCCGTTCCCCGGCCCCGGCCTGGGCATCCGCATCGTCGGCGAGGTCACCCAGGAGCGGCTGGAGCTGCTGCGCGAGGCCGACGCGATCGCCCGCGAGGAGCTGACCGCGGCCGGCCTGGACCGCGAGATCTGGCAGTGCCCGGTGGTCCTGCTCGCCGACGTGCGCTCGGTCGGCGTCCAGGGTGACGGCCGCACCTACGGCCACCCGATCGTGCTCCGCCCGGTCTCGTCCGAGGACGCCATGACCGCGGACTGGACGCGCATGCCGTACGAGGCCCTGGCCCGGATCTCCACGCGGATCACCAACGAGGTCGCGGACGTCAACCGCGTCGTCCTCGACGTCACCAGCAAGCCGCCGGGCACCATCGAGTGGGAGTGAGCGGCTCCCACTGACGCCCGATGAGGAACGCCGTCGCCCGCCGTGTGCGGGCGGCGGCGTTCGTCGTGTGCGGGGCCGGCCCGCCGCGGGCGGTCGGTGGTTGACGACCGACGACCGAGGGCGGAAGATGTTTTCCGCTAGACGGTAATGATTCTTCGGTATGCGGAAGTAAGTGGGGCGCGCGCTATGAGCACCATCGGTTTCCTCGGCCTCGGCATCATGGGCAGTCCCATGGCGGTGAACCTCGCCAAGGCCGGGCACACCGTGCGCGGTTGGAACCGCAGCCCCGGCAAGGCGGGCGCGCTGGTCGCCGCGGGCGGCCGGGAGGCCGCGTCGATCGCCGAGGCGGTCGCCGACGCGGACGTCGTCATTACCATGGTCCCGGCCTCCCCGCAGGTCGAGGCGGTCGCCTACGGGCCGGACGGCATCCTGGCCCACGCCAAGTCCGGGGCGCTGCTGATCGACATGTCCTCGATCACCCCGCAGACCTCCGTCGACCTGGCCAAGAACGCCGCCGAGAAGGGCATCCGGGTCCTGGACGCCCCGGTCTCCGGCGGCGAGGCCGGCGCCATCGAGGCCGTCCTGTCGATCATGGTGGGCGGGGAGCGGGCCGACTTCGACGCCGCCGAGCCCGTCCTCGCGGCCCTCGGTACGACCCTCGTGCACTGCGGCCCGCACGGGGCCGGCCAGACCGTCAAGGCCGCCAACCAACTCATCGTCGCCGTCAACCTCCAAGCCTGCGCCGAGGCCGTGGTCTTCCTGGAGAAGTCCGGCGTCGACCTCGCGGCCGCCCTCGACGTCCTCAACGGCGGCCTGGCCGGCTCCACCGTCCTGACCCGCAAGAAGGACAACCTCCTCAAGCGCTCCTACGCCCCCGGCTTCAAGTTGGAACTCCACCACAAGGACATGGGCATCGTCACCGACGCCGCCCGCACCGTCGGCGCCCCGCTCCCGGTCGGCGCCGCCACCGCCCAGCTCATCGCCTCCGCGGTGGCCAGGGGCGACGGCGCGCTCGACCACTCCGCGCTGCTCCGCGGCGTGGAACTGCTCGGCGGTTGCGGCCAGGAGCGGTAGGGCCGCCCTCGGGGCGCGGCGCGGTTGGTGGCGGCACGGGCCTGGTCTCTCGCGGAGGCGGGAGGTAGCTTCCGCCCGAGCGCCGCGAGCCGCACGCGCCCGGAAGGAGAACCACGATGTCGGAGCCGACCCCGATACCCCCCGAGCAGCTCCACTTCGCGATGCCGCCGACACACCAGAGCGTCGAGGAGGAGCGGCGGCACCGCAAGGAGCGCCTGGTGGCGGCGGTGCGCCTGCTCGGCCGGCACGGGTTCGACGAGGGCGTCTCGGGCCATTTCACCGTGCGGGACCCGGAGTTGACCGACTGCTACTGGGCCAACCCCTTCGGCCTCGCCTTCGCGTTGCTGACCGTCGGCGACCTGATCCTGGTCAACGGCGACGGGAAGGTCGTCGAGGGCCACCACCACGTCAACCAGGCCGCGTTCACGATCCACGCGCGGATCCACCGGGCCCGCCCGGACGTCGTCGCCGCCGCCCACAGCCATTCCCCCTACGGGCGCGCGCTCTCCGCCCTGGGGGAGCCCCTCGCCCCGATCACCCAGGACGCCTGCGCGTTCTACGAGGACCATGCCGTCTACAACGCCTATACGGGCGTGGTGGTGGACGAGGAGGAGGCCCGCCGGATCGCCGCCGCGCTCGGCCCGCACAAGGCCGTGATCCTGCGGAACCACGGGCTGTTGACGGTCGGCGACTCGGTCGACGCGGCGGCCTGGTGGCTCCTCACCATGGAGCGCTGCTGCCAGGTGCAGTTGACCGCCGGGGCGGCCGGCAAGCCGGTGCCGATCGCCCACCAGGACGCGGTGCGCACCCGGGAGCAGCTCGGCAGCGACCTGGTCGCGTGGATCAACTACCAGTCCCTGTACCAGCAGATCGCCCGCCGCGAACCGGAGATGTTCGGCTAGCGCCGGCCCGATGAGGCACGGCGCCGGGCTCGCGCGCGCGGCGGACGGCGCTCACGAGGCCGTGAGGGGCCCTGTGAGCGCCGCCCGTGCGCATCGGCGTTCCCCGGTCGCTACTTCTGCGGGAAGAGCTTCAGGAACGGATCCACGGCCGTCGGCAGCCCGCGGCTGAACGGCGCGTCGAAGTCCCAGACGAGGAAGAGCAGGAAGGCGATCAGCGCGCTGAACACGCCGGCCATCAGCAACTCCCGCGCCGAGCGCCTGATCTGGAGCGTGAACATCACCCCGATCGAGATCACGCCCCCGACGATCAGCCCGAACCACACCACCCCGGGAAGCGTCGGCTCCGCCGCGTCCGAACGGGCCATCCGCGCGCTGTCCGCGGCCGCCACCTGGTCGACGAGGGGCTGGTAGGACTCCCGCTCGTAGTCGTCCCGCGGGTGGTAGCCGATGACGTCGGAGCGGACCTTCGCCAGCAGCGCGTCGCCCTGCTCGGTGAGCTCGCCGCGATCGGCCATCACCGGCCACTCCTTGTGGACGACATAGCTGACATAGGAGTTGGCGTCCGCGCGGATGGCGTCCCGTACGGGCGCCGGCCACGCCTGGGCCCGCGCGCTGACCTCGTGGAGCGCCTGCGCCTCGGCCCGCACGGTGTCCTCGGCGGTGCTCCGGGCCTCCCAGACACCGGCGATGGCCAGGCCCAGCACGATCGCGTAGACCACGCCCACCATCATCGTCAGGTACTCGATCACGTCCGGCGTCTCGGACGGGTCGTCGTCCTCGCCGATCCGGCGCTCCTTGAGGACGGTGATGGACAGCACGACGCCGCAGACCGCGGCCATGGCGAGGGTCAACACCAGCCATTGCGACATGGAGACCTCCTACGAGGAACTGCGCCCGGCGGAACGGGACGAGGAACGCGAACGGGGACGGAGGGCGACGCCGGCCAGTACGGCCGGGGTGGTGAGCAGCAGCATCCTGGTCACCACGGAGCGCCCGCGGGACGGCTTGTGGCGGGCCGGCGGCACATGGCCGTGCCGGGCCGCCGGCCGCGGAACCGCCAGGAGCCGCGCGGGCGTTGAGGGGGGTGGTGGGGCCGGCGGCGTGGGGCGCGCGGGTGGCGGCGCCGGTGGTGACGGCCGGGGCGCCGGTGGGTCGGCCGGCGCGTGCCACGGGCGGGGCCGCGGCGCCGCGCTCCGACGGGGCGGCGGCGGGGCCGGTTTGGGCGTGTGACGGGACGGGGGGTGGTGCGTCGGCTCGGTGCAGGGGAAGTGCCAGCCGGGCGGCATGGGGAACTCGGTGGGCAGGTGGACGGGCGGAGCGGTGCCGGCGTAGGCGCAGTTGTCGCCGGCCGGCCGTCGGAGCGGTCCCGGGTGGGCGGCCGCCGGCGGGGACGTGACCAGGGCCAGCGCCGCCGCGAGCGTCGACGCCGCGGCCAGCGCCAGGGCCGCGGCGCGGACCAGGGTGGCGAACGGCGGACGGCCGGCGGACCCGCCGCCGCGCCGAACACGGGAGCGCCGGCGCGCTGAGGCGCCGGCGTCGTTTCGGGGAGATTCGTGTATCTCACGCACGGCGGGAAGTCTGCGCGGCGCCCGGGCCGGACAGCCGTCCGTCGACGGCGATTCGCCCGAACGGGGGGCATCGGGGAAAGCGCGTCCGGGCGACCGGCGGGCCGCCACACCGCCTGCGCACAGGTGAGCGTCAACCTGCCGATGCCGAACGGGACTTCCGTGACCTGGACGATTACCCTTCGCCCCGGTGGTTTACGGCACAATTCCCGTCTAGCGAAGAGAAGTTGATACGAGCGGCGGCGGGGCGGTACGGACGTGTCGGTGGAATCGGCGAGCACGGTGGCCGGGAGGAGCGAGCCGGGAGGCGGCGCGAGGCCCGGCGACGGCGGCGGATGCCGGTGCGGACAGTGCCCGCACGGGGCCCGCGAGGGGCACCGGCAGGCGCTCGCCGCGTTCGTCGCGCTGCGCGAGGAGTTCGCCGCCGGGCGCGGGGTGCCGGCCGGACTGGCGCACTCCGCGGGCGCCGCCCGGCAGTGGGTGTCCGACGAACTCTCCCTGTCAGCACGACTGTTGGCCGAACGCGGCGCGGCCGAGGGCGCCACCTGGCCGGCGACGGCCCGCCTGCGCGCCGTGCTGGCCGTCTGGGCCGGGGTGCTGGCGCTGCTGCTCGGGCAGGCGCTGACCGCCGTCGGACACGGCTGGACGACCGGCCGCACGGCCACGCTGACCGCGGCCGCCCTCCTGGCGCTCGGGGTGACGGCCGCGACCCGCCTCCACCGCGAACAGGGCGGCGCGCTGGCCCCGTTGGTCGGCGAGGACCACCGGCTGTCCACCTCCCGGGCGGTGGCCGTGGCCTGGGTGACGGCGGTCCTCTACGCCGTCCTGACGCTCGCCGTCCAACTGGCGCTGGGCCCGGGCCCGGATGCCCGGCACCACCTGCTCTCCGGGCTCGGACTGGTCTCCTCGGGCGGGCTGTTGGCCATGTTGGCCATCGGGTCCACGGTGGCCGTGCTGGCCTACGGGATGACCGCCGGGCGGATCCGCGCCGGGCGGGTGCAGAAGGTGCCGGCCGACCGGCCGCGGGTCGCCGACCTGTTGGCCGACGATGGGGGCCGCGGCAGCTTCACCGACGCGCAGTACGTGCTGGTGAACGCGGCCGTGCTGACCTTCGCCCTGGTCCGACTGGCCGGCGATTCAACCCAACTGCCCGGTATTCCCTGGGTGTTGGTGGTCCTGGCGGCGCTCTCCGCGGTGACGTACCTGGCGGGCAAGGCCGTCTCCGGGGGCCGGCCGGTGATCCTCTCCGTGGTGCGCGCCAGGGAACTCGGCGACCTCGCCGCCCCGATCCGCACCGGCGACGACATCGAGATCCGCGGCGCCGGCTTCGTCCCGCCCGGCGCGGCGACCCCGGACCGGCTGGCCCGTACGGTCGTCCGGATCGGCGGGGTGCACGTGCCCGTCCCGTTGGTGCCGGTGCCCGGCGGATTCGCCAACCCGACGGACGGGGTGCTGACCGTGCCGGTACCGGTCGATGTGGAGCCGGGCCCCGTGGACGTCCGGGTGATCACGGCGGCCGGGGCGGAGACCCGGGCCTATCGGATCGAGGTCCAGGACTGAGGTGAGCGTGGTGGCTCTCCAATCCCCTGGGATTGAGCGGAGATTGCGCGCTTGGCGGCCGTGGGGGTGCCCATCTGGGCGGTGACCCAAGCCCGTTGCCCGGCCTCGCGTCCGGCCTCGTGCGCGTCCGGCCTCGTGCGCGTCAGGTCTCGTGCGCGTCAGGTCTCGTGCTCGTGCGGGCGGTGCCGCGGTGACCGGCGTGGCAGGGCCCATCTGGGCGGCACCGCCTCCGGCACCGGAGGGAAAGCGGAGGGGAATCTCGCGCAACCGCGCGTACGCATCTCGCCAAGCCGTGCGGGCCCCGGCACAATCGTCTGCCCCCGGCGGCAACGGAGAGGCAGACGTCATGGCCCACGCACACCGCACGCACCCCGCCGACCTGGTCGGCACCCGGCCCGGCGGGCTCCGGGGCGGGCTGGCGCGGCACGCCCTGCTCCCGCTGCGCCTCTTCCTGGGCGCCACCTTCCTCTACGCCGGGACCCAGAAGCTCACCGACCGGGCCTTCCTGAGCGCCGGCGGCAAGGGCTCGCTGGGTGAACTACTGCGGCAGGTCCACGACTCCGCGGCGTTTCCGCAACTGGTGGAGCTGGCGCAGCACAGCCCGGTCGCCTTCGGCTATGCGCTCTCCGGCGGCGAGGTGCTGGTCGGCATCGGGACGCTGCTGGGGCTGCTGGGCCGGCTGGCGGCCTTCGGCGGCGCGCTGATCTCGCTGACCCTCTGGCTCACCGTGAGCTGGCCGGCCGCCCCCTACTACTACGGCAACGACCTCGCCTATCTGATCGCCTGGACCCCGCTGGTGCTGGCCGGCGCACCGCGCTTCTCGCTCGACGCCGCACTCACCCACCGCCGCGGCCGGCGCGGGGCGCGGCTCTACGGGTGAGCGGCGGCGCCCGGGGGTCTCAGCTGCGGGGGCGGGGGCCTGCCGCCCACGGCCCGGCCCCTCTGCCGATCGACGCGCGGCGCTCCGCCGCCGGCCACCCGTCATGACGGCTGCCGGGGCGGGGCGTCCCGGTGGTGGTGGCGTCGGACGGTGGCCCAGACGGCGGTGGTGATGCCGGAGAGCAGCAGGCCGGCCGGGATGGCGAAGAACAGCCAGGGGCCGGGGGCGTGCCAGCGGCCGACGGAGTCTAGGCCGTAGCCGACGCCGACGGTGAGGGCGGCGAGGCCGGTGATCAGGCGGCCCGGCTCGAAGGGGTGGCGCTTCACTTGGGGGCTCCCTGGGGGGTCTGGACCGGGGACGGGGTGGCCGAGGGGGCCGGCGCGGCACGCTCGACGGCGATCTGGCCGACGCCGACCTTGAGGTCCAACTCCAGTGTGCCGTGCGGCCGCTCGCCCTTCTTGAGGCCCTCCGCGGCCAGCGTGACGGTCCGCTCGCGGTGCCCGGCGACGACCTCCACGTCGTTGGCCGCATCGCCCGGCATCTGGATGTCGCCGACGCCGAGCGAGAGGTGGAGCGTCGCGGTGGTGTGCTGCGGCAGCGTCACCTGGAGCCGCCCGGCGCCGACTTCCGCGGCGCTGTGGACCGTCGTGCCGGGTTTGAGGGGGAGTTGGGAGAGATCCAGCCGGGCCTCACCGGAGCCGACCGCGTAGCGCGGCTGGACGGTGGTGGCGGCGGCCGGCGTCCAGGTGCGGCGCTGCCAGTCGGCGGTGACGGTGGGGGGCAGCGCCGTCGCGCCGGCCAGCAGGGCCGCCGTCAGCATCATCAGGAAGACCGTGCCGCCGCCGGTGCGCCCCAGCCAGGCGCTCAAGAGGAGGCCCAGCCCGAAGACGGCCAACGCGCAGGCCAGGCCCGCCTGGAGGGACGGGGCCAGCGCGGCGTGCCGGGACACGGCGAGGCCGGTGCCGGTGCCCGCCAGCACGGCCAGCACGAACGTCCGCCCGCCGATCGCCCGGCCGCGGACGGGCCGGGGCGGGGCGGCGGTGCGCGCGGCGGCCGGGGAGGCCGGGGCCACGCCGGGCTGCCCGGGGCCGGCGTCCGCGTCGTCCGGCACCCCGTGGGCGAAGTCGTAGCTGATGTCGAGCCGGGCGTCCTCCGGGCCCCACAGATAGCCGCGGCGCATCAGCGCCTCGGTGCGCGGATCGCGCCACCAGGACGGGGTGTTGGGGGCCGGGGGCGCGGTGGCCTCCGGCGGGGCGTCGGCGACCGCCTGGGCCGTGGCGGCGTCCACGGAGCCCAGGCCCTCGGACTGCGCCCGGCGGCGCTGACGCGACCAGTAGGCGGCGCCGGCCACCGCCAGCGTCACCATGATCGCGAAGGACATCATGCTGCCCTTGCCGAGCGTGGTCAGGAACAGCGCGCAGCCGGCCAGCGCGCACAGCAGCGCCGTCAGCGCCGAGCCCTCGACCCGGCCGGAGAGCAGCCGGCGGCCCTCGTTCTCCTCCTGGCCCTCAAGGGGCACGATCAGCCAGGCGAAGCCGTAGAAGATCAGGCCGAGTCCGCCGATGGACAGCACGGCGAGCACGACCCGGAAGATCACCGGATCGACGTCCCACTGCCGGCCGAGGCCGCCGCACACGCCCGCGACGACCTTGTGCCGCCGGCTGCGGCGCAGCGGCGGGCGCGGCGGGGTGGGGCCGGCGGGGTCAGAGGCCGTCGGCTCCGCGGCGGTGGGTGCATCGTTCATGGAGACATGGTGACAAGGGCGGCCGGCGCGCGGTATCGGTGAAAACCCTGGCTGACCCCTGAGATCCCCCGGAGCGACCCTGGGGTTTTCCCCGAGGCGGCCCCGTGAACCGGGCCTTCCGGTGCGTGCCGTGGGGCGTTGGACGGCGCCCCGAGCCGCCGAAAAGTGGCCGCGCACGCCGCGTGCGCCGCGACCCGCGCCGGAAAAAGACTCGTCGCGGCGGTGGCCGGAGGTCTTTTCCGCCCTGCTGAAGACTATCGTTGCGCCCTGAATACGTACGGGTTTCCGGAGGGGCGTGCGGTGTCGGAGGACGAGGGGCGACTGGTCGCCGGGCGGTATCGCCTGGTCCAGCGGATAGGCCAAGGCGGTATGGGCACCGTCTGGCGGGCCCGGGACGAGCTCCTGGGGCGTCAGGTCGCGGTGAAACGCCTGCACGTCTCGCCCCAACTCGATGCGGACGAACTCGCCACCCGCCACGAGCGCACCACCCGTGAGGCGCAGGCCGCGGCGCGGATCAACCACCCCAACGTCGTCGGCGTCCACGACGTCGTGGACGACGAGGGCTCGCCGTGCATCGTCATGGAGTACGTCCCCTCCTCGACGCTCGGCGACGCCATCAAGGAGGCGGCGCAGTCCGGCACTTACCTCTCGCCCCGGGAGACCGCCCGGATCGGCCGCGGCATGATTTCCGCGCTGCGGGCCGCGCACTCCGCCGGCGTGCTGCACCGCGACGTCAAGCCGGGCAACGTGCTGCTCGGTGAGGACGGCCGGGTGGTCCTCACCGACTTCGGCATCGCCGTCGCCACCGGCACCTCCACCCTCACCAAGACCGGCGAACTCGTCGGCTCCATCGACTACCTGGCGCCCGAGCGGGTCAAGGGCGGTACGCCGGGGCCGGCTTCGGACCTGTGGGCGCTGGGGGCGACGCTCTATCAGGCGGTCGAGGGGAAGCCGCCGTTCCGCAAGAACACCGCGGTTGAGACGGCGTACGCGATCGCCGTCGACCCGTTGGAACCGCCGCGCAGCGCCGGCCAGTTGACCGCCCTGATCGAGGCGCTGCTCGCCAAGGAGCCGGCCGAGCGGCCCACCGCCGAGGTCGTCGAGCAGGCGCTGCGGGCCGCCGAGGCCGAGGTGGACACGGCACTGATGGGCTGGCCCACGCTGGCCCTGGGGACGGTGGGCCGCGGCCGGCGCACCGAGGGCGAGCCCTCCGAGGCGCCCACCCGTCCGGTCACGCACACCGGCACCGGCCCCGGCAGTACCCAAAGCCCCACCGGGAGCCGCGCGGACACCGGCTCGACCACCGGCAGCGCGGCGGCGACCACGACCGGGACCGCACCCGGGGCGGCTGCCGGAGCCGCCGCGGGGACCACCACCGGAACCGGCAGCCACCCGGGGTCGGCGACCGGCATGGCTCCCGGTGGCCATCCCGCCGCCGGCCTTCCCGTCGCCGCGGCCCCGGAGGGCGAGGTGACCGGCCCGGTGTCCGTACCGGGCGCGGCGCTCTCCGCGGCCTCCCGGACGCCCGCCGAGGCCCGCACCGACGTGCTCGGCGGCTCCCCGGCGCCCCGCAGGCGGCGGGGCCGGGTCGTGGTCTGGAGCGTCGTCGGCGTCCTGGTCGTCGGCGGCGGCGCGGGCACGGCCTGGTACGTCAGCCACCGCAAGAGCGGCGGCAGTTCGACCAACCAGGCGGGCGACAGTGCCCCCTCCTCTCCGGCGCGGCCGACCCCCAGCACCACACCGCCGCCGCCCCTGCCCCAGGGTTACCGCCGAGCCGTCGAGCAGGGCATGGGGGTGTCCTTCCCAGTGCCCTCGGGGTGGAAGCGGGAGGTCAAGGAGCCCGGCCGGCAGATCGTCTACACCTCCGACGCCGATCTGGCGCAGCTCACCATCAGCACCCTGGACTTCGCCTCCGCGGACCAGGTGCAGCACTTCAAGAGCGTCGAATCCGACTTCAAGCGCCTGTACCCGAGCTACCAGCGCCTCCGGCTCCAGGACACCATCTACCAGGGCGACGCAGCCGCCATCTGGGAGTTCACCTTCCAGGGCCGGGCCCGCGAGTACCGCGGCATCGACCTGGGCTTCGGTCGCGAGGGCTCCAAGGAGTACGCGATCTACGTCTCCGCGCCGTCGGCGAACTGGTCCACGTTCGAGGAGGTCTTCTCGAACGTGAAGGACGGATTCCGGAAATCCCCGACCGCGGGCTGAGCGACCCGCAGCGGATCCCCGAGCAAGCTCAGGGACCGGTCAGGGTCGACCCTGATGTCCCCGGCCCGGCCGGCGTGTGACGATCTGAGGCATGACCACAGCGCCACCGCGCGCCGAGACGGGCTACGCCCCGGCGCCGGACCCCGACGAACCGCCCATGCGCAAGCTCTACCGCAGCGCAGAGGGGCGGCTGCTCGGCGGTGTCGCGCGCGGACTCGCCGGGCACCTCGGGCTGCCGGTCACCTGGGTGCGGATCGTCTTCGTCGCGCTCTTCATGGCCGACGGCATGGGCGCGCTGCTCTACGCCGCGTTCTGGTTCTTCGTGCCTCTGGGCGTCGGCGGCGTCGAGACCCGGCAGCCCGCGGCGGGGGAGGGCCGGCGGCTGCTGGGCCGCAGGCCCGACAAGGGGCAGCTCCTCGCCCTGATCGCGCTCCTGGTGGGGGCCTCGATCGTGGCCTCCCGTTTCCAGCCAGGCAGGTCCAATGTCTACCTCTGGCCGGTGCTGCTCATCGGCGCCGGCGTCGCGCTGGTCTGGCGCCAGGCGGACAACTCCCGCCGCGCCCAGTGGCTGGAGCTCGGGCGCCGCAAGGGCCTGCTGCCGGTGGTGCGCGGCGCGGCCGGGGTGCTGCTGGTCGGCGTCGGGGTCACCGGCATCGTCGTGCTCCAGGGCTCCGTGCAGAACCTCGGCTCGGTGCTCCAGGCCGCGCTCGCCGTCGTCGTCGGCATCGCCCTGCTCGCCGGCCCCTATCTCGTCCGGATCACCCAGGACCTCTCCGAGGAGCGGCTGATGCGCATCCGGGCCCAGGAGCGCGCCGAGGTCGCCGCCCATGTCCACGACTCCGTCCTGCACACCCTCACCCTGATCCAGCGCAACGCCGACGACCCCCGGGAGGTGGCGAGACTGGCCCGCGCCCAGGAACGCGAGCTGCGCGCCTGGCTCTACAAGCCCGAGGGCCGCGGCAAGGACGAGGACGAGGAACCGTCGACGCTCGCCGAGGCGGTGCGGGCGGCCGCCGCCGAGGTCGAGGACCACCACGGCGTCCCCATCGAGGTCGTGGTGGTCGGCGACTGCCCGTTGGACGAGGCGCTCGGTGCGCAGATGCAGGCCGCGCGCGAGGCGATGGTCAACGCCGCCAAGTACGGTGGCGAGGGCGGCGCGGTGCAGGTGTTCGCCGAGGTGGAGGGCCGCACGGTCTTCGTCTCGGTGCGCGACCACGGCCCCGGTTTCGACCTGGACGCGGTGCCCGCGGACCGGATGGGGGTGCGGGAGTCCATCATCGGCCGTATGGAGCGCAACGGCGGCACCGCCCGGCTGCGCGCCGCCCCCGACGGCGGCACGGTCGTCGAGTTGGAGATGGAGCGCGGCGAGGAGCGCGGGCGCACCGATCGCCGCGCGGGCGCGGAGGGGGAGCCGCAGTGAGCGCGACGGCATCCTCGGGCGCTCCCGGGGACGGCGGCGTCGACCGGCGGGCCCGCGGCGGCACCGCGGACGCGGCGGGGGATCATGACGGGGCAGCGAGCGAAGGACGGACGGACGAGATGAGCAGCGACGACGCACAGCAGGGCGAGACCGGCGGCGAGGGCCAGGACCGCACCGTCCGGGTCGTGCTGGTCGACGACCACCGGATGTTCCGGACGGGCGTCCAGGCCGAGATCGGCCGGACCGAGCAGACCGGCGTCGAGGTGGTCGGCGAGGCCGCCGACGTCGATCAGGCGATCACGGTCATCACCGCCACCCGCCCCGAGGTCGTCCTGTTGGACGTGCACCTCCCCGGGGGCGGCGGCGTCGAGGTACTGCGCCGCTGCGCCGGGCTGATGGCCGACCCCGAGCAGCCGGCGCGGTTCCTGGCGCTCTCGGTCTCCGACGCGGCCGAGGACGTCATCGGGGTCATCCGCGGCGGCGCCCGCGGCTACGTCACCAAGACGATCACCGGCACGGACCTGGTCAACGCGATCTTCCGGGTCGCCGACGGTGACGCGGTCTTCTCGCCCCGCCTGGCCGGCTTCGTCCTGGACGCCTTCGCCTCGACGGACGCCCCGCCGGTGGACGAGGACATGGACCGCCTCACCCAGCGTGAGCGCGAGGTGCTCCGACTCATCGCCCGCGGGTACGCGTACAAGGAGATCGCCAAGCAGCTGTTCATCTCCGTCAAGACGGTTGAGTCACATGTCTCGGCCGTGCTGCGCAAGTTGCAGCTCTCCAACCGTCATGAGCTGACCCGTTGGGCGGCCGCCCGCCGCCTGGTCTGACCTGCGATTTCGCGAGCGTATGGGGGCGCGGGGGCGGACGATCGGGATCCGCCCCCGTGACGCGGGGCACGCAGGGAGCGCGTAAAGAAGCGCCCAAGGCGGGCAACCAGGATCGCGCGGTTCGCCATCTAAGGGCGCGGAGAGGCTCGCTGCCCGTAGGCGGGGCCGTAACCCAAGCCCACGCCCCACGCGCATACCTCCTGGAAACGAGATCCCGATGAGCCTGACGGGTACGCCCTTCTTCCTCTTCTCGATCCTGCTGTTGATCGTCGCCCTCGTGCTGCCGCTCACCGTGTGGGGCCGAGTCGCCGGGCCGCCGCTTGTGCGCGGCCTGGCACGGCTGTTGATGTTGCTGTTCGCCCAGGTCACCGCGATCACGGTGGTCTTCCTGATGGTCAACAACGCCAACAACCTCTACGACAACTGGGGCGACCTGCTCGGCACCGGCAACCACATCGACGCGGCCCGGAACCTCGGGCCGGACGGGCTGGGCGGCAAGAACCTCAAGGACGAGCCCAAGGTGCTCCAGCACTTCCGGCCGGCGGACGACCCGGTGGTGGGCGCCGGCGTCCAGATGACCGACCTCAAGGGCCAGATCTCGGGCGTCAACGGCGAGGTGTACGTCTGGCTGCCGCCGCAGTACAACGACCCCGCCTACAAGGACAAGAAGTTCCCGGTGGTCGAGTTGCTGCCCGGCTACCCCGGGTCCTCCAAGTCCTGGTTCGGGTCGCTGAAGGCCAACGAGCAGCTCGCGCCGTTGATGCAGAGCGGGGCGGTCAAGCCGTTCATCCTGGTGGCGCCGCGGACCAACGTGCTGCCCAACGCCGACACCGGGTGCGTCAACCTCCCCGGCAAGGCCAACGCCGACAGTTGGCTGACCGTCGACGTCCGCCAGATGGTGATCGACAACTTCCGGGCCGGCGACAAGCCGGACTCCTGGGCGCTGGCCGGCTACTCGGCGGGCGCGCACTGCGCGACCAAGCTCGCGCTGGCCCACCCGGACCGGTACCGCGCCGCGGTCGGCATGTCCGGCTACAACGACCCTGCCATAGAGAAGGATTCGCTCGCCGGCAAGGACCCCAAGCTGCGCGTGGAGACCAACCCGCTGCACATCCTGAAGGCCGCCAACGAGGCCGGGCGGCCGCCGCGCACCGCGCTGTACATCTCCGGCGCGAACGGCGACGGCTACCAGGCCGGCATGGGCCTCAAGCAGCTCGCGAAGCAGCCGACGACGGTCACCGTGCAGCAGATCTCGGCGAGCGCGGGCGGTCACACCGTGCCGGTGTGGAAGCGCCAAGTGCCGGAGATCTTCCGGTGGTTCGGGTTGTACCTGCGGGGCTAGCGCGTTCGGTGGGCCAGGCCGGCCCGCCCTAACGGCCGCCGCGCCAGGCGGAGTTAATCGTTCGGGTGAAACTCCGCCGGAATCGCCGGAACCGGGCACATCGCCGCACCGCGGTGCGTTGTACAGCGTGACAGGGAGCGACGCGCGAGGGGCGTACGGGGGCGGTGCGGATGTGGGGCCACGGCGGTGACGGGGAGCGGCCAGGAGGGCGACCGCGAGGGCGATTGGGGCGGGCGTCCGGTGCGCAGCGGCCACGGGAGCGACCGGGGGAGGGGTCGTACGGTGATGGGCGGGCCGGTGATGGGCGTCGGCGCGTAGCCGGGTGGGTGGCCCAACGGGCGGCGATATCCGGGTGGTTGGGCGGTGGCGGCTAGGCCGGGCGGGTCGCGCCGGCGAAGGGCATCCGGTCGATCGGGGTGATCTGGACGGGCTCGCCCGGGTGCGGGGCGTGGATCATCTCGCCGCCACCGATGTAGAGGCCCACGTGGCTGATGCCGGAGTAGAAGAACACCAGGTCGCCGGGGGCGAGTTGGGGCCAGTCGACGCGGGCGCCGGAGGCGATCTGGGTGTAGGTCGTCCGGGGCAGGGCGATCCCGCCGGCCTTCCAGGCGGCCTGGACCAGCCCCGAGCAGTCGTACGCGGCCGGGCCGGTCGCACCCCAGGCATAGGGCTTGCCGAGCGCTCCGTGGGCGAAGGAGACGGCGCGGGCGGCGCGTTCGCCCGGCGTCGGGGTGCGCGGAGCGGCGGCGGGCCCGGGTTCCGGGGGGCGTTCCTCGGCGGTCGCGGGGCGGGTGCCGAGCCGGCGGATGCTGCCCAGGCGGCGGGCCCAGCCGGCCACCGCGGTGGCCTGGTGGCCGCCCGTGCGCTCCAGCACCGTGGCGCCGTCCAGGCAGCGCTGTGGGTCCGCGGCGAGCAGCAGCCCCTGGTGGGTGGCGTGGGCGACGTGGGCCCGGGCCGGCTGCGGTGCGAGCTGTGGTCGCTCGGCGGTGGTGTGGTGCGAGGCCATGGCGGCCGTCACTTCCTTCCCTGCGGGACGGGGGCGACCGGAGGGGGCCCGGTCGCGTGCAGGAGGAAGCTAGGCCCGGGGTCACGGCGGCGAACCGCCTTGCCCGGCATTGCCCTTATCCGACCGCTCATGGTGCGGGGATGACCGCCCGGGCGGTCGGGGCGGGTCGGGACCGGCGGGCCCTGACCGAAGCGGGCATCGCGGACGCCCTGCCGGAAAGGACGTGCTATGGGGCGGATACGATCCAACACTATGGACGTAGTAATCAATGTCTTCGTCGCCCTGCACATCATCGGCATCGCCTCCCTCCTCGGCGGGTTCCTGACCCAGATGAAGGCGATGAGTGCGGGCACCGCCCGCTTCGTGCCGGCCATGCTGCACGGCGCGCTGACGATGCTGGTCACCGGCATCGTGCTGGTCGGTCTGAACCAGATGCAGGGCGCCTCGCTCAACAACATCAAGTTCGGCATCAAGTTGGCCGTCCTGGTGGTGATCCTGGCGCTGGTCTACGTCAAGCGGGACGAGGAGAAGATCGCCAAGCCGCTGTTCGGCGCGGTCGGTGGCCTCACCATGCTCAACATCTTCATCGCGGTGCTCTGGACCTGAGCCCGCCCGGCGCTCCGGCGGCCCGGCCCGGCAGAAGCCCGGCGGCCCCGGCGCCGCGGCGCCCGTGCCGAAACGGCACACCGCGCGGTCATCCCGCTCCGTGCTCCGGAGCCGGCGGATGGCCGCGCGGTGGCGTGTGGGGGGTGGATCAGCGGGACGCGGGGCGCGCGCCCGTGTGCCGGTTAGCCGGGCCGGACGCTCCCGTAGATCGGCATGTAGTAGATCGACTCCACCCGGACGTTGGCCCCCGGGTGCGGGGCGTGGATCATCTTGCCGTCGCCGATGTACATCCCGACGTGGCTGATGTCGTTGTAGAAGAACACCAGGTCACCGGGTTGGAGGTGATCGGTGGAGACCCGGGTGCCGGTCTTGACCTGGTCCCAGGTCGTGCGCGGCAGATCGACCCCGGCCGCCTTCCACGCGGCCTGCGTCAGGCCCGAGCAGTCGTAGGAGTTGGGCCCGGTGGCGCCCCAGACGTAGGGCTTGCCCATCTGGGAGCGGGCGAAGGCGAGCGCCTTCTGGGCCTTGGTGCTGTACGAGCCGCCGTCCGAGGAGCCGCCGCCGTCCGAGGAGCCGCCGCCGGTGTCCTGGTCGGAGCCGCCGGGATGCTGCCGCCGCTTCTCGGCCTCCTTGCGGGCCTGCTCCTCGGCCTTGCGCTCGGCCGCGGCCTCCTTCTGGCGCTCAAGTTCGGCCAGCCGCGCCTTCTCCTGCGCGGTCAACCGGGAGAGCAGCTGCTGCGCCTCGGCCAGCTTGGTCTGGACGTTGCGCTTGGTCTCCTTCAGGGACGTCTGCGCGTGCTGGAGGTCCGTGAGGCTCTGCGTGGCCTCGGCCCGTTGGCGGGTGGCCGCCGCGGCCTGCTCCTGATAGTCGGTGACCACCTGCTTCTGCCGACCGGTCAGTTGCTGCATCAGGTGGTTGCGGTCGACGAACTGCTGCGGGTCCTTGGCGAGCATCAGTTGGGCCGTCGGATTGATCCCGCCGCTCTGGTACTGCGCCGAGGCGAACGAACCCAGCCGCCGCCGGGACTCGTTCATCTTCTCCGCGCGCCGGGCCGCCTCGTCGATCAGGCGGTTCACCGTGTGCTGCCCGCTGTCGGCCTTCTCCTTGGCGGCGTTGTACTTCTGGGTGGCGACCTCGGCCTGCTGGTACAGGTCGTCGACCTGCTGCTTGACCTCTTCGACGGTCGGCTGGGGAGCCTTCGGGGCGGCGTTCGCGGTCTGCGAGAGCAGGGTGACCGAGGCCAGTGCGGCCGTGGTCAGCCCGGTGGCCGTGCGACGGCCGCCGGGCGTGGCAAGTATGGGGGTGCGCGGCTTGCGATGGGACGCCAAGGCCGGCGACTCCTTCCGTGGACCGCCTACCGGGTTAGCTGTCGGGTTCGGGCGGTCTGCTGACGGAAGGCTTGCCCTACGGCCGGTGCGTCCGCCTGGCGACGGTCGCTCCGGTCGATTCACCCCGGTGGTGCTTGTGGGTCCCCGGCTCCGGATTGCCTTCGTGACAGGCCGGACTCGGCGGAGGCGGCCCGTGCGGACGCTGTCGTCCGCGGGGACGGCGGGCTGCCTTGAGCGAGACCGTAGCCAACTCGTGTGGCCCCTGTGAAGGCAGGTGTTCGATATGCCCGAAACCTTTTCGTGACCTGAACGCGGAGAGCCCACGAGGCGTCCCCGGCCGCGCAGATGACGCCCCGACCGGGGCGGTTCCGGGCAATCCGCCACTTCGGGACCGGTTGTCAGTGCGGCGGCCTAGACTCGGTGGGCGATGAGCAGCCTCTTTGACGACAGCTTCCTGGCGGACCTCGGCCCCCCGGACGAGGAGCCCCCGCCGCCGCCCGAGGACGAGCACGGCCCGGTCCCGGACGAGATGCCCGCCGACCTCTTCGGCGGGAAGTTCGACGCGCCCGCGCCCAGGCAGCCGTACTACCGCGACGGCGCCCCCCGCCCGGCCATCGACCCGGCGGCGCTCCTGGAGGGCCTCAACGACCAGCAGAAGGCCGCCGTGGTGCACAGCGGCAGCCCGCTGCTGATCGTCGCCGGCGCCGGCTCCGGCAAGACCCGGGTGCTCACCCACCGCATCGCCCACCTGCTCGCCGAGCGCCACGTCCACCCCGGCCAGATCCTCGCGATCACCTTCACCAACAAGGCCGCGGGCGAGATGAAGGAGCGCGTCGAGGACCTGGTCGGCCCGCGGGCCAACGCCATGTGGGTCTCCACCTTCCACAGCGCCTGCGTGCGGATACTGCGCCGGGAGTCCAAGCGGCTCGGCTTCACCTCGTCCTTCTCGATCTACGACGCGGCCGACTCCAAGCGCCTGATGGCCCTGGTCTGCCGCGATCTGGACCTGGACCCCAAGCGCTTCCCGCCCAAGTCCTTCAGCGCGAAGATCTCCAACCTCAAGAACGAGCTCATCGACGAGGAGAGCTTCGCGGGCACGGCTGCGGACGGTTTTGAGAAGACCCTGGCCGAGGCGTACGCGATGTACCAGGCGCGGCTGCGCGAGGCCAACGCCCTGGACTTCGACGACATCATCATGACGACGGTCCACCTGCTCCAGGCGTTCCCCGACGTCGCCGAGCACTACCGCCGCCGCTTCCGCCACGTCCTCGTCGACGAGTACCAGGACACCAACCACGCCCAGTACACCCTCGTCCGCGAGCTGGTGGGCCCGGGCACGGTCGATGTCCCCGCGGCCGAGCTGTGCGTGGTCGGCGACGCCGACCAGTCCATCTACGCCTTCCGCGGCGCCACGATCCGCAACATCCTCCAGTTCGAGGAGGACTACCCGAACGCCACCACGATCCTGCTGGAGCAGAACTACCGCTCCTCGCAGACGATCCTCTCGGCCGCCAACGCCGTCATCGAGCGCAACGAGAACCGCCGCCCCAAGAACCTCTGGACGGATGCCGGCGCCGGCCCCAAGATCACCGGCTATGTCGCCGACACCGAGCACGACGAGGCCCAGTTCGTCGCCGACGAGATCGACCGGCTCACCGACGCCGGCGACGCCAAGGCCGGCGACGTCGCGATCTTCTACCGCACCAACGCCCAATCCCGCGTCTTCGAAGAGATCTTCATCCGGGTCGGGCTGCCCTACAAGGTCGTCGGCGGCGTGCGCTTCTACGAGCGCAAGGAGGTCCGCGACATCCTCGCCTACCTCCGGGTGCTCGCCAACCCCGAGGACGCCGTCCCGCTGCGCCGGATCCTCAACGTCCCCAAGCGCGGCATCGGCGACCGCGCCGAGGCGATGATCGAGGCCCTCGCCCAGCGCGAGAAGATCACCTTCCCGCAGGCGCTGCGCCGGGTCGACGAGGCGTACGGCATGGCCGCCCGCTCCGCCAACGCCGTCAAGCGGTTCAACGCCCTGATGGAGGAGTTGCGCACCATCGTGGAGTCCGGGGCCGGCCCCGCCACGATCCTGGAGGCGGTCCTGGAGCGCACCGGCTACCTCGCCGAACTCCAGTCGTCCACCGACCCCCAGGACGAGACCCGCGTCGAGAACCTCCAGGAACTCGCCTCCGTGGCCCTGGAGTTCGAGCAGGACCACGGCGAGGCCCAAGAGGCCGACGAGACCCAGGAGGCCGAGGAGGCGGAGGCCGCCGCCCCCGGGACGCTCGCCGAGTTCCTGGAGCGGGTCGCCCTGGTCGCCGACTCCGACCAGATCCCCGACGCACCCGCTGAATCCGCCGAAGACACGGCGGGCGCCGAGGACCCCGGTGTCATCACGCTGATGACCCTGCACACCGCCAAGGGCCTGGAGTTCCCGGTCGTCTTCCTGACCGGCCTGGAGGACGGCGTCTTCCCGCACCTGCGGGCGCTCGGCCAGACCAAGGAGCTGGAGGAGGAGCGCCGGCTCGCCTACGTCGGCATCACCCGCGCCCGCGAGCGGCTCTACGTCACCCGCGCCACGATGCGCAGCGCCTGGGGCCAGCCCTCGTACAACCCGCCCTCGCGCTTCCTGGAGGAGGTCCCGGACACCTTCCTGGACTGGCGGCGCACCGGCTCCGCCACGCCGTCCGCGTCCATGGGCGGCCTGTCGTCGGGCAGTTCCTCGGGCGGGGGCCTCGGCGGGGGCGGCATTGGCGCCTCGCTCTCCTCGACGCGCGCCAAGGGGCCGAGCGGCTTCGCGACCCGGCGGACCAAGGACCGTCCGGTGGTCTCGCTGGCCGTCGGCGACCGCGTCACCCACGACAGCTTCGGGCTCGGCACCGTCGTCGGCGTCAAGGGCAGCGGGGACAACGCCGAGGCGACCATCGACTTCGGCGGCGAGAAGCCCAAGCGGCTGCTGCTGCGGTACGCACCGGTGGAGAAGCTCTAGCCGTCGGTCAGCCGGGAGACGCGTGAGGGGCCTGCCGCGGTGTGCGGCAGGCCCCGAAGTGTGCGATGGCTGGCGGCCGTTCAGTTCGGGTTGAGGCCGTGGGTGCGCAGCCACGGGAGCGGGTCGACGGCCGCGCCGCCGGCCGGCCGGACCTCGAAGTGCAGGTGCGGTCCGGTGGAGTTCCCGGAGCTGCCGGAGTAGGCGATGGTGTCGCCGGCCTTGACCGTCCCGGAGCGGACCTTGGTGCTGCTGAGGTGGCAGTACCAGGTCTCGGTGCCGTCCGGCGAGGTCAGGATCGCCATGTTGCCGTAGGCGGAGTTCCACTGGGTGTGCATGGTGCCGTCGGTGGCCGCCATGACGGGGGTGCCGTAGCCGACCGGGAAGTCGATGCCGGTGTGCACCGACATCCAGTTGACCCCGGCCTGGCCGAAGAGCGCGCTCAGCCCGTGCTGGGTGACCGGCAGCACGAACTTGGGGCGCTCCGCCTCCTTGCGGGCCGCCTCCGCCTCCTTGCGCTTGCGCTCCAGCGCCTGCCGCTCCTTGAGGTCCAGCCGCTCCTGGGTGCGGCTGGCCCGCTCGCGGAAGTCCTGGGCGCTGGCGCTGAGTCCGGCGAGTTGGTTGTCCAGCTTCTTGTTGGCCGCGGTGGCCCGCGTCGTGGTGCCGGCGTCCGGCGCGGACCGGGTGGTCGCCTCGTCCTTGGACTCCCCGCCGAACTGGCTGACCGAGGCCGCGGCCGCCGCGCAGACGCCCATTGCCGCCACCGAGGGCACCGCGACGGTCAGCAGCGCCGACCGCTTGGCCTGGCGGCGGCGGCCGCGGCCACGGGCCGCCCGGCCCTCCGCGGGAGCGCTGCCGCGCCGACCGGTGGCCGGGGCTTCTGGGGCCTCCGGGGCCTCCGGGACGGCGGTGACGGGCATCGCCTGCGTCATCGCCTCGGCGATCGACGCGTCGTCCGGCGCGGGGGCGTTGACGTCACCGCCGTCGGCGAACTCCGCGAGCGGCTGGTCCCATACGACGGTGTCGTCGGCGGGCGGGCCGGCCTGGGCCGGGATGCCGGGGGCCGGGTCGAGCGGGCGGGCGTGCGGATCGGCGTAGTCCGCGGTCGACCACACCGCGGTGGCCTCGTAGCCGATCGGCTCCTGGACGGCGGTGGCGGCGGCCGCGAACGAGGCGGTGTCGTAGGCCGCGTTGTCGTGGGGCGCGGAGCCGTAGGCGGTGCCGCCGTAAGTGCCGGTGTCGTAGCCGGATTCGGGGTAACTGCCGGTCGGGTAGCCGTCGGTGAGGACATCGCCGGTGCCGTACGGGGTGGTGCCGTACGCCGTGCCGTCGAAGCCGTCGGCCGGGTAGCCGCCGGTGTCGTAGGCGGCGCCGTGGGCCGTCGCGTCGTGGCCGCCGGGGTACCCGTAGGCGGCGCTGTCGTACCCGGTGGCGTACGCGTCGGTGCCGTAGCCGGTGGCGTCGTAGCCGGCGTGGGGGTACGGGTCGTAGCCGCCGCCGTAGGTGCCGGTGTCGTAGCCGGTTCCGGGGTAACTGCCGGTCGAGTAGGCGCCGATGGGGTGTCCGGCCGGGTCGTAGGCGCCCATGCCGTAGGCGTCGGGGTGCGAGCCGAAGAGGGGGTCACCGTCGCCGTATGCCAACTGTGCACGGGAGGCGTCGGAAGCGGGGGCGTGAGAAAGCTGAGCCCCTGACGGGTGACGGTCGTCCACCAACTTCTCTTTCGCCTCGGCTGCAGGAGAATTAGCGGCGACTGTACCCGGCGGTACGCGACGCCCACAATCTTCCCGAAGTTTCGGGCTCGGCGGGGCCGGGCATTTGCGCACCTTCCGGCGGCGCACATGCGCGTTCTTGGCGACCCGTTCGACGGTCGTTCGACGCGGCGGCCGGGAAATGACGGGGGCGGGGCGGCCGGGCGTCGACGAAGTGACGGATCACGCCGCCGATCATGTCGCCGATCACGCCACCGGCATTGACTGCGCCGGCTATTGAACTGACTGCGCCGGATCATTGCGTCAGGCCACCGGGAGCGCGTCGATCAGGCCACCGATATCGCGTCCGCGTCCGGCCGGGCGGCGGCCGAGGCGGTCAGCGCCTCCCTAATCCCGGCCGCTACCGTCGCGTTGACCGGCAGCGCGAGGTGCCCGACGTCGTCGACGTGGACGTTCTCGGCCCGCAGGTCCGGGTGGACGATCCGGGCCGTGGTGGCCGGCACCATCACCTGGTCCGCCGCGCTCCAGAACGCCACGCAACGCGTCCGGCAGCGCGGCGCCGGAAGCGCCAACTCCGCTACCACGTCGGAGTCCGGGCGCATCTGCCGGACGATCGGATGCGCCGACATCAGGGGCGCGACGCGGGTGCCGGAGTGCGGTGTGCCGAGCGTGATCAGCGTGCGGACGCGGGCGTCGCCGCCGCGCCGCTGCACGTAATAGCGGGCGATCAGGCCGCCGAGGCTGTGCCCGACGATGTCCACCCGGTGGTGGCCGGTCCGGGCGCAGAACTCCTCGACATGGCGGCCCAACAGCTCGGCGGCGCTGCGCAGATCGCAGGTCAGCGGGGAGTAGTTGAGCGCTTCGACGTGGCGCCAGCCGTGGCGGTGCAGGGAGTGGCGCAGCAGGACGAAGACCGAGCGGTTGTCGACGAAGCCGTGGAGCAGCAGGACCGGCGGGTGGGCGCGGCCCTCGGTCGGCAGCCGGGCCGCGGAACCGGTCGCCGACGGTGCGGACAGGGAGCGTTCTTGGGCGATACCGGTTGGATAGAGGATCAAGTGGGCGACGAGCACCGCCGCGTCCACCAGTGTGGCGCGGAGCGAAGCGGTGGTGGAGAGAACAGTCAGGGCCCCCATGGCCGACCTCCCGAACGGCACGCGGCAGGCGGCGATGACCCCCGAATGCCCTTGAGGGAAGCCGCGCGCGGCGATGGCGAGGCGGTGGGGCCGGGCGTACTGGCCCGACCGCGGCTCCCCGGGCGCCCGACCCGCGCGTGCGTCGCCGGCCGTCCCTGGCGGCGGTGCGACACGCGGAGCGCGACGCGTAACGGATGTGTCCCGTGTGTGATTTCCCCCTCGCCGGATGTCACGAAACGGCTGGGTACGGGATGCTGTAGATAACGTTCGTTCACGCTCGTGGCCGCCGGATCGCGGTGGCGCGACCGAATGTCGGCTCGGCGGCACCGCCCTGGCGGTGCCGCACATGTCTTGGAGGCAGTGATGAGTGTGGCGCGGCAAGACGGGGCGCAGGCGGAGGGCCAGGGCGCGGCGGGCCGGTCGGGGCCGATCCGGGTCGTCGTCGCCAAGCCGGGGCTGGACGGGCACGACCGGGGGGCCAAGGTCATCGCCCGGGCGCTGCGGGACGCCGGTATGGAGGTGATCTACACCGGGCTGCACCAGACGCCGGAGCAGATCGTGGACACCGCCATCCAGGAGGACGCCGATGCGATCGGGCTGTCCATCCTCTCGGGTGCGCACAACACCCTCTTCGCGAAGGTGTTGGCCCTGCTGGCGGAGCGGGACGCGGCGGACATCAAGGTCTTCGGCGGCGGCATCATCCCGGAGGCGGACATCGCCCCGCTGAAGGAGCAGGGCGTCGCGGAGATCTTCACTCCGGGCGCGACCACCGCCTCGATCGTGGAGTGGGTCACGGCGAACGTCCGCCCGTTGGCGGTGTGAGCCGGCCGGGCTGGGCGGCGCGTACGTGGGGGACGGCCCGTACGCGCCGGATGGCCCGGGCGACGCGGACGGACTTGGCGGTCCGCACGCCACGAAGAGCCCGGGTGGCCCGGGTGGTGTGAACGCGTCGGGCGGCTCGTGTGCGTCGGGCGCCTCGTACGCATCGGACGGTCCGTACGCATCGGGTGGTCCGTACGTCGTGGAAGGGCCCGACTGCGGGCGTGGGCCCGGGCGTTGGCGGTACGGGACCGGCGCGTTCCGGGGGCGGGGGACGAGGGCGGACGCGGGGGTCATGACGGCTCTCCGGAGAGTTCGGCGTGCATGGTGGCGCGCAGCCGGAGGGTGCCCACCAACCGCTGGAACGCCTCGGCCCAGTAGCCGCCGGAACCCGGGGAGGCGCCCTCCGGCTCGTCCGTGAGCGCCGTGAGCATCTCCAACCGGTCGGCCGCCGCCGGGTCCAGACAGCGCTCGGCCAGGCCCATCACCCCGCTGAAGCTCCATGGGTAACTGCCCGCGTCCCGGGCGATGTCCAGCGCGTCGACCACCGCCCGGCCCAGCGGCTCACTCCATGGCACCGCGCAGACGCCCAGCATCCGAAAGGCGTCAGCGAGGCCGTGCATGGCGATGAACTCGGCTACCCACCGGGCCCGTTGGTCCCCAGGGAGCACCGTCAGCAGCTTCGTCAGGTCCCGGGAGGAGCCGGCCGGCGCCAGCTCGGTGGCGGCCTGTCCGGGGTCCCCGGGCGCGCCCAGCAGCGCCCGCGCCCAGCCGGCGTGCCGCTGGCGGACCGCGGCGCGGCACCAGGCGTCGTGCAGCTCCGTCCGCCAGTCGCCGGCGACCGGGAGCGCGACGATCTCCGCCGGGGTGCGGTCGCCGAGGTGGGTGGTCCAGCGGTCCAACGGGGTCGCCTCCACCAACTGCCCGAGCCACCACGCCCGTTCTCCTCTGTCGGACGGCGGCTGCCGGGTGACGCCGTCCCGCTCCATCCCGGCGTCGCAGCGCCGCGGCGGATCGACGGCCAGGACCTCGGCGCTGGCCGGGGCTCCGGGAGCCGGGCGGGACGGTCGTACGCAGGTCAGACTGCGCTCGGCCATCCGGGCCGCGAGCGCGGAACCGGGCAGCGCGGAGAGCAGCTCCGCGGCGATCGCGCGGACATTGCGGCTGCGGTCGGACAACGCCTGTTCCAGGAACGGCTCGTCGGCCGGGGTGAGGGCCTCGCCCAGGGAGTCGAGGAACATCAGGCGGTCCTCGGCGCGCTCGGTCGCCCAGGTGGTGGCGAGCAGCTCCCGGCCGGCCTCCGGGGCGCGGCGGCGCACCGCGGTCAGCAGCGCCACCCGCTCCGCGAACAGCCCCTCCTCCCACAGCCGTTGGACCGCCTCCGGGGTATCCGTCCCCGGCAGGGACAGTGCGCCGCCGATGCCGCGGAGCGCGAATCGCCAGGCGTCGTTGAGGCGCGCCAGCCACAGACCCCGGGGGCCCGCCAGGGCGAGCGCGGCGGGCCGCAGGTCCGTACGGGCCCGGGCGGCGTCCAACAGGGCGGGCAACAGCGCCTCGGGGGCGCGGTAGCCGTGCTCGCCCGCGGCGGCCAACCACTGGGGCAGCAGCTCGGTGAGATCGGGGGCCGCGCCGCGCCGGCCTCCGGAGCCGGCGCCCCGGTCGGCGAGCAGGAACGCCAACCGGCGGCGCGCGGCCGGCGGCAGCGGCGGGCGCGGGTCGACGGGCGCCGGGGCGAGCCGTTCGCCGGCCGGAGCGGGGCGCAGTGCGGCGCGCCGCCGCACGGTGCTCAGCGCCGCCGCATCCAACAGCGCGGCCGCAGCGCCCTGTCCGGCCCGCACGGTCACCGGCGGGGTGCGTCGCTCGGTCCCCAGCAAGGCGGCGCTGACCAGGTCGGGCCACGGGGCGGGGGAGGGGAGCTGGGGGTGGGGGTGCGTTGGGGGAGAGGGGTGTGATGGGCATGTGGTGCCTCCGGAGGGGGAGTTGGGCTGCCTGGGAAGTGGGAAGCGGGAAGAGTGCGAAGGGGGGAGTTGGGGGGAGTCGCCGGGCGGGCCGGTCAGGCCGGCAGTGGTACCGGGGTCGGGTCCCAGGCCGTCAGGGGCAGGAAGCCGCGGTGGCCGCATTCGCCGAAGACCGTGAGCGGCGCTCCGCCCGATATGGACACCAGTGACCACAGGGCCGCATGGCCCAGACCGCGCGGGTCCAGGGGCAGGGCGGACTCGCCGTCGACATCGGCCAGTTGCCAGCCGTCGCCGTCCCCGGCCGGTAGCGGGACGACGTCGGTGAGCACCACCGGCCAGGCGTCCAGCCAGGGGTCGTCGCGCAGTGCGTGCCCGTACGCGGCCAGGGCGGCGTCGACGCCACAGCCGGACGGGACCGGGCCCGGGGCCGCGGGGGCGTGCCGCTCGCCGAGGGCGGCACGCAGCGGGCGGGCGCCCGGGTAGTAGGCCAGATCGGCGTCGAGCAGCAGGCCGGGCGGCAGGGCCACGTCCAAGGGGCGGTGCGGGCCGCCGAAGGAGAGGTGCAGCGCCATCCGGCCGGTCCGCTCGCCGCGGAGGAAGATGCGGCGGCTGGTCAACGGGCCCTCCTGGGCGTCCTGTTGGGCCAGGACGAGCCAGCGGTCCCGGACCGTCACCGCATCCGGGGCGGCGAGTACGTCCGCGGCGTCCGTGGTCAGCCCGACGCGGGACCGGGCCGTCGCCGCGAGCGGGGCCGGCAGCCGCTCCATGCCCAGGAAGCCCTGGTCGAGGAGGTGCAGCAGGGCGCACTCCTCCAGGAGGCGGGACGGCCAGTCCGGCCCCGATGCCGGGAGGGTCCCCAACTCCCGGACGCGGGCGGCGAGCCCGGGAGCCTGGGCGTCGACCATCCGGGCGGCGGTCTCGTCCCAGGAGCCGCGGCCGCTGACCGTACCGTCCTCGCGCGCGGCGCTCCCGCCGCTGTGACCGGCCGTCGTGAGGCCGGAGTGCAGCAGATCCTCCAGCCGCCGCTCCAACTCGGTGGCCCCGGCGGCGATTCGCTGCCGACGGCGCTCCGCCCGCTGCCGGGCCGCCTCCGGATCCGCCGGCGTACGGGACGGCGCGCCGGCCCCCTCGGCGCCCGTCGGCCGCCCGGGCCGCTGCCACCGGGCCGCCAGCCACTCCGTCGCCCACGGCGGGGGGTCCCCGTCCGCGGCCGCGCCGCCCGTCGCGCCGCTACGGTCCCCGGTCCCGGCCTCGACTTCCCTGGCGGGGACGGACCCGGCCCAGCGGAGCAGCAGTCCCAGCGCGTGCTTGCAGGGGGTCTTCCGGCTCGGACAACTGCAGTGGAATACGGGGGCGTTGGGGTCGTAGAGGTCGATGACCGTTTGGTAGGCGGTGGTGCCGCTGCCTTCGGACTCTCCCCACACCGCGCCCGCGTGCCCGTCCGCGCCCACGCCCGTGTTCGTGCTCGTCCATCGGCCCGATGCCGCGAGCCGCTCGGCCGCCGCGCGCGAAGCCTCGTCAGGCGCCAGCGCGAGCACCCGTTCCGTCGTCCAGCGTTCCCCGTGCGCACTCATCTCCGACCCCCAGCGGATGTTCGTCGATCGCCGTCGACCTCCTGCGGATGTGCTGTCTCCGACGCTACGGCCGACCACTGACAACGCCTGCCGAAGGCCCCGAACTCCGCAGGTCAGAACGGGTTTTGGGGCCGTTGTCAGTGGTCGGGTGCAGGCTTGGAATCGCAAGCGGTCGGCGGGATCGGCGCGGGTGCCGGCCGCGCATCGTGCGACGAGGGGGAGAGATGTCCGAGAACGGGATCACGACGGCAGGCGATGCGGTGCGCGACGCGGCGGGCGAAGCGCGTGAGGCGGTGGGAGGAGGCCGCGGCGCGGCGGGGGAAGCGGTGTGGCCGGCGTCCGTGGGGGAAGCGCTGCGGCCGCACGCCGAAGTCGCCTTCGCGGCGGAGTTGTCGGCGCTCGCGGCGGTCGACGACCGGCCCCGGCCGGAGCGTTGGCGGCTCTCGCCGTGGGCGGTCGCGACCTATCTGCTCGGCGGCACGCTCGCCGACGGCACGGTCATCACACCCAAGTACGTCGGCCCACGGCGGATCATCGAGGTCGCGGTCACCACCCTTGCCACCGACCGCGCCCTGCTGCTCCTCGGCGTGCCCGGCACCGCAAAGACCTGGGTGTCGGAGCATCTGGCGGCGGCGGTCAGCGGCGACTCCACCTTGCTGGTGCAGGGCACCGCCGGCACTCCCGAGGAGGCCATCCGCTACGGCTGGAACTACGCCCAACTGCTCGCCCACGGGCCCAGCCGGGACGCCCTGGTGCCCAGCCCCGTCATGCGCGCGATGACGCAGGGCATGATCGCGCGCGTCGAGGAGCTGACCCGGATGCCCGCCGACGTCCAGGACGCCCTCATCACCATCCTCTCGGAGAAGTCCCTGCCGATACCGGAGTTGGGGCAGGAGGCGCAGGCCGTCCACGGCTTCAACCTGATCGCCACGGCCAACGACCGCGACCGCGGGGTCAACGACCTCTCCAGCGCGCTGCGCCGCCGCTTCAACACCGTCGTGCTGCCGCTGCCCGCCACCGCGGACGACGAGGTGGACATCGTCGCGCGTCGGGTCGAGCAGATCGGCCGCTCGCTCCGCCTCCCGCCCGCCCCCGAGGGGACGGACGAGATCCGGCGGGTGGTGACGGTCTTCCGCGAGCTGCGCGAAGGCGTCTCGGCCGACGGCCGCACCAAGATCAAGTCCCCGTCCGGGACGCTCTCCACGGCCGAGGCCATCTCGGTCGTCACCAACGGACTGGCACTGGCCGCCCACTTCGGGGACGGAGTGCTGCGTCCCGGGGACATGGCGGCCGGCATCCTCGGCGCGGTGGTCCGCGATCCGGCCGCGGACCGCGTCGTCTGGCAGGAGTACCTGGAGACCGTGGTGCGCGAGCGCGACGGCTGGAAGGACTTCTACCGCGCCTGCCGGGAGGTGAGCGCATGACCAGCGGGCGCGGGCGCGTAGCCGGGGACGGGCACGGGGATGAGCCGGTGTTGCTCGGGGTGCGGCACCACGGTCCCGGTTCGGCGCGGGCGGTGCGGGCCGCGCTGGAACGGTGCGCGCCCCGCGCGGTGTTGATCGAGGGGCCTCCGGAGGCGGACGACCTGGTGCCGTTCGCCGCCCGAGCGGAGATGCGGCCGCCGGTCGCGCTGCTCGCGCACGCCGTGGACGACCCCGGACGGGCGGCGTTCTGGCCACTGGCCGCCTTCTCTCCGGAGTGGGTGGCGTTGCAGTGGGCACTGGAACGCGAGGTTCCGGTGCGCTTCATCGACCTCCCGGCGGCGCATGCCCTGGCCCTGGCGGACGAAGAAGAAGGAGGGGGAGGGGAGGCAGGAGAGGCGGGCGAGGCGGATTCCCCGGGGAGCGCGGGCGGCTCGGGCGGTGCGACGGCCGAGGGGTTGCGGCTGGACCCTCTCCGGGTGCTCGCCGAGGCCGCTGGGCACGACGATCCCGAGCGCTGGTGGGAGGACGTGGTCGAGCACCGCGCGGCGCACGGGCCGGGGGCGGACGCGTTGGCTCCGTTCGCCGCGCTCGCCGAGGCCATGGCGGAGCTGCGCGCCGCTTACGGCGACGGCGGGCACCGCCGCGATCTGGTGCGGGAGGCCCAGATGCGGCTCCGACTGCGCTCCGCCCGGCGGGAGTTCGGCGACCCCGTAGCCGTGGTGTGCGGGGCCTGGCACGTTCCCGCACTGGCCCCGCGGCCGCGCTCGGGCGATCGACGGACGCGCCGCACGGTGGCGGCCGACCGGCAGCTCCTCAAGGGCCTGCCGAAGGTGAAGACGGCGGTGACCTGGGTCCCGTGGACCCACCGCCGGCTGGCCCGACGCAGCGGCTATGGCGCCGGTATCGCCTCCCCCGGCTGGTACGGGCATCTCTTCGCAGCCCCCGACCGCCCCGTGGAGCGCTGGCTGACCAGGGTTGCCCGGCTGCTGCGCGAGGAGGACCACGCCGTCTCGTCGGCCCACGTCATCGAGGCGGTGCGGCTCGCCGAAGGGCTCGCGGCGGTCCGCGGTCGCCCGCTGGCCGGGCTCGCCGAACTGGACGACGCGGTCCGGGCCGTGATGGGCAACGGCTCCGACGCGCCCTCCGCGCTGATCCACGACCGGCTGGTGGTCGGCGACGTACTGGGCCAAGTGCCCGAGGACGCCCCGGCCGTGCCGCTCCAGCGGGACCTCACCCGCTGCCAGCGCTCTCTGCGGCTCAAACCCGAGGCGGGGGAACGGGAGTTGGAGCTCGACCTCCGCAAGGAAACCGACGCCGGCCGCAGCAGGCTGCTCCACCGCCTGCGGCTGCTCGGCATCCCCTGGGGCGAGCCCACCCGCTCCCGGGGCAGCACCGGTACCTTCCGGGAGACCTGGCGGCTGCGCTGGGAGCCGGAGCTGTCGGTGCGGGTCGCGGAGGCCGGCGTATGGGGCACCACGGTGCTCGCGGCCGCCACCGCCAAGGCCGCCGCGGACGCTCCGCAGGCCGCCACCCTCGCCGAGGTCACCGCGCTCGCCGAGCGCTGCCTGCTCGCCGAACTGCCCGGCGCGCTCGCGGTGGTGATGCGGGCACTGGCCGACCGCGCGGCCCTCGACGCGGACGTCGGCCACCTCGCCCAGGCCCTGCCCGCCCTGGTCCGGTCGGTGCGCTACGGGGACGTCCGCGGCACCGACGCGGCGGTGCTCCGCGGGGTGGCACTGGGGCTGGCCGACCGGATCTTCGTCGGCCTGCCCCCGGCCTGCTCGGGCCTGAACGCGGACGGCGCGGCCGAGATGCGCGGCCACCTGGACGCCACCCACCGGGCCGTCGGCCTCCTCGGACAGCGGGAGGAAAGGCCGGAGACGGCGGGCATGGCGGAGACGGCGGGCATGGCGGGGGCCGTGCCGATAGGGGGAGTTGCGGGGGCGGGGCGGGCGGGGGCGCCCTCGCCCTCGTCGTCCGGTGTGGCCCCGGAGACGACGCCTCTACGGGAGCGCTGGACCGCCGTGCTCCGGCTGCTCGCCGAGCGGGAGGGCATCCCCGGGCTGCTCCGCGGGCGGGCCACCCGGCTCCTGTTGGACGACGGACGGCTGCCCGACGACGGTGCGGAGCGGCTGATGGCGCTCGCCCTCTCGCCCGGTGCCCCACCCGCCGATGCCGCGGGATGGATCGAGGGCTTCGTCGGCGGCCAGGACGGCGGCCTGCTGCTGGTGCACGACGCACGGCTGTTGGCGCTGGTGGACGGCTGGCTGACGGGCGTGCCGGACGGCGCGTTCCGGCACGTACTGCCGTTGCTGCGGCGCACGTTCGCGGAGTACGACGGCGGAGTGCGGCGCAGCCTCGGCGAGCTGGTCCGGCGTGGTCCGTCCGACGGCCCCCGCCACCCGGCGGCCGGCCCGGAGGACGCGGCGGCGCCCGGCTTCGGCCCCGGCCTGGACCGCGACCGCGCCGCCGCCGTCCTCCCGACCCTCCGACTCCTGCTGGCCCTACCCCAACGCGGCGCGGCGGACGAGGACATGGAGGAAAGCGGGGCCGCAGCGGCTGCCGCGGTCGCGACTGACGGTCGCGGCGGCGCGGACACCGGCGACTCCGTAGACACCAGCGGAAACACGGGCACGCGGGGACCACGACAGCCCAACGACCTGACGGGGGCGGGAAGATGACCATCGAGACGGACCGGGAGTCAGACCGGAGGACGGACCGGGAGGCCGAGCGGCTGCGTCGCTGGCGGCTGGTGTTGGGCGGCGCCGCCGCGGACGGCACAGGTTGCGCGCTGCGCGGCGCGGACGCCGCGCGGGACGGGGCGTTGGAGGCGCTCTACGGGCAGCGGCCGCAACCGCGGCCGGGCCGCGGCGCGCGCGACGGCGGCGGTACGCGGGCGGCCGGGCTCGGCGCGTCGGCGCCCCAAGTGGCCCGCTGGCTGGGCGACATCCGGCGGTACTTCCCGTCCGCCGTGGTGCAGATGATGCAGCGGGACGCCATCGACCGCCTGGGGCTGTCCACCCTGCTGTTGGAGCCGGAGATGCTGGAGGCCGTCGAGGCCGACGTCCACCTGGTCGGCACCCTGCTCTCGCTGAGCAAGGTGATGCCCGAGACCACCAAGGAGACGGCACGGGCCGTCGTCCGCAGGGTCGTTGGGCAACTGGAGGAGCGACTGGCCACCCGCACCAGGGCCACCCTCGGCGGGGCCCTGGACCGCGCCGCGCGGATCGCCCGACCCCGGCACCGCGCCATCGACTGGGACCGCACCATCCGGGCCAACCTCCAGCACTACCTCCCGGAACACCGCACCGTCGTCCCCGAGCGGCTGATCGGATACGGGCGCGCCGCCCGGTCGGTGCGGAAGGAGGTGGTGCTCTGCATCGACCAGTCCGGTTCGATGGCGGCGTCGGTGGTGTTCGCCTCGGTGTTCGGGGCGGTGCTGGCCTCGATGCGGGCGATCGACACCCGGCTGGTCGTCTTCGACACCGCGGTGGTCGACCTGACGGACCATCTGGACGACCCGGTCGAGGTGCTGTTCGGGACCCAACTCGGCGGCGGTACGGACATCAACCGCGCGCTGGCGTACTGCCAGTCACGGATCCAACGCCCCGCCGACACCGTCGTCGTCCTCATCAGCGACCTCTACGAGGGCGGCATCCGTGGCGAGATGCTCAGGCGGGTCGCCGCGATGAAGGCGTCCGGGGTGGAGTTCGTGACCCTGCTCGCGCTCTCCGACGAGGGCACGCCCGCCTACGACCGGGAGCACGCGGCGGCCCTGGCGGCCCTGGGGGCACCGGCGTTCGCCTGTACACCGGACCACTTCCCGGAGGTGATGGCGGCCGCACTGGAGAAAAGGCCGCTGCCCATACCGGACATGGCGGAGCAACGGTGACAGGACGGTGACAGGAAGTCCGGGGGGACTTGCGTGGCACCTGGCGGGTCGTGCAAGGATCAGGGCATCGCTCGATCACCCGTGACGGGTGCGACACCGAGGCATTGTGCGCGGCTGTCCCCGTCCACTTGGGAAGGTCCCCTCCTTGTCCGCTGTGTTCGCCTTGCCTGCCGCCGTGCGCCCGCCGCGCACCGTGGCCGTGCGACGCGCACTGCTGGCGGGGCTCTTCCTGATCGGCTTCGCCCTCCTCGGCGTCGCCTTCGGCACCGGCGCACACGCCGCCGACCGGACGTCCACTGACCGCCATCCGGCTGCGCCGGCGCTGACCGGGGCCCAGGCCCAGGGCGGCGCCGACGCGCCGCTGGCCACCGGCCGACTGCCGGAGTCCGGCGCCGCGTTGGCGCGCCAGGGGGCTACCGAGGGCGCGGGGCTCGCCGGCCGTGCGGACACCGCGGCGACCGCGGTCGAGGGCGCGGTGCGCCCCGCCGAGCGGGCCGCCGCACCCGTCACCGGCCGGATCACCGGCCCGGTGGACGCCGGGGTCACCGGCGTGGTCAGAGGGATCGGCGGGATCGGCCGCGCGGTCGGCGAGACGCTGCCCGTTCAACTGCCCGTCGGCACCCAGCCGGGGCGACCCGGCGACGGCGGCACGCCCGCGCACGGCGGGGCACCCGGTGGCGCCCCGGCCGGTCCCGGCACCGCGGACACCGGCAACGGCCCGGCCGCGCCGCACCTGATCCGGCCCGCGCACTGCGACGCCGCATCGCACCACCCGGTCGCCGCCCAGCCCCGTCCCGCCGCCGCTGCGCAGCGGGACGCCGGCCACCACGGCCTGCCGGGCCAGGGCCCGCAGGGCCCGGTCGCACCGCCCGCGCACACCGCGGGCGGCGGCCACGGTCCCCGTAGCGGAGACCAGCACGCCGCCGCACCGGCGGACTCCCCGCGCTTCGGGCTGCTGCCCGGTGGCGTCCGTGCGGCCGACGGCGCTCCGACGCGTCACCGGGCCGACGAAATCCTCGAATTCCCCGGCTAGGGCAGACCGCTTCCGCGTCTGAAAAGACCTGCCGCGCGGGGGCGGCACAGGTCTGCCCGCTGCACTCTCACGAATTCGAAGGACATCGCCACCATGCGTTCCACCATCAGCCGTTCCGTCGCCGTCGCCGCCACCGCCACTGGCCTGTGGGCCTTGGGTTCCGTCGTCGCCAACGCCGCCGAACTGCCCGCCACCCCGGACCTGCCCGCCGTCGGCACCGTCACCGGTGCCGCCAAGCAGCTGCCCACCGGCGCGGTCACCGGCACCGTTCAGAAGGCCGTCGGCACGGCCCAGAAGGCGGCCGGCACCGTCACCAAGACCGCGGGCGGCGTGGCCGGCACGGCGACCGGCGTCCTCGGCGGCGTCTCGGCCAACGAACTGCCCACCGGCCAGCTCCCCGTCGGTCAACTCCCGCAGGCCGGCGGCCTGGTGGACGGCGTGCGGCGCCTCGTCGGCGGTACCGGCCTGTCCGGCCTGCCCACCGGTGGTGTGCAGAAGGCCGTCGACACCAAGCAGGCCACCAAGGCCGTGAAGCGGGTCGCCCAGGTCGCCACCAAGGCCGACCTGGGCCGCGTCGGCGAGCTGGTCAACGGCGGGCTGCCCACCCTGCCGAAGCTGCCCGCCGTCCCGGGCGTCCCCGCCGCCAAGCTGCCGGGCGGTCTGCCCGTGAGCCTGCCCGGCGTGCCGGCGCTGCCCAAGGTCCCCGGTCTGCCCAAGGCCCCGGGTTCGGCCGACAACCTGCTGGCCGGTCTCGCCGGTGCGGGTCTGCGTCCCGAGCAGCTCACCAAGCAGGCCCAGGGCGGGCTGGCCACCGTGCGGCCGGTCGTCGACCGCGCCACCGGCGACGCGCTGCCGCCGGTCGCCGGTCGGGCCGTCGGCAAGGTCGTGCCGGTCGCCCAGGACGTGGTCGGCAACGCCGGTGCGCTCGCCGGTGACGTCGCGGGCCAGGCCACCCCGTTCGCGATCCTCGTCGGCGGCCACGTCCAGGTGTTCGTGCAGAACGCGCAGGGCGAGGCGCTGCCGTTCGCGCAGGGCGTCGCCGGGCAGGCCACCGCGCTCGCGCAGGGCGTGGGCAGCGACGCGGTGCCGTTCGCGCGGGGCACCGTCTCCGTCGTGGTGACGGACGGCAAGGCCACCGTGACCGACGCCGTCGCCGGCGCCAAGGGCCTGACCCCTGCCGTGCCCGCCAACCTGGCCGACCTGACCAACGCCGCCAACATCCCGGCGGTGCCCGCGCTTCCGGTGCGGGGTCTGTGAACCGTCCGGCCAACAGCGCGGTGCGCACCCGTTGGCCGGCCGCGGCGGCGGCCGGCCAACGGGGCGCCCGGGAAGCCGGATGAGGCGGACGGGGTGATGTGGGGATCACCCCCACCCGCCCGCTAGAAACGCCGGGTGGTCCTCTGTGGGGGAGGGCCACCCGGCGTTGTGCGTTGGGGAGTTCGAGCGGTGAGGATGTGGGTGGGGGTGTGGGTGGGGCGCGGGGCCTTGGCGGGGAACGGAACCCCTAGGTGGGGAGGGGAACGGATTCCCTAGGGGACGCGTGGGCCCCCTGCGGAGCCACAACGTGGCGGGGCGGGGCGGGTATTCCCGATCCCCAACGGCGCCCGCGGGGCAGCCGCCGCCGGACGGTCATGTGCCATTGGGCCGGCAGTCACCGTCGGACCGGCAGCCGCCACCGGGCAGGCATCGGCCTGGGGCAGGTGTCGGCCATCAGCCGGGTATCGGCCGGGTACCGGCCACCGGGTGGGCAGTTGGCATCGGGCGGGCAGCCGCCACCGTCGGGCACCCGCCAGCGGCCGGACACCGGACACCGGACACCGGACACCGGACACCGGACACCGGACACTGGACACCGGACACTGGACACTGGACACAGCCGGACGTTGGACGTCGGACACCAGACACCGGGCGCTCGACACCAGCCGGACATCGGACGTTGGACGTTGACCGTCGGGCACCAGACACCAGACACCGGACACCGGACACCGGGCACCAGGCACCAGGCACCAGACACCAGACACCGGACACCGGACACCGGGCACCAGGCACCAGGCACCAGACACCAGACACCAGACACCAGGCACCAGACACCGGGCACCAGACGCCGGGCACCGGTCACGGAGCGGTTGCCGGCCAGGCGTCCGTCGTTGAGTAGTCGCCTGCGCTCAACCAGGCGTCCGGGACTGGGCGTTCGGTACTCGGAGGTGGTCCCAGGTGACGCGGCCGGGGATGCCGTCGGCGTCCTTGCCGTGGAAGCCCAGTTTGCGTTGCCAGGAGGCGTAGGACTTGCGGTGGGCCTCGTTCCAGTCCGGGGCCGGGCCGTGGCGGTAGTGGTCGCAGCCCTCGGCGATCAGTCGTTCGGCCATTGCCACGATCAGCGGGCCACCGGCTCCGGAACGGAAGAACTCGCCGCCGGGGAAGGGCTCGTAGGGCGGGTGTTGGGGCATCGGCGGGATCGCCGACGGCCCACCCCTGCCACCAGTCCCACCAGCCCCATCGGCCTCGGCCCCATCGGCTCCACCAGAACCATCGACCCCATCGGCCCCGGTCGGAGCCGCCGACCCCACCGATCCCTTCGACGTCACCGACCCTTCCGAAGACCTTGACCCTTTCGAAGCCGCCAGTCCCTCCGACCCCACCGACATCTCCGGCTCCACCAATCCCACCGGCCCCGCCGGGGCCTTCGACAGGCGGGACTTGATGCGTTCGCGGAGGGCGTCCATGGTGAAGCCGTGGGGATCGATCTTGCCCGGTTGCCATTCCAAGTGGCCGATCACCGAGCGTTCGCCCCAGCCGTGCGCCCGGCAGAGGGCGGCGGCGGCCTTCTCGACGGCCAGTAACTGGGGCTCGGGCCAGGGGTCCTGGCCGTCGCCGAGGTTGATGCACTCGAAGCCGTAGAAGTGGCGGTTGCCGTCGGTGTCGGCGAGGTGGTCCTTGGGGAGCTCCTCCTCGTCGATGACGGCCTGGAGGACGAAGCGGTCGCCGAGGCCGGCGTGGTTGGCGCGGCCGTTGCCGACGAGGTGGAGCTCGCCGGCCTTGTCGATCACGCCGTGGCAGAGCGGTCCCGGCAGGTCCGGGCGGCCGTCGTAACAGAGGTTCACCGAGGCGTCGGTGCCCTCGGTGGCGGTGTGGTGGATGACCACGCCGTTCACCGGGCCCCAGGCGCCCTTGGTGTTCCGGTTGTGCCGGCGCCAGTCGCCGACCTCGTGGAGGACCAGGCCCTCCGCGCGCAGGGCGGCGAGCAGTTGGCTGCCGGTCAGCGGGGTGGCCATCAGTCCACCACCCCCGTCTCGTCGACCTGCGCCTCGGCCTCCGCGGTGGTCTGCGAGCGGGGGCGGGCGGGGCCGGAGCCGCCGTCCGGGCCGGTCGACAGCGTGCCCAGGCCGCGACCGCCGTCCCCGCCGCGCCCGCCGTCACCCGCGCCGGGAGCACCGCTGCCGCCGAAGTCGTCCCCGTGGTCCCCGGAGTCCTCGTAGCCCCCGGTGTCCGGGGAGGCGGGTGCGTCCGTCGTGGCCGGTGCCGCGTCGCCGGCCGCCGGGATGTCGGTGGCCAACGGGCGGAACGCCAACCGCAGGTCGGGCACGGCCTGTTCGCCGTGCACCCAGGCCAGCGGCGCGTAGTGGACGGCGATGCCGGCGGGGTGCTGGAGCAGCGGGCGGCGCGCCGGGTCGGTGGGCCATTCGACGCCGCCGGTGGCGGTGCGGGCCGGGACCAGCCAGAAGTCGCCCGTGCGGTAGGCGCCGCCGGACTCGAAGTACACCTCCAGGCCGTCCTCCAGCGGCAGCCAGCCGCCCTCCTCGACCGGCAGCGCGCCGTGCCGGAGCCGGCCGGTCCGGTCGCCGTGGCGGACCGTCCGCCGGCTGGACCCCCGAGGGCCGGACGTCCCGCGGCCGGGCTCCTGGTGGTCCCAGCGGCGCAGGAACGGATGGAGCTCGGGCCGTCGGCCGACGCCCGGCGCCGGCTCGTCGGAGAGCCGCACCCGACGGCCGGGCAGGTCGACCTCCTCCACCCGCAGCAGCGGCGCCGCCTCGCCCCGGCTGCTGTAGGCGGTGTCGACGAACTCGACCCAGTCGCCCACGTGGAGGGAGAGCTTGTCGTCGCCGCCCAAGGACGCCAACTCCACCCAGGTGCCGTCCAGTTCGTCGACCTGGAAGGTGGGGGAGCCGTTCTCGCGGGACCACTTGAAGGTGGCGTCCTCGGCGGCGCCGCCCTCGTGGACCTCGATGCGGTAGAGCTGGTTCTCCGGGCCGCGGTAGCGGGCTTCCGGGGCGACCAGGCAGGGGTCGTCGTCGCCGTGGTCGGGGCGTTCGCTGCGGGCCGCCAGCCGGCAGGCGGGGGTGGCGGCCTTGTGTGCCCAGCGGTCGAAGGCGGTGCGGATGTCGGCGGCCGGCGGGTTGTCGCCGTCCAGCTCCAGCTCGGCCGCGGGCAGCGGCAGCACCTGCCACACCACCTTGGTGCGGGCCGCGGTGTCCGGCAGCGCGGCGCCCAGCGCCACCTCGCGCAGCGCCGGGTCCTCGGCGGCGGTGACCAGCCGCTCCCACACCTTGAGGTAGACCAGGTAGGGGAAGTGGGAGGGCAGCCGGTCACCGGGGCGTTCGGGGTCGCGGAAGCCGTCGGGCTGGTTCCAGTACGTCCAGGTCTCGTCGGCGGCGGGGGCGGCCGGGGCGTCCGCCGGGTCGGGCGCGCCCTCCTGGTGGGCGGTGGCCGGCACCGGGGTGCCGGGCCGCGGGCGGGTGGCGTCGCAGAGGATGCCGTCCACGTAGTAGCGGCCGCCGCCGATGACCAGGTCGTCCAACTCGTGCGGGCCGCCCCGGAGATCGACCTTGAAGCCGGTGGCGCCGTGCGGGCCGCCGTGCGGGCCGATCAGGTCGGTGGCCAGGGTGCGGGCCTGGAAGAGCTGGAGCGCGGTCTGCTCGTTGGCGTCGGCGTCCAACTGGACCCGGCCCTGCTGCGCCACCACCGCGGAGTAGTGGCGCTCCGGCCGGTAGGTGATGCGGGAGAGGTCAGCGTGCATGGAAGGGGTCCCCCTCGGACGGAAGCTCGGACGGTCGATGGTGGGCGGCGGCGGTCAAGCCGCGGGCGGCGGGCCGGAGTTCGGCCGGTGCGCGCAGTGGACGGGGGTTCATGTGACGAACACGATCCCCGCGTCGGTGCCGGCCGGGGTGTACTCCGCGAGCCGGGCCCGCAGGCTGTCCGCGCGCTGCGGGAGGTAGAGGTCGTGGTACGCGCCGAGCTCCGCGCCGTCCTCCGCGCCGCGGCGGATCTCCTCGGCGCAGCCGGCCGCCAACTGCCCGTACCACGGCGTGCCGTAGCGCTCGCTGCGCAGCAGCGGGCGGACCCGGGCGGCCTCCGCGGGGCCGACCAGGTCCGGCTGGCAGCGGTAGCGGCGCGGGGTCCGCGAGCCCGGCGGGAGGTAGCTGAAGCGGACGCAGCCCACCTGGCGCCGGGCCGCGTGCACCAGGCCGGTGAAGAGGCTGTTCTCGGCGATCCGCACCGCGTGGACGTGGACCTCGCCCAGGACCGTGGTCCGGTGCGCGGACAGCTCCGCGTGCGCGTGGCGGCAGTCCGGGGCGGACAGCGCCGCGCGGTCGGTGCCGGTGGCGTCCAGGATGCTGTCGCGCAGATGGATCGGGAGCGGGTCGGTGCCGACCTCGTCGCCGAGCACCTCGATGGTGCCGAGGACGGTCCGGTCGATCTCCACGCAGGCCGTGGTGCGGTCCAGGACCAGGCTCGGCTCCTCCGGGGAGGCGGGGTGGCACTCCGGCTCCAGCGACCAGCCGGGCACCAGCGTGCAGTGCCGCAGCACCAACGACCCCAGCGGACCCGTGACGTTCAGGCCGCGGCCGGTGACCAGCAGCCCGTCCAGCTCCATCCGCGGCCGCTCGCCGGGCGCGCACTCCGCCTCCACGGCGCGGATGTTGAGGGCGTCCGGCCGGTTGCTGTACCAGTCCAGCAGCCGGATCACCGGGCGGGTGCCCTCCGCGGCGCGCAGCTGGAGCCGGTCGCCCGGCTCCAGGTCGAAGTCCAACTGCTCCTGGTAGGCGCCGCTGTGGACGATCTCGATGATCCCGTCGGGGCCGCCCCGGCCGGTGCGCCGGTCGTGCCGCCAGGCGGCGTAGGCGTCCATGATCCGCCGGAACGGGGCGTCGGGGCCGACCCGGTAGACGGCCGCGTCCGGCGGGGTGACCCGCCCGTGGTCGCCCGTCGCCCCCAGCTCGGCGCGCTCGCGGACGTACTCCCCGCCGCCGAGGTCGTCGCCGAACCCGTAGTGGTAGTCCACCCAGACGCCCTGCCGCGGCGCCGAGCGGGCCCCGAACGCGATCCGCCCCAGCTCCGGGTCGACGGCGACCTGCCCGCGCCGGGGCCGGTAGCGCCAGGCGCTCAGGTCGGCGACGACGATGTCGGCGAGCGGGACCGGGTGGTCCGCGTCGTCCGTCCGGAGCACGAAGCTCTTGCCGGGGCCGTAGTAGTCGGCGAGCCGGTCGTGCAGTTGCCGGCGGGTGATCAGCGCCGGGACGTTGTCGAGCGCGGCGAGGTGGGTCGCCGACGGCTCCGGCTCCGGGCGGGTCACCAGGGGGGTGTCGTTGCCCAGGATGGCGAAGGTGTAGAGGTTGCGGGCCCGGTCGATGCAGTACGCCGGCGCCCTCGTCACCGCGTACGGCTTCAGCCGCCAGACGAACAGACCGACCCCGGCCGGGGAGTAACCGCCCTGCGTGCGCGCGGAGTTGGCGCGGCGGACGTCCACGGTGCGCGGGACGGTGCCGAACGGGCCGCCGGCCAGGTCGAGCGCCGCGCCGTCCCGGACGTCCACCAGCCGGCCCCGTCCGCGCCGCCGCGCGTCGGCCTCCTCGGTGGTCGAGCCGTAGAGCCGCACCGGCTGCTGGTGCGCGACCAGCCGGGAGAACTCAACCGCCCGCGCCGGCCAGCCCGCCACCCCCTCGGACAGCTCCTCCAGCAGCGCCAGGGTGCCCTTGCGCCGCCGGTTGCCGACCGTGGCGGCGACGTCCCGGCGCGGCGCCAGCGCCTGCGCCAGCCGCCGCCGCGAGGAGTCCGGCAGCCCGCCGTCCCGCAGCCCGGTGGCCAGCACCCGCTCGTACCCGGGCAGCGGGCGGTAGCCCACCAGATCGCCGAGGTAGGGCAGCACCCACTCCGCCGCGGTCTCCACGAACCAGTCGTCGTACTGCTGGGCCACCCCGTCCCGGACCCGGTCCACCTGCTCGGCGATCACCGCCAGCAGGGCCCGCAGCGGCTCGCCCTGCTCGGCGTCGCGCAGCCGGTGCCACTGCGGGAGCAGCTCCGCGAGCCCGTCCGGCTCCCTGTTGGTGGTCATCGGGTCTCCTCGGTCAGGATCAGCGTGTCCGCGACCCGCGGGTCGAACAGCGCGAGTTGGGCCGGCCGGACGCCGCGGAAGACGCAGAGCGCGCGGCCCTTGGGCAGCGGGCGGGTGTCGGTGAGGTCGGGGTTGAGGCGGAGCAGCTCCGCCAGCGGGATGCCGTACCGGGCGGCGACGGCGGTCAGTGTCTCCCCGCCGTCCGCCGTCACCTCGTGGATCCGCTCGTCGAAGCGGGCGGGCCGGGCCGGCACCGACTCCCGCGGCGGTCCCGACAACGCGCCGGCCAGCGCGGCCAGTTCGTCCGTGGTGACGGACGCCGGGACGCCGGTGAAGGCGTCCACGTCCACATAGTCCACCCCGGGCACCGACTGGGCCGCGGCCAGCACCTCCGACAGCCGGGCCGGCTGCCCCAGCTCCCGGCCGTCGTAACCGAGCCGCGCCCACAGCGCCCGCCGCACCCGGGGTTCGACCAGCGGCCAGGAGTGGTCCGGCAACACCTTGACCCGCGCCGCGCACAGCAGCAGCACCGGCTCCCGGACGTCCACCCGCACCGGCAGCCGGCCGTCGCCGTACTCCGCCAGCGACGCCCGCAGCGCGTGCAGCACCTCCGCGTCCGGCGCGAGGGGGACGTCGTCCACGCCGGCCACCGTCACCTGCAGCACCTGCCGCCGCCCGTCGAACACCTCGCGGGCCGCGGCCCGTCCGATGCCCGCCCGGGAGCGCGCGAAGTCCTCGTAGTCCACCAGCGACACCAGCCGGTCCAGGGCGGAGACCGCCAGCGGGATGGTGCGCCGGGTCAGCGCCGGGCCGTCCGCGTCGGCGCCGCCGGTGGCCGGCTGCGGGTTGGTGACGCCGGTGACGCCCAGCGGGCGGGTGACGGCCTGGGTGATCCGGTCCGCCGCGACGTTGGCGGCCCGGCCGGTGCCGAAGCGGTAACGGGCCCGGACGTTGTCGTGGCCGCTCGGCAGCCGGGCGCCGTGCACCCCGTCCCCGAACGTCACCGTCGTCCGCCCGCCCGCGCCCTCGGCGCTGGAACGGGAGCCGTCCCCGCCCGTGGTGCCGGTGACGTACACCCGCTCATGGGGGCCGCGCCCGGCCAGGCTGTCCACCGGGTGCCAGCGCAGCCCGTCCACCCGGATCTCCAACTCCGGTACGGCGCCAAGGGGGTTGTCGGCCGGCCGCCAGGTCAACGGGGACTGCCACAGCGCGAAGGTCTGGTGGGCGCGCGCCGCGTCCCCGCTGCCGATCGCCTCGTCGCGGCTCTCGCCGTGCGAGGCCGGGACCACATTGCCCCGCACCCGCACCGACTCCCGCCGGTAGCGGTGCGCCAGGTTCCGGGCCAGGGTGAGCGCGGTGTGCACCCGGTCGCCGGGCAGCTCCGGGTCCACGGTCTGCGCCACCTCCGCGATCACCGCCAGTTCGGTGCCCCGCATCCCGGTGACGCCCGGGATGTCGGTCCGCTCGCCCGAGACGACGAGCCGGCGACCCGGCCGCAACCCCTCGTAGAGCGTGGCCAGTTCGAGCCGGTCGCCGTGCACGTCCTCGCCCACCGGCTCGTCCGCCTGGGTCAGCTCCGCACCCGCGGCGTGCACGGTGGTGTCCCGGATCGCGTCCAGCGTCACATCGTGCTCGTCCAGCCACGGGTCGGCCAGCGTCAGCAGGGTGCCCCGGCCGGTGATCCCGTACTGGGCGTGCACCGCGGTGCGGACGGCGGTGACCCGGGTGGTGACGAACGCCAGCTTCTTGTCGCCGGGGATCCCGTCCGGGCCGTCCGCGCCCTTGCGGGGCCGTTCGATGGCGACCCAACTGCCCACGGTGATCCCGTCGTAGACCGCGTCCAGCGCCAGCGCGCGCCGGTCGGCCGGCTTCGGGACCGTCGCGAGCGCGATCTCCACGCCCGGCGGCTCCCCGCCGGCCGCCACCCGCACCCGCACCTCGTACGTGCCGTCGGTGACCTGCCGGTGCTCGCCGGGCGCCAACTGCCAGGACTCGGCCGTCCCGTTGTCCACCGAGACGTGGACCCTGCCGTCCTCCGCCGGGCGGGAGACGAACAGCGTGCGCTCCGGCAGCCCGGGCAGCAGTCGGGCGGTCACCCCTGCCTCGGGGGCGCCCGCCGCGTGCCGGCCCAGCCAGCTCAGCTCGTGCTCGGGGCCGGTGCGGGTGGACAACTCGATGCGGCCCCGGCCCAGTTCGAAGCTGGTGTCGGCCGGCAGGTTCTCCGCCCGCTGCACCGAATTCCCCGTCTCGACGTACTGGAACTCGGCCCGCACCGGGGTCTTCCCTGCGGTGTCGAAGACCACCCGCACCGTGGTCAGCGCCGCCCCGGTGAGCGGCCAGTCCGCGGTCCTGATGACCCGGCCCCGGTCGTCCTGTACGGGCTTGAGCGGGGCCGTCGCACCGAACGGGGCGGCGGTGACCCGCATCGCCATCAGGGCGCGCAGCAGCGGCTGGTCAGCGGGCTTGCCGGCGCCGGCCGCCCGCGGTGTCGCGGCCCGTCGCCACGCCGGGTAGAGGCCGTCGGCGACCCGCGGGTCCAGTGCGGAGAGCAGCCGCGCCCCCAGGTCCGCGCCGGCGCCGAAGGCCCGCCCGGGGTCCGCGGCGACCTCCCCGGCCGTGGACGGCGGGCGCACCACCCGGGTGCGCAGCGCCGGCAACACGGAGGCCAGGGCGGCCAGGGCCGGCGGCACCGGGGGAGCGGAGGTCGAGTGCCGGTCGGCGGGGTCCCGCTCGCCGCCCCCGTCCCCCGGCACCTCCGGCGGCTCGCCGCCCAACTGGTCGGCCCGTCGCGCCAGTTCACCCACGACCGCCTGGAGCTCCTCGAACCACGCGACGACCTCCGGATACCCGGCCGCCACCGCCTGCGCCTCCGCCAGCCGCTCGTGCGGCCCGGCCAGCCGCGCGGCGAGCGCCTCCGGGGTGGCGATCGCGTCCAGGTCCTTCCGCAGCGGCGCCAACACCTGCGCGTCGAAGTCGGCGACGAAGCGGCTGACCGGGCGCGGGTTGGGTGCCTGCGGCGTGGCCGGCGGCGGATAGTCCGGGTCGTCCGGGTCCGTTGCCGGGGGAGGTTCGGTGATCCAGGCCCGCAGCTCGGTGATCAGCTCCGGCAGCGACGCCGGCGCGGCCTTCGGCAGCCCCACCAAGGTCACGTCCTCGGTGCGGTCCGGCCGCACCGACGCCGCCGGCAGCAGCACCCGCCGCGCCCCGAAGTCGAACAGCAGCCGGTCCCCGACGGTCAGCCCGGTGGCGGTCCCGGCGACCAGCAACTCCGGCCGGGACGAAAGGTCTTCGGCGGTCAGCAGCGCGGGCCGCCGCTGCCGCACCGCCAGCTCGTTCCACGCCCAGCGCGCCGTCAGGTCCTCGTCGGTCTCGAAGGTCTGCGACTCCTCGTCGGGCCCCGCCGGCACGCTGTGACTGCGCGCCCCCCGCGGGACGACCACCGGCAGGTCCCCGGCCCGCGGGTCGCGGTCCAGGGTGTAGGCGAGGTGGGTGTCGGCGGCGACCCCGGGCCGCGGCCGGTGCCCCACCAGCCGGCCCAGCAGCGCCAGCGAACGGTGCTCGTTGGCGGTCCGCAGATACCCCTCGTCGGCGATCCGCTCGCTGTGGAACGTCAGCAGGTCGCCGAGGACCGCCCAGGCGTGAAGCAGCCCGATGGACGGGTCGTCGGGGGTGCGGACGGTCAGCCCGCGCAGCGCCGGATACGCCGGCGACGCCAGCCGGTCCAGCATCGCGGACAGGAACGAACCGTGCTCCCCCACCCGGTAGTTGAGGGCGGTGCGGCCCGGCGGGTTGTAGAGCGCGGGATCGGCCCGCCGCTCGTCGTGCCCGCCGCCGTCACACCCGCACCGGCAGCCGGTGCCCGCCGTCTCGTGCTCCGTCATCGCCCACCCCCGAGCTCGATGACCAGCCGGCCGTTCTCGGGCCGGTCCGGGTCGTTGTCACAGCGGGCGATCTCCAGCGGCCCCAGCCGCAACACCCCCGCCTCCCGTTCCCCGCGGTCCTCGTGGAACATCCGGCGCAGCCGGTCCACCACCACGCTCCGTACGCCCGGCACCGCCGCGGCCACCGCCACCAGCCGGCTCAGCCGGACCGGCTCCCCGAACGTCAGCGCGTCCGGATGGAAGAAGCCCAACCGCCCGCCGGGCAGCACCCGGCCACCCAGCACCCGGTACAACTCGGCCAGGATCTGCCCGTGTTGGTGCCCCGGCTCGGCGCACACCGTCAGGGCGACGTCCAGCGGCGCCCACCGCGCCGGCTGCACCACCAGGTCGTGCCCGATCCTGCGGTAGCCCTCCAGCGCGTACCCGATCCCGTCCAGGAGCGCCGGGGTCGGCTCCTGGGTCCCGTAGGCGTCGATCGCCACCCGCGCCTCCTGGAGGGCGCCGGTCCAACGGATCTGGGCCGCCGCCCGTTGGACGCCCGGCAGGTCGGCCGCCAGTGCCGCGTAGTCCTCCGCGGTCACCGCCCGCAGCCGGGTCCGCTTCAGGTCCAGCGGTGCCAACTGCCGCACCTGCTCCAGCGGTTCGGGGCCGGTGCCGCCCACCGCGGGCAGCGGGTTGCGGACCCCGACGACCGGCAGGGGCTCCGCGGCATCGGACTCCTCCGGGTCGCGCCGCAGCACCAGATGGCCGATCGCCCCCGCGCCGACGTTGCCGGCCGGGCCGCCGCCGATCCGGTAGTGAACGGCGAGCCGGGCGCCGGGCGTCGGCCGGGCCCCGTACCGCCCGTCGCCGAACCGCAGCGCCAGCCGCCCGTCGTCGCCCAACTCCCCCACGAGGTGCCGGTCGCGGGGCCCGCTGCGCAGCAGATCGCGGCGCGGGAGCCACTGGGGCCCGCGCTCCTCGCCTCCCGGGGAGATCTCCCGAAGGCGGATCGCCGGCAGGGCCTCGCGCGGGTCCTGGTGGACCGCGGCGGCCGGGCCGTGCAGCACCGGCTCCTCGGGATCCAGCCCGTCGGCGTACCCGGCGCCCCAGGTGTGCGCGATCTCCCACGCGGTGCGCGCGTCCAGCACCGTCCCGGCCCGCGCCCGCGCGGTCAGCACCGCGAGCCGGCGCAGCTTGCCGTCCAACAGGTGCGGGCTGCGGTGCAGCAACTCTCGCAGCGCCCGCACCGGATGCCGGACCAGCTCCAGCTCCGCCAGCAGCCGCAGCCCGAACAGCACGGCCAGCTCGGCGACCTCCGCCTCGTCCAACCCGTCCCGGTCCCGGGCGCTGCGCCACAGCTCCACCAGCCGCGCCCGCACCCGCTCCGGGACCGCCGCCAGGTGCTCCGCCTGCCCGGCAGCGATGTGCCGCGGCTGCGGGAACGGCACCGCCTGGACGACCGGCGCCCGCCCCAACACCGGCCTGAAGCGCGGCGCGATTCCCGGGTACACCGACTGCGCCAGCAGCGTCCGCAAGGCCGCGGCCTGCGCATACGCCGTCCCGGGCGTCACCTTCTCGGCCCGCAGCCCGGCCGACGCGAGCCCGATTCCGGCCCGCTCGGCGGCCTCCTCACCCACCGCCGTGAACAGCCGCCGGACGTCGTCGGGCGTCAACTCCCGTCCGTCCTCGGCCCGGTCGATGAGGTCGCCGAGCAGCCGCGCGACCTCGTTGCCCCCGTGCCCGCCGTCCCAGCAGCCGAAGGCCGGCGGGCCGCAGGACGGCAGGACGGCCGGGACGGGCGGCACGGTGACGGTCTCGGGGGCGACCTCGGGAAGCCGCCCTCCGCCCTCATATCCGTCCCCGTCCCCGTCCCCGTCCCCGTCCAGGGTCCGGCCGTGGTCCACCAGCAGCACGTTTCCGCGGGCCACGCTGACGTCCTCGACGGGCGCGCAGTCGCGGCCGCCGAGGGTGGACAGCCGCAGCGGGAACGTGAGCGCGTCCTCCGGGCCCCAGGTGACCTCCAGTACGGGCCGCCCCAGCAGGTGATCGACGGCCGGGGTGACGGACCTCAGCCGCACCACCTGCCGGTGCGTCGGGTCCTGATCGCCGGGCGTACCGGTCCGCGGGCCCTTCACCTCCTCGAAGAGCAGCAGGTCCCCGGGGGCGAGCGCCAACTGCCGTCGCCCGCCGTCCTCGTCGACCCAGTCGTCGGTGAGGGTGGCGCGGGTCGCGCCCTTCGGCAGCCCGCACACCTCCCCGCCCCACGTCCACAGGCGGACGGTGTTGTGCTGCGGCAGCAGCGTCAGCGGCGCGTCGCGCACCACCGGCTCGAAGACCTCCAGCGAGCCGCGCTCGGCCAGCACCGCCAACTCCCGGTCGTCGAGGACCGTCCCGAGCTCCGGCCGGTCCCGCGGCCCGTAGGTGCGGTAGTCGACGGCGGCGAAGCGGAACGAGCCCGGCGGCAGCGTCAGCGGCGCCACCGCCTCCAGCGCCACGAACGCCCGCGCCGTGCACCCGTCGTGCATCGGATAGTCGATCAGCCGCACGTGCCGCCGCACCGACACCCGGCTCCGCGCGGTGTCCAGATACGCCTCGGTCGCCACCGCGTCCTGCTGGTAGCTGATCTGGTCCGCGGTGTACGCGAGCAGCTCGACCAGCGTCGTCCCGAGGTCGGCCGGGTTGCGCTCCACCCACTCCGGGGTGGTCAGCCGCAGCCGGTCCAGGACGACCTGCCGGAGGGTGGCGTAGTCCCGGGCGGTGTAGTCGATGACGGGGGTGGGGGAGGAGACGGGAGCGGGGGAGCGGAGCGCGTCCGGTGGGCCCCCGGGGCCGGGAACGCCGTGCCCGTCCGCGCCCCCGTCCCCGTCCGCGCAGTCGAACGGCGTCGGGCAGTTGGGCCGGAACGAGAACTCCGCGGAGAAGTACCGCTGGTCGAACCCGGGGAACGGCGCGCCGCCCGGCCGCCCGTACGGGTCGGTCTCCACCACCGACAGCCGGTACGGCGAGAAGTCGCCCACCCGGTCCAGCGTCACCACCAGCCGGTCGTCGAGCTCGGGGTCCTCCTCCCGCTCGACCGTGATCTCCAACGCCTCGATGCCGGTGATCCGGCGCCCGCCGTCGATCCGGACGTTCTCCGGGCGCAGCCCGTGCGGCGCCTTGCCGAGGAAGGTGACGGTCAGCGTCCGCCCGTCCTCGGAGACCTCCACCTCGTCGACGCCGTTGCGCCGCTCCTGGCGTATCCGCTCCCGCCGGCTCACCCCGGCCGCCCGCGCGGCGCCGCTCATCACGCCACCCCCCGTCCCTCGAAGACCTCATCGCGACGACTGGCGGTGGCGCGCACCACGTACTGGAGGTACACCCGCACCACGTTCTCCTCGCTCACCACGTCCAGCGACGCCACCTCGATCAGCTCGCCCAGCCAGCGCTGGAGCGCCGCCTGCACGGACAACTCGACGGCCGAGGCCAACTCCGGGCTGCTCGGCGTGAAGACCAGGTCCAGCAGCCCGCACCCGAAGTCCGGCCGCATCACCCGCTCGCCGGGGCTGGTGAACAGCAACTGCTCGATCAGATCCCGGACATGCGCGTCATGACGGGCGTGCGCGGTCCGCCCCCGCCGGTCCACCCGGTACGGAAAGGCCAGGTCCGTGCGGCGCACCTGCCCCGCTGCCGCCCTCATCGGCTCGTCACCCCCTCGGAACCGCCCCACCGGCCCCCGCCGACGGACGCCACCACCGGCGGGCCCTGCGGCACCAGCCCGGCGCTGAAACACATCGCCGCCGACGCGTCCAGCAGCACCGGCACGCCGTCGACGCACACCTGCTGAGCCCCGCCGCCGTCCGCGGTCCACCGCACGCTGGCGCAGGGCTGCGGCCGCCCCGCCACGACGTGCGTGCACCCGCTGACGGTGAACAGCGCCGCGGCGGTCGCCACCGCCGCACCGTCGATCCGCACCGCGCCCGCGCCGTCACCGCCGGCCGGGACCGGCACCACCAGCCCCCCGTGCGGACATCCCATGACCACGCCGCCATGGAGGACGTTTCCGCTCGCCATCTGCCCTGCCTCCCCCGCTGTCGTCAGTGCTTCTTCGGCACGGTCAACCGACCGTCGTTCACGTCGACTTGCTCCCCGGCCAGCGAGATCGACGCCCCGTGCCCGTTGTTGATGTGGACACCCGTGGCATCGATCCGCACATACGCGCCGCCCGGCGCCTCCAACAAGATCCCCTCGGTGGGCACGTCCGACAGCACGATCTTGTGTTTCCCCGGCGTCTGGATCACCACCGGATGCGAAATCGCCGGGTCCCGTTGCGCGTCCTCCGGCAATTCCTCCCGCCGCCCGTACCAACACCCCACCCACACCGGGAAACTGGGATCCCCCTGCTCGAACTCCACCCACACCCCGGCCCCGACCGACGGCACGACCACCTGGCCGGCCCGCTCACCCGAGAACGGAAAACACGGCAACGCCCAGGTGGACACCTCATCGCCCAACACATCTGGGACCTGGACCCTCAACCGCCCGATTCCCATCGGGTCGTCATTGGCCGCCACCCGGCCCCGGAATTTGCCGAGGAAGCGGTTGTTCGGTGCACCGGCCATGCGCGACTTCTCTCCTTGACGGCGGTTACGGCGGTTACGGCGACTACGGCGGTTAAGCGTGGGTGGTGCTGTCCTGAGGGGGCTCGCCAGAGCTTGGTCGGTGGGGCCCGATGGGGCTTCGCTAGGGCCGAACGGTGCCGCGGCGGGCGATCAGCCCCTCCCTCGACAACGTGAAATTCTGGAGGTAGGAGCCGATCCGCAGATTGTGCGTCACGCTCTTCACGTAGTAGTCCCCGTCGTAGGTGATCCCGGCGCCGCGCACCCCCACCAACTCCCGTGGCCGCAACACATATCCGTGCCGCGTCACATCCAGCGAACCGGATCCCGAGATGGCGTCCGCACTGGTGGCGGCCCGCCCCAACGCCTCGGCCCGCGCCAGCCCCTCGTCCATCTTGGCCGTCCCGCTCAGCGTCTTCCGCTTGAGCGCCGGCGACCCGCGCAGCCCCAACGGCGGCCGCAACGGGCTGATATCGGGCGGCGCGAGCAAGGGCGCCCGCCGCGTCACGGGATCCTGCACCCGCGCCTGCGGCTCCTCCCTGGCCGTCCCGTCATACGCGAACGTGAGCTGGTCAACCGTCGAATGGGCATCCATATTGACGTTCAGGGCGTGCTGCCGCTGTCCGAGCCGCTGCTCCGGTCCCCAGAACGCCGTTGAACGCCCCGGCACCGGACCCGGCTCCAGATAGAACGTGTAACCGTTGGCCCGCGCAAGGTCGTTCACATACTGCAGATCCGTCCCCGTCTGGTAGTCGACCCGCACCTGTTCCCGCGGCGGCTGCGGAATCTGCTCGCGAATGATCCGCGTATCGATCCCGTAGTCGGCGTACTTGGACAGAATCCGCTCAACCCGCTGCGAGGGCGCCAGATTTGGATACCGGTCCGTCCGCTCCTCCAGATCCATCAACAGCGACAGATCCTCCCCGGTGAGGGTCAGCGTGCTCTGCCCGGGATGGTTGCTGCTGCCCACCTCGTGCCGCACGATCACCCCGTCCAGCAACACCACCGGCGTCCCCCTGATGGCAACGGTGACGATGACCCGGGTCTTCGGATCGAAAAACCCCTCCGGCAGCAACCGCTCGACGATCGCGCCCTTCTTCGTCAGGTCAAAAGCCAGTTGAAACCCGCTCCGCTCACCCGCCGTACTGGTGATCTGCGCCGACAACAGCGCCTCCATCACCTCCTGAGGCACCAACCGCGCCAACTTCGGCCCCATGTACAGCGATACGTGAATCGGCCCCCGCCCGACCGGCTCGTCCCCCTCAGCCATGCCGCACCCCCGCCCCGCCGGCCCCATTCGCGAACCCACCGGGCAGCGGCACCGCTATCTCCACCCCGGGCTCCTCCGTCAACTCCCGCGGCTCCAACACCGGATTGGCATCCGCGATCCGCCACCACTGCCCCGGATCCCCGAAATACCGCTGCCCGAGCTGATCGACCCGCTCCCCGGCACCCACGACATGCGTCACGGCCTCCGCCTCGCCGTGCTCCAGCTTCGGCAACAACCGCCGCTTCGCGTACCGCACTTCACTCCCCTCGGGCATCGTGTGCACCCCGATCCCGATCCCCGCATACCGACTGCTCCGCGGATATGGATGCGCCCCGGGAGCATCGTCCAACGCCCGCTCATACGGCTCGATGCCCATGCCTTTAGATCCCCCTCCCCATCCCCAACTGCGCCAACGTCCCGCCCCGCGCCCGCCGCGCCAACTGCTCCTTCTGCGCCAGGTGCGCGAGATAGAGCGCCGCCCCGGGGTGCCCGGCCGGCAGGTCGCTCACCGTCAACACCTTCAACCCGATGCTGAGCGAGGCCCGAATCGGATTCAGATTCACGTCGAACGCCGACTCATTGACCGACAGCTCCGTCAACCGCACCGGCATGACCCGCTTGCTGCCCCACGTGAACAACGTCAACGGCATCTCGATCGGGCTGATCTCGATGGTGCCCTTCTTCGTCAACTTCGACGCCGCCAAGAGCTGCGCGGTGGTCGGCTGCACCAACATCTCCAGCACCGCCAACTCCGGATGAATCCCCTCCGGCGCCGCCACATCCAGCTGATCGGTGGCATCGATCTCCGCCGTGAACTTCCACGTCTCCTCCGCCGGCCCCTTCAGCCGCAGCGCCTCGTTGCGATCCCCACCGCTCCCACCTCCACCGCCCCCGCTGTCCCCCTCCCCACCCGCAGCCTGCGGCGCCACCTGCCGCTCCAACGTGTCGGGATTGAACTGCAACACGATGACGCGCTGCGGAATCCCAAGCTCAGGATCGACAACAACTATTCCGGACCGAATGGGCTTGGGGATGTCGGCGTAGCGGGTCATGGATTCCTCCCATTATTCGGTCACTTGGTTGGCAAGTGCCTGGACGGCTCGCGAATTCTCCAGAACCCGTTCCTCGGCGTCTGTGGGTACGCCACCACCTCTTGAATCCTCGGGTTCACCCACCCATTGACGCATCGCCGTCAGGGGTGTCATTCCGGTCTCTCTGGCTCGCTTCAGGCGGCCGCGCCATGTCCCACCGGCGTCGAAACCTGTGGCGCCTGCTCCCCGTCGAGGGAAGAATCCAGCGGCGTCTTCCGACTCGGACTCGGAAGCCCACAGGTAGCCGATCAGCTGTCCGCGAAGCAGCACCGGGAAGAAGTGGACAGGGGTTTGCGAGATTCCCAGATACTCGTGGCGCTCCAATGTAAACGGGCTCAGGTCGCCGAACTCGGTGGGGCGCCCCGAGGGTAGGTCTTCCGGGTAGTGGGACATCGCGGACTCCGCATCTTCGTTCTGGTTTGTTGCGTGGTAGGCGTGCGAGGCTAGGGAATCGGACTCATGACTTCGGCGACGATGGTCCACGGACCGTTGCGCCCGTGGGGAATCACCTGGATGATCCGATACTCCGTACTGCTGGGCAGTAGAAGTTCTCGTTGGTTCGGGTACTTACTCGTTCTACCCAGCCATAGGGCGGGCGAGCCCGCCGGTACGTTGAGCCGCAACCGGTAGGGATTTCTGTTGAAAGTTGATTCTCCCCCCACTGATGTCGACATGAATCCCGGCTCCTGCTGGATTGTGCCCTCCAGGCGATCGAGATCCAGGAGGCTGTACCCCTTCATGAACCTGACGTTCTCCAGGGACCTGTGCACCTCTATCCCTTCGGGAAGCCGGTGAGCCCTGGTGGCCTGGTCAATCAGGGCGCTGCGTTCGAGAAAGTCGTCGACGGTCGGGTAAGAGCCGAAAGATACGGTGAGACGCTCTCTTGGGCTAGCGAATCGCTTCATGCGGCGCGCGATTTCACGACGTTGCCTGCTGTACAGCTGATTAGCGGAGTCCGAAGGGGATCCCGCGTCGAGGATTCCCTTGAGTATCCCCTCATCGGTTTCATGAATGCCAGGGCGTGCCAGTGCGGCCTTAAGATCTTCCGGAGTGTAGTGGCCATGGCGACCCGTACCCGTGTCTCCCATGATGCGTTGCAGGGTTGCCCGTGGTCCTGGGCTCAGGGTCGGATCACGCCAACTCGCAAGTAGATCGTTGGGGTTCTCGTTACCCTCCACGCGCAGGATCTGGTTATACACCCACCCGTAGTCCGAATATTCGAGAGCGGCACGCCTCTGGTCTCGTGGAAGATTGCGCATGTGGTGGCCTAGTTCGGCCTCCCCGTAGCGCTCGGCGTTGGCGTTCTGCTCGGATTCTGAGAACTTCCGCGTCCCGGCCGTGTTCTCGGAGAAGCGCCGAATCCCGTCCTCTCCGACGCGGCTGAATTTGTCCCAGTGTGCTGCGCCAAAATTACGGGATGGGTTCAGAGTGGCCGCGAAGTCGAATGAGTCACCGCTGTCATTGATCTGGAGTCCAGTGAGTCGGTACCAGAGCCGCATCGGCCCGAGAACGGCTTGTAGGGCCGGGCGTGGGATGCCGAGCTGTAACAGGCGGTCGAGCTTCGGCTGGATTCTTGTGACGATCTTCTGCAGTCGGGTCTCTTTGGACTGCTTGGATTTCTCCTTCTTCTTCTGGTCCGTGTGCTTCTGTTTCTTTTGCTCGGTGCGGTGCTTCTTGTGGATGCGCATGTGGTCGCGCTTCTTCCTGAAGAAGTCGCGGGCCTTCTTGGCGCTGTTCTTGAGGGCCTTGCCGAGTTTGGACTTGCGGAGTTTCTTGCCCAGAGCCTTGCCGGCGTTGCGGACCTTCTTGAGGGCGGACTTGACCTTGCCTTTGATCTTTTTGAGGGCGCGCCCCAATGGGGACTTTGGTTTGCGTAGCTTGGTGCGCTTCGGGGCCTCGGTTTCCTTCTTTTTCTTGGGCGATTCCTGTTTGTGTCCCGGGTGTTGCGGGTGGTCCGGCCTCTTCTCGTCGTGCCGGGGCTGCTTTTTCGGGTCCTCCGCGTCGCGTTGGCGCTTGGCGGCGTCTTCGTCGTGGCGGTGGTCGCGTTCGTGGTTGGGGGTGCGGCTGTTGGGGCGGTCGTGGGAGGTGGCGGGGCCCTTGGCGTGGGGGTGGGTGGTGGGGTGGTGTTCGGTGGAGGCGCCGGGGCGGGTGGGGACCTTGGGGCCCCTCGGTTTGGCGGGGCCGGTGGGTTTGCGGAGGGCCTGGGTGGCCTTGCGCACGGCGCCGCGGGCGCGGTTGACGGCGTTGCCGGCCGCCTTGCGGGCGCCTTTGCCGGTCTTCTTGAGGCCCTTCATGATTTTTTGGGCGATGCCCTTGAGGCGGGTGCCGACGCCCTTGGCGGCGCGGCCGAGGCGGGCCAGGAGGAGGTTGGTGATGAGTTCGAGGAGGGCGACGACGCCGGCGGCGACGGCTTCGGCGAAGAGGCATGCGGCCGGGCCGGACTTCACCGCCTTGAGGAACGCGAAGAACTTGCCGAAGGCGGCGAGGATCGCGCTGATGGACTGCCAGGCGGCCATCAGCCCCTGGACGATGGTGAGGATCGCGCCCGCCGCGGGGATGATCATCGAGACGACCTTCTCGATGACGAGCTGGGCGATCATCATCGGGAGGGCCGCGATCACCGCGTCCCACGCCATCTTGCCGATCTGCTTCAAGGACATGCAGCCCTTGATCAGGACGTTGATGACGGCCTTGCCGAGGCCGAGAATGCCCTCGACCTTGGTGTCGAACCACTGCTTGACGGCGGTCTTGATGGCGCCCCAGAGATGTTCCTGGATACCGGTCTTGGCGGCGCTGCCGGCCTTCGAGAGCCAGCCGCCGGGGTCCGGGGCGATGTCCGCGACGAGGGCGGCGAACTGGCCCAGTGCCTGGATCGCGGCCTCGGCGAACTTGAGGGCGCCGACGATGGCGTCGCGGTAGATCTTGATGGCGGCCTTGAGGCCCGCCTCCAGGACGTTGAGGAGGGCGTTGAGCCCGGCCGCGAGGGCGTCGAGGAGGTCGTTGACGGCCTTCTTGAGGCCCTCGGCGAGCTTGTTGACCGTGTCGATGGCCTTGTCGCGCAGGTCGTTGATGGCCTTGCGGAACTTGTCGCGGAGTTCCGGGAAGGCGGCCAGCAGGACGTCGCCGATGGCGATGAGCGCGTCGGCGACCGCGTTGATGGCCTTGACCGCGAAATCGCGGACCGCGTCGATCGCCTTGTTCGCCCAGTCCTTGAAGGTGTCGATGACGCTGTTGATGGCCTTGCGGGCCTCGTCGAAGACCTTGGTGACCGCGTCCAGGAGGCCCTTGAAGAAGTCGCCGACGGCACTGATGAGGCCGCCGAGGAGGCTGTCGGAGTCCTTCTTCTTCTCTTCCTTCTTCTTCTCGGCGTCCTTCTCGGCCTGGTCGGCCTTGTCGCCGATGTCCTTGTTGTCGCTGTTCTTGCGGTCCTCGACCTCCTTGTCCTTGCCGTCGCGCTCCTTGCTTATCTTGTCGTTGCCGTCCTTGTGCTCCTTGTCGGTGCCCTTGTCGGCCTCGTCGATCTTCTTGTCCTGCTCGTCGCGCCAGTTCTGACGCTCCGTCCTGGCCTGGTCGGCGACCCGGCCGCGCTCGGCGGTCTGCTGGTCGGCGTTGCGCGAGACCTCGGCGTCGATC